>CAYUKN010000029.1:0-23380 GCA_964445325.1 uncultured Ectothiorhodospiraceae bacterium
CTTCGAGATGATGGTCGAGGTCGGCAGCATGCGCGTCATGGAGATCCTGGCGCACGCGACCAATACCATCGCCGAGGGCGAGGTGATGCAGCTCATCAACGTCCACGACGCCGACACCACCGAGGCGCGCTACCTGGAGATCATCCGCTCCAAGACGGCCAAGCTGTTCGAGGCGGGCTGCCAGCTGGGCGCCGTGCTGGGCGGGCTGTCGCCCGGGGCCGAGGCGGCGCTCGGGCGTTACGGCATGCACCTGGGCACGGCGTTCCAGCTCATCGACGATGTCCTCGACTACAGCGCCGCCGCCGACACCATGGGCAAGAACGTCGGCGACGACCTCGCCGAAGGCAAGCCCACGCTGCCGCTGATCCACGCCATGGCGCACGCCAGTGGCGACGACGCCCGGGTGATCCGCGGTGCCATCGAGCGCGGCGGCACCGACTCGGTCGACCAGGTCGTCGCCATCCTCGAGCGCACCGGCGCGATCGAGGCCGCGCGCGAGCGCGCCCGCACCGAGAGCGCGCGCGCCCTGGCCGAGCTCGAGAGCCTGAATCCGGGCGCCTATCGCGACGCCCTCGCCGATCTCGCGCGCGGCGCGGTCGAGCGCGACGCCTGAAGGGGTGGCAGTCGCTGGCGCCTCAGGCGCTCGTCTCCGCCCGCAACTGCTCGATCATGCGCTGCGCCTGGCGCGCGTAAGCCCCGCCGAAGAGGTGGGCATGGTTGAGGATGTGGTAGAGATTGTAGAGCTGGCGGCGCGTGCGGAACCCCGCATCCAGCGGCCAGGCCGCGCGGTAGCCCGCGTAGAAGGCCCCGTCGAAGCCGCCGAATAGCTCGGTCATGGCGAGGTCGACCTCGCGATCGCCGAAATAGGCCGCCGGATCGAACAGGCAGGCCGCGCCGTCGGCGGTGAAGCCGTAATTGCCCGCCCAGAGGTCGCCGTGCACCCGCGCGGGCGTCGGGGTGTAGCCGTCGAACAAGGCGTCGAGCTCCTCGGCCAGGCGCCAGCCGGCCTCGGCGAGCCGGGGGTGGCCATCGGCGGCAGCGAGGCGCAACTGGTGGCCCAGGCGCTGCTCGCGCCAGAAGGCGATCCAGTCGTCGTACCAGCCGTTCGGTTGCGCCGTGGTGCCGATGTAGTTGTCGCGCGCGAAGCCGTATTGCGACGCGCTCGCCGCGTGCAGGCGCGCCAGCGCCTCGCCGAAGGCGCTCGCGTCGCCGGTGCCCGCGAGCTCGACGAACTCGGTGACCAAGTACGCGCGCTGCGCGACGACGCCGTGGGCCAACGGCTGCGGCACGTACAGCGCGCCCGGCTCGGCGATCGTGGCCAGCCCGGCGGCCTCGGCGGCGAACATGTCGGCGCAAGCGGGCGTGTTGTGCTTGACGAACAGCGAGCGCGCGGGCGTGTCGACCCGCACGGCCTCGTGGAGGCAGCCACCGCCGAGCGGCTGCGGCTCGCCCAGCGGGCCCGCCAGACCCTCGCGCTCGAGGGCGGCGGCGAGCGCGGCCCAGAATTCGGAGGCGGCTTGGCGCATGGGCGGTATCATGGCGCGGGCGGGGCAGTTGCGCCAATCCCGGCTTGCGAGCGGGCAGTGGGGCCCGGTACGTTTCCCACAAATAACCGACACCGGAGTGGCACCGTGGACACCGAGGTACGCCCGACGCGCGACTCCCGTAGCCGCCTGCGCGCCCAGGCCCAGCAGCTGCTGGACCACGCCGGGGTGCGCATCAACGGCGACCGTCCCTTCGATATCCAGGTGCACGACGAGCGCCTCTACTCACGCGTGTTCGCCCAGGGCTCGCTCGGCCTGGGTGAGGCCTACATGGATGGCTGGTGGGACTGCCAGCAGCTCGACGAGCTTTTCCACCGCATCATCCGCGCGCGCCTGGAGGATGCCGTGCAGCCCTGGCGTGAGGTCCCGCGCGTGCTCGCCGCCAAGCTGATCAACCTGCAGACGCCGGGCCGCAGCTACCGCGTGGGCGAGCAGCACTACGACATCGGCAATGCCCTCTACGAGCGCATGCTGGGGCGCTACTGGATCTATTCCTGTGGCTACTGGGCCAACGCCAGCACCCTGGACGAGGCCCAGCGCGGCAAGATGGATCTGATCTGCCGCAAGCTGGGGCTGCAGCCGGGCATGCGCGTGCTCGATATCGGCTGCGGCTGGGGCGAGATGGCGCGCTACATGGCCGAGCAATACGGCGTCGAGGTCGTCGGTGTGACCATCTCGCGCGAGCAGGTCGAGCACGGCCAGCGGATCTGCGAGGGCCTGCCCGTCGACATCCGGCTGCAGGACTATCGCTCGGTCGACGAGGTGTTCGACCGCCTGGTGTCGGTGGGCATGTTCGAGCACGTGGGCTACAAGAACTACCCCACTTTCATGCAGGTCTCGGCGCGTTGCCTGAAAGCCGACGGCCTGTTCCTGCTGCACACGATCGGGGGCAACCGCTCCAACACCACCACCGATCCCTGGATCGCGCGCTATATCTTCCCGAACTCGATGACGCCGTCGGCCAAGCAGGTGACCGAGGCGGCCGAGGACCATTTCCTCATCGAGGACTGGCACAATTTCGGCACGGACTACGACCACACGCTGTTGGCGTGGTACGCCAACTTTGATGCGCACTGGTCCGAGATCGCCGACCAGTTCGGCGAGCGCTTCTACCGGATGTGGCGCTACTATCTGCTGTCGTGCGCGGGCGCGTTCCGTGCGCGCCAGAACCAGCTCTGGCAACTCGTGCTATCGCCGCACGGGGTTCCCGGGGGCTATCGCTCGATCCGGTGAGCCCTCGGTCGGGAGGTGACCATGGCCGTGGCCCGCGCTGTCATTCTCGCGCTGTGCGCTGCTGCCCTCGCTGGCCCCGTTGACGCGGAATCGGCGGGCTCGGGTGATGCGCAACTGCCCGCCGAGCGCACGCTCTACGTCGCGCCCGGCCAATCCCTGGCGGCCCTGGTACGCGAGCTCTACCCGGATCAAGCGGGCGAATGGGCGCGCATCCGCCAGTGGATCATCGACAACAACCCCCACGCCGTCGCCGAGGGTGAGCCCGGCGCGCTGCGTGGCGACGTCCGCGTCCGCCTGCCCAAGGCGAGCACATTCGCGCGCGCGCAGGCCGAGTCAGCGGCCCCGAACGAGCGCGTGCTGCGTTTCGGCGGGCGCTACCTGTTCGTCGACCCGTCCCAGTCGCTGGAACGGCTCGTGCCCAAGGTCTACCCGCAGGCGAGCGGGCGCTGGGATGCGATCGTCGAGGCGATCATGGAGCGCAACCCCGAGGTGTTCGCCTCGACCCGGGCGGACGCGCCCATCGGCCGCGGCACACGCTTGAGCATCCCCGAGCTGGCCACGACCCCGTCCGCGGATACGGGCGAACCGGCCGGTCCGGGGCCCGCGGTCGGTGAGGTCGTCCGCGCTTCGGGCCGGGTCGTGGCGGTCGGCGCCGCCGGCGGCCGGCGGGTCCTCGCGAGCGGCCAACCCGTGCGGCGCGATGACACCGTGCGCTCGGGCGAGCGTGCTTCGGCGATCATCGAAATGCGCGACGGCGAGCGCCTCACGCTACGCGCCGACAGCGAGATCCGGATTCGCCAGTGGCGCCTGCCCGAGACCGGCCCGGGCGAGCGCGTGATCGAGCTCGTCCAAGGGGGACTACGCGCGGTCACCGGGGCGATCGGCAACCGCGAGGCCGACGACTATCGCACCGTCACACCCGAGACCACGCTGGGGGTGCGCGGTACCCGCTACGCCGTTCGCCTGTGCGGCGAGGACGAATGCGCACCCGGGGACCAGGGCGGCAGCGCCCTGCCGGCCGGGGTCTATATCGGCGTCGATCACGGGCGCGTGTCCGCGCTCAACGAAGCGGGCGAGGCGCGCTTCGCCGCGGGCGAGTTCGGTTACGTGGCCGCGCCCACGCGAGCGCCCGAGCGCGCCGGTGATCGGGTCGCGACGGTTGTTTATAGCGCCGACGAGCGCGCCGCCATCGAGCAGCGCAGCGCAGCCGAGTCGGCTTCGGAGCCTGCCGGGGACGACCGGGGTGCGGGCTGGCTCTGGGCGCTCGGCGGCGTTGTCCTGCTGGCCGTCGCGCTGTAAATCCCCAGTCACCACACATCGACGAGCCGGAGGAGCACCTTGAGCGATCGCAATGTCGTCATCACGGGCGCCAACCGGGGTATCGGGCTGGAGATGGCGCGCCTGTTCGCCCAGCGAGGCGACAATGTCATCGGCTTGTGTCGCCGAACCAGCGAGACCCTCACGAGCCTGGCGACCGAAGTGGTCGAGGGCTGCGACCTCGCCGATCCCGCGGCCGTGCGCTCGGCCACGCGGGCGCTGTCGGCGGGGCGCGTCGATATCCTCGTCAACGACGCCGGGATCCTGTCGAACCAGGGCTTCGACGAGCTCGACTCGCCCGAGGCTCAGGAGGCCGTGTTGGACCAGTTCCGGGTCAACGCGATGGGCCCGTTGCTGGTGACGCAAGCGCTGGCGGACCGACTGCCCCGGGGTGCCCGGGTGGTGTTGATCACTAGCCGCATGGGCTCGATCGGCGACAACGATTCGGGCAGCAACTACGGCTACCGTATGTCGAAGGCGGCGCTCAATGCCGCCGGCAAATCGCTGGCGGTGGATCTGGAAGGGCGCGGCGTGAGCGTGGGCATCCTCCATCCCGGGTTCGTGCGCACGGAGATGACCCAGCGCCGCGGTCACGTCGAGCCGCACGAGGCGGCCGCTATGCTAGTCGAGCGCATCGAGGCGCTGGACTCCGAAACGGCGGGGTGCTTCCTGCACGCCAACGGCGAGGAACTGCCCTGGTGAGGTGATCGCCGGCCGCATCAGATCGAGCGGCGTCGCCGGGGTTCGCGCGTTCGTCGTCCCGTGTAGTAGGCCCGCCAGTAGCGGTCGAATGCCGCCTCGTCCCAATCGCGATTGCGCAGCATGGGCCGCCACCGGGGCCGCACCACATAGGTCTTGGCGTCGAGCACCACGTCGTCGCTGACGCGCACGACGCGCACGCCCACCCGCCGATAGAGCGTGCCCTCGAAGTCATCGATGCGCGCCAGAGCGGCTGCATCGATGCCATCGTAGACTAGGCCGGAGACCGTGGCGCCCTCCGCCGGTACGATTCCGGGGAAGGGTTCGCCCCGCACCTGATAGCGCGCGAAGCCGTCGAGGCGCGCGCGTGTCCCCTCGAGCCGGCGCCCCGTTACGACCTCGGCCACATCGGGGAATTGCAGCGTCCCGTAGACGAACACACGGTGGCCGCGGTCGAGCTCGCCTGGTGGTGCCGGCGTGCTAGTCATCCGCGCTCGGGAGGAAGGTCTCGACCAGGTACTGCTGGTCCTGGGGCGTCAGGCCGAAGCGCTCGGTCGCCACCTGGATGGCCTCCAGGCTGTAGCCTTCCTGCTCGTTGAGCCAAAGAATGGCGCGACGAAGCGCGTCGTTACCGTGGGGCAGATCGGGGTCGGCCATCGTCGTTCTCCGGCTGCTTGGGTGGCGCCGCGGCTGGCCGCGTATTGGTACCGCGCCACGCGGCCGAGGGCAAGCGCGTTACTCGTCGGCACGGGGGATCGCCCAGGCCGCGAGCGCGGCC
The DNA here is from genome assembly GCA_964445325.1 of uncultured Ectothiorhodospiraceae bacterium. GTDB lineage: Bacteria > Pseudomonadota > Gammaproteobacteria > XJ16 > Halofilaceae > Halofilum. The sequence continues at coordinate 5,572 of CAYUKN010000029.1, forward strand.
TCGAGCGCGGCATGCGCGGCGGCCACCGAGGCGGGCGCGCCATGGACGCTGAGCTCGATGACGTAGTCACCGCCCGCATGCATCTCCGGGAGACTGGCCAGGCGGATATCGGGGTGGTCCGCGTCGATGCGCTCGAGCAGGGGCACGAGGTCGCTCTCGCGCGCCCTCACGCGAATGCTGCGGCTGACAGCGGGCTCGCGTGTCCAGTCGGCGAACGGGCCGTCGAGGACCCACTCCATCATGGGCCATGCCATGTCGGGGAAGCCCGGGACGAAGCAGTGGCGCGCCAGGCGGAAGCCCGGGACATTGTTGACCGGATTGGGGATCAGGCGGGCGCCGGCGGGGAAGTCCACCATGCGCAAGCGGGTCTCGCCGGCGTCCTGGCCGAAGCGCGCGGTGAGCAAGGCCTCGCCCTCGGCGTGGCGTTCGATCGGGCGCGCGGCGGCGTCGGCGGCGGCCTCGCGGGTGACGTCGTCGGGCGTGGCGCCGATGCCGCCGCAGCAGAACACCAGCGCCTCGGTGGCCATGGTGTCGGCGAACAGCGCCGCCAGGCGTCGGCGGTCGTCGCCGGCGTAGTGGGCCCAGGTGAGCGCGAGCCCGCGGGCCTGCAGGCGCTCGAGTAGGGCGGCCATGTGGCGGTCGCGGCGACGGCCCGAAAGGATCTCGTCGCCGACGACGATAAGGCCAATCTCGCCCGGCGGCGTGCTCATCAGGGCATCGTAGCAGGCCGCGATCGCCGCGTGCCTGCGCCGCTCACGGCGCTGGCCGCCAGCGATAGCCTAGCTCCAGCATGACGATGTCGAGCCCCGGGTTGGGTGAGCCCAACCCGGCATTCGAGGTGTGGCGCACGCGCAGACCCGCATGCCAGCGCCTCGCCGCGCCCAGGTGCCAGCCCACCGTCGCATGCGAGGTGAAATGGCCGCGGCTACCGAGATCGCGGTCGATCAATTCGTGCTCGCTGACGTAGGCCACACTCGTGCCGAGCTCGAAGAAGCCGCAGTCGCCGAGCCACGTCGGCCGGTAACTCCAAGTGGGGCCGATGTGGGCCGTGTAGACCCCGCCACCGCTACGCTTGGCGTCGTCCCACAGGCTGACGGCGGTCTCGAGGTGGATGTCCTCGCCCAACCAAGTCAGCCACGCCGGTGGCGCCTCCGGCGCGAACGTGAGCGCGAGCGCACCCCCTTCGATACCGCTGGCGTCGACGGGCGGGCCCACGCGCCCACGCATGTCCTGGAGATCGAGCGCCCCAGCGTTGGGTGCGACCAGCAATGACGCCCCGATCACAACGCCGCCCAATGCTCGGATGAGCCGAGTCCGCGTGGTCGAGATCATTTCCGGCGTGCCTCGTGTTTTTGTTGTTGGTGCCGCGGATGTGCGGGTTGCGCCGATCATCCCGCGATCGGTCGAACCGCCCCTGCGCATTGACCGTCGTAGTGTGCCCGCGTTCGCGGGGGCTCAGTCGCGGGCGGCAATGGCTTGCAAGTCGTCGCGCCAGGCTCGGCGCTGCGCCGCTGTGATGCCGCGTCGTGGCCGCAGTCGCGCCCATGCGTCGACATCGGGCGCGCGCCGTTGCAGCGTAGCCGGGTGGTCGACGAGGGCGTCGTCCGCAAAGAGGCCCGTCAGGCGACGCGCGAGGCGCACGCTCTCGGCGTGGCGTGCCAACAGCTTGGCCGCACGCGGCGCCCCGCGGAATCGCATGCGCCGCACCGCGCCCGGCTCGGCCAACAAGGCGCCGAGGTCGCGCTCGCGGGCGAGTAGTCGCGCCGCTGTCGCCGCGCCAATGCCCGGCACGCCCGGGATGCCGTCACTGCTGTCACCGGCGAGGGCGAGCCAGTCGGGTATCTGGTGTGGCAGCACCCCGAAGTAGCGACGGATACCGCTCGGATCGAGCTCGAGCCCGCGGCGCTCGTCGCGCCATGTGTCGCCCGTACGCACGATTTGTGCCAGATCCTTGTCGCCGCTGAGCACGGTGTGACGCACGCCGTGAGCGCGGACGTCGGCGGCCAATGTGGCGAGCACGTCGTCGGCCTCACGACGGGCGCGCTCGAATGTGGCCAGACCGGCCGCCTGCGCGAGCGTACGGCAAAGCTTGAACTGGTGGACCAGCTCGGGCGGTTTGTCGCGCCGGTCGCGTTTGTAGGGCGGATAAATGGCGCGGCGCGTGGCGTTGCTATTGTGGCCTTCAAATGCCACCGCGATGCGCTCGGCGCACTCGTGCTCGAGCAGGCGCAAGAGGAACGCGCCGAAGCCGTAGACGGCGTTGACCGCCCGGCCGTCGCTGTCGCGGATGCTCGTCGGCCAACGCTGCCAGGCGCGAAACACATAGGCGCTGGCGTCGACGAGATACACCCGCGGCGCACTCACCGCCATGGCAGCACCCCATTCGCTCGCGCGTCAGCGGGCGCTTCACGGGTCATCGCCGAGCCACTCGAGCGAGGCCGGATGGCGCAGGTCCATGCGCGCTCGGCCGTCGACGCGATAGATCCAGCCGCGCACGCGCAGGCGTCGACCGTGCCATTGTCGGGGTGCGACCCCGTCGAAGTAGTCCAGATCGCGCTTGGGCAGGCGCAACGTCACCCCGGCGAGCTCGAGCCACCAGGCGCGCGCGCTCTCGCCCACCCGTCGGATCCGCCCGGTGACGATGCGGAAGCCGGCGGCATCGGGCGGGAGCGCACGTGCGGTGACGCCGCGCAAGCGCTGGGTGCGCCAGATGCGGCGCTCGGCCGTGCGCGCGCTGCGCTCCGCGCGGGCATAGCAGCGGTGCTGCCACGTGTTGGGCGGGACCGTCACGCGCGCGCCGTAGCCGCGCTCCAGGAGCAAACGCGTGATCGAGCGCCCGTCCGGGAGATAGGCGTGGGCCAGGAGGCGATCGTAGTCGTCGCGGCGCTCGCTGGCGTAGCGCAGATGGATGCGGCGCTCGTGCGCCGCGAGCAGCTCGACGAGCGCCGTGCGGGCGGCGCGGCTGAAGGGCTGGTCGGGCTCGCCGTCGCGCCCGATCTCGGGCGTGTCGATGCCGATGAGGCGCACCTCGGTGTCGTCGGCGAGGCGCACGGTGTCGCCATCGTAGACCGCCTCGACCCGGGCGCGGGCGTCGACGCGGTCGGGCGGGCACTCGAGCCCGGCCGCGGTCGCCGGCGTGAGCACAAACAAAAAGGCACCCGCGAGGGGTGCCTTCGAGCCACGGCGTGCGGCGCGGCGCCGCAGCGCGGGTCTTACCGGCCGTAGCGCCGACGGAATTTGTCGACCTGCCCGGCCGTGTCCATGATCTTTTGCTTGCCCGTGAAAAACGGGTGGCAGTTGGAGCAGACCTCGACCTGGAGGTCGTGGCCCACGGTCGAGCGCGTCTCGAACGTGTTGCCGCAACTGCAGGTCACCTTGACCTGTTCGTACTGGGGATGGATTTCCGACTTCATCGCTGCCGTCCTCGGTCCAAGCGCGCGGCGAAAGGGACGCGATTCTAGCCGTAATCCCGCGCTCGGGGCAAGCGCGTGAGCTTGTGGACAGATATGTGGAACGATTGGTCCTGTCCTCCAGGTGCCGGCGATATGCCACCGAGTGCCTTGCCCCCAGTCGCGTCGATGCTCGCGGGAATGACCGCGACTCAGTGGGTTTGCGTCGATTCGGGGACGGGGTGCGCGCGGGGGCAGCCGCGTCCGCGCCGCGCCCACAGCGCGGCGTCTGTGGACAACAACACGCCTCAGTCTTGCTCCGCGGCCACATCCAAGCTGATCGCGCCCGCGTCGGTGAGGGCCACTTGGAATCGGATCGGTTGGCAGCAGATCTCGCAGTCCTGGATGTAGTCGGTGCCCGCCTCGGAGGGGTCGACGAGCGCCTCGAAGGCCTCGCCGCAATACGGGCACGCCACGGAGCAGGTCTCCAGCATCCGTCAGGCAGTGCCCCTGGACACGATCTGGATGCCCGCGGCGGCCTCGCGGCCCGCGCCCCACTGGTCCGTTTCCGCCTGCATGAGCGCGAGCAGGTCGTTGTGGAAATCAAGGCCGCGTTCGGTCGGGCGGACACCCTCGGGCTCGCGCGCGATCAGGCCGCGCTGCTCCGCCTCGGCCAGCGGTCGCTGCAGCCAGGCGAAGGGCAGGCCCGTGCGCTCGCTGAACTGACCCGGCGAGAAGCCCTCGGGCAGCCGGAAGGCATTGAGCAGGAACTCGAACGCCGCGTCGGCGGCACCCAAGCGCCGGCGGTCGGCGATCCGCTCGGGCCCCGCGGCGCGTTGCAAATAGGCGCGTGGGGCCCGTACCTTCGCGCGCCGCTCGATCGCTCCCGCCTTGGGCAGCGTGAGCTTGCCGTGAGCGCCCGCACCGATGCCCAGATAGTCGCCAAAACGCCAATAATTGAGATTGTGGCGGCAGCGCGGCGCCTCCCCCCGCGCCCAGGCCGAGATCTCGTAGCGCTCGAAGCCGGCCGCGGCGAGGCGCTCGGCACCGCCGGTCTCGATCGCGGCGAGGGTGTCTTCTTCGGGCAGCTCGGGCGGATGGCTCCAGAACACGGTGTTGGGCTCGAGGGTGAGCTGGTACCACGAGACGTGCTCGACCCCCAGCGCGAGCGCGGTGTCGAGGTCGGCCATCGCCCGGGCGGCATCCTGGCCGGGCAGGCCGTACATGAGATCAACATTGACGCGGTCGAAGCCGGCCCGGAGCGCCGCCTCGGCGCCCGCCCGGGCCTCACTCGCGCCGTGGACGCGGCCGATCCGCGCCAGGGCCTCATCGTCGAAGCTCTGCACGCCCAGCGACAGACGGTTGACCCCGGCGTCGCGATAGCCGGCGAAGCGCCCGGCCTCGGCCGAGCCCGGGTTCGCCTCCAGCGTGACCTCGATATCGGGCGCCGGATTGAAGTACATCCGAATCCGCGCGAGCAGGCGGTCGATTGCCTCGGGGGGGAACAGGCTCGGGGTGCCGCCACCGATGAAGATCGCCTCCAGCGGGCGCCCCCACACCTCGGGCAGCTCCTGCTCCAGATCGGCGGCGAGCGCATCGACATATTGCGCCGCCGGGATCTCGGTGGGCGCCTCGTGCGAGTTGAAGTCGCAGTACGGGCACTTGCGCGCGCACCAGGGCAGGTGCACGTAGAGCGTCAGCGGGGGATAGCCGTGGAATTCCATGGGATGGGGGTCGCACCAACTTCGGCCGGCGGCCGGCCATTCCAGTTTATCATCGACGCGGAGCCCCCTGCGTCCGGGCAGTGGCCGTGCCAGCATGGCCGCGGCCGGGCTTCTAGTGCGCGCGCACGCACCCGGCTACACTCGCGTTGGCCAGCCCAAGCCCCGGGGAGTCCGCATTGGAGCTCGTCTACATCATCGGTTTACTCGCCGTCTTGGTCGCGATCACGGTCGTACCCGTGATGATCGCGGCCAGGTGGGCCCGCGCACGCCGTAGCGGGTTCTTGCCCGCGCTCGTCGCCGTGCTGCTGGCGACGCTGGCGGCCCAGCTCGCGTTGGAGCTCGTCCAGCCCGCCTTACTCGCGGGGGCGGTGGCGTTGATCGCGGCGTTCCTAGCCTACGCCCTGGTGCTCGGCACCTCGTTCGTGGCCGCGGTCGGGGTGGCGGTGGTTGCCCTCGTGCTCCAGCTCGTCATCATCGGCGGGCTCGTCGCGGTGGGCATGGAGGTTCCGGTCGCGGTACCGGTCACGGGGACGATCTAGGGCCTGCCGACACCTCCCCCGGTCACCTTGGCGCGGCCGGTGTCGCGCAACGCCGCGATCGTGGTGCGTCTTTACAGGCTCCGGGGGCAAACACGGAGACGCTATGCTGGGGGCCATCGCCGGCGACATCGTGGGCTCGGTATACGAGGCCCGCCCCTACAAGGGAACCGACTTCGGGTTGTTCTCCCCGGACGCGCGCTTCACCGACGACTCGGTGCTCACCCTCGCGGTGGCGAGCGCCGTCGTCGACGGTGTCGCCTATCGCGATGCCGTATGGCGCATCGGTCGCCGCTATCCCGATGCGGGCTATGGGGCGTCGTTCATCGGCTGGCTCGCCGATCCGGACCCGCGGCCGTACGACAGCTTCGGCAACGGGGCGGCGATGCGCGTGAGCCCCGTCGGCTGGGCCTACGACGACGAGGCGACCGTGCTGGCGCAGGCGCGGGCCTCGGCCGCCATCTCGCACGACCATCCCGAGGGCATCAAAGGGGCCCAGGCGGTGGCGTTGGCCGTGCTGCGCGGCCGCCAGGGCAGCGCCGCCGAAACCCTGAGAACGGAGATCGCGCGCCGGTTCGGCTACGACCTCGCGCGCAGCGTCGCCGCGATCCGCCCGCATTACGGCTTCGACGTGACCTGTCAGGGGAGTGTGCCCGAGGCCATTATCTGCGCACTGGAGGCCGCGAGCTGGGAGGAGGCCGTACGCAACGCTGTCTCTCTGGGCGGCGACGCCGACACCCAGGCCTGCATGGCCGGCGCGATCGCCGAGGCCTGGTTCGGCTTACCCGACGACGTAGCCGAGCATGCGCTGGCCCACCTCACGCCGGAGCTGCGCGCGATCCACGACCGCTTCCGGCACACGGTTTCGACGGCGAGCCGGGGCATGTCTGATTAACCCCCCATCGTGGGGCGGAGCTCCATGCAACGCTGGCAAGTCCCCGGCGAGTGGGACGGAAAGTCCGACCTACAGGATGTTGTGAGCTCCAGCATGCGCCAGCCATGAAGGGTTCCCTTGCCGCCTACCCGCCGCCGATGCGCACCACCGTGCGACCCCGGCTCGCGCCCGCGAGCATGCGCTCGAAGACGGTGTCGAGCTCGTCCAATCCGACCGTGTTGGCGACGATGTCGTGCAGATGGGGCGGTTTCCAGTCGGTCGCGAGGCGCTGCCACACGCGCCGGCGGCGCGCCATCGGGCAGTTGGCCGAGGTGATCCCGATGAGACTGACCCCGCGCAGGATGAACGGCATCACGCTGGTCTCGAGGTCGGTTCCCGCGGCCAGGCCGATCGAGGCGACGCTGCCCCAGGGCACGGTCGTGCGCAGCAGGTCGGCGAGCACGTGGGCGCCCACATTGTCGATCGCGCCGCCCCAGTGCGAACGCTCGAGTGGGCGCCCGCGCGTGGCCAGCTCGTCCGCGCCGATGACGCGGCTGCCGCCTAGGCCGGTGAGCCAATCGGCCGCGTCCGCTTTGCCGGAGACGGCGACGACCTCGTAGCCGCGGGCGGCCAACAGGTCGACGGCGAGGCTGCCCACGCCGCCGCTGGCGCCCGTAACCGCGACGGGCCCGAGCGCGGGCTCGAGCCCGTTCTCCTCAAGGCGCATCAGCGCCAGGCCGGCGGTGAAGCCCGCCGTGCCCAGCGCCATCGCCTCGAAGAGGTCCAGGCCCTCGGGCAGCGGGATCACCCAGTCGCCCGGCACCCGCACATAATCGGCGAAGCCGCCGTCGTGGTCCTCGGAGAGCCCGCAGCCGGTCACCAGCACCGCGTCGCCGACGCCGATCCCGTCGGCCTCGGAAGAGACTACGGTGCCCGCGGCATCGATGCCGCCGACCAGGGGGAAGCGGCGCGCGATCCGCCCGCGCCCCGTGCCCGCGAGTGCGTCCTTGTAGTTCACCGAGGAGTAGGCGGTTCGGATCACCACCTCGCCGGCCGATAGATCCTCGAGCTGGACCCGGGTGACCGCGCCACCATCTTCGCCGAGGCGGTAGGCCCGGAAGGGCTGATCTGCGGGCTCGCTCATGGCGGGGCTCCCATCGTCGGCGTTGCGCTCGATCATAGGCGGGGGCGCAGCGTGCGGGCAACACCGCGCACGCGTGCGCCGCGGCTCACGCGCGGCAACGCCATTGGCCCCGGGGGGCGAACGCGTACAATGAAGCGCGTTCGATCAACGAGGTGAGGGAGCCCGAGATGAACAAGATCGCGGTCGTCGGAGGCGCGGGGCGCGTCGGTGAGTCTGTCGCGCTTTTTCTGATGCAGCAGAGCCTGGCGCGCGAGGTCGTGGTCGTCGACATCGCCGAGGGGCCGGCCAAGGGGGCGGCGCTGGATATCGCCGAATGCGCGCCCGTCTTCGGCACGGATGCGCGCCTGTGGGGAACGGCCGACTACCGCGATCTGGCCGACAGCGATCTCATCATCGTGACCGCCGGCCTGCCGCGCAAGCCGGGCATGAGCCGCTCCGATCTGCTGGACAAGAATGTCGCGATCATGGACCAGATCGCCGACGCGGCACGCGAGCACGCCCCTCAGGCGATGATGATCGTGGTCGCGAACCCGGTCGATGTCATGACCTATCGCGCTTGGCAGCGCACCGGCTGGTCGCGCAACCGGGTGTTCGGTCAAGCGGGCGTGCTCGACTCGTCGCGCATGGCCTGGTTCATCGCCGAGGCCACGGGGCGCTCGATGGGCGACATCGATGCCATGGTGCTGGGCGGCCATGGCGACCAGATGGTGCCGATGATGCGTTACACCACGGTCAACGGTGTGCCGGTCGAGAACTTCCTCGATCAGGCCAGGATCGACGAGATCATCGAGCGCACGCGCAAGGGTGGTGCCGAGGTCCTGCAGCTGCGCGAGAACTCGAGCGCCTACCTGGCTCCGGGCGCCTCGACCGTGTCCATGGTGGAGTCGGTGGTGCGCGGCCGGGGTCGCCTGTTGCCCTGTGTGGCCATCCTCGAAGGGGAATACGGCCATCGCGATGTGGCCATGGGGGTGCCCTCGATCCTGGGGGCCAATGGGCTAGAAGAGGTCGTCGAGCTCGATCTCAACGCCACTGAGCGCGAGCAGTTCGAGGCCTCGCTCCAGGCGGTCGAGGAGGACCTCGCGCGCATCAAGTGACTGATGCCGCGTGGGCGACGCGCCCGCGCGCTTCGACCCGCTGTCTACGCCCGAACGGGCGCGAACGTGTCGCGTTCGCGCCCGATTTTTCGTTGCGGGCGTCATCCGCGCATTGCAGCGTTTACCCACCCCGGGGCGCGTGCTAGCTTCAGCTCGTTTCCGCGCCCCGCCGCGTGATCCGCTCGCTCACCCGCAAGGCCCTAGTGCGCGCTGCCTGTGGCGTGGGTCTGCGCGGCTGTCCGGGCCGATGCCGTGCTCCAGCTGAGAGAGATCGCTCGCACCATGAGCCATACACAATACGCCCCCGCCCGCGCGCGACTGCAGCGCTCCGAGCTCGCCGTGCCCGGGTCGAACACCAAGCTGTTCGACAAAGCAGCCAACGGCGATGCCGACTATGTATTCCTCGATGTCGAGGATGCGGTCGCCCCGGACGACAAGCTCACCGCCCGCGCCAACATCGTCGAGGCCCTCAACGATATCGACTGGGCCGGTCAGGGCAAGACGGTGTCGATTCGTATCAACGGCATCGACACCCAGTACATGTACCGCGACGTCATCGAGATCCTCGAGCAGGCGGGGTCCAGCGTCGACACCTTGCTCATCCCCAAGGTGGGCACGCCCAGCGACGTCTATCTGGTCGATGCCCTGGTCAGCCAGATCGAGACCGCTGTGGGGCTGGAACACCGCATCGGCCTGGAGGCGCTCATCGAGACGGCACTCGGCATGGCCAATGTCGAGGCCATCGCCCAAGCGAGCGCCCGCCTCGAGGCGATGCACTTCGGGGTCGCCGACTACGCCGCGAGCTGCCGTGCGCGCACGGTCAACATCGGCGGCTTGAGCCCGGACTACCCGGGCGACCAGTGGCACCACGCGCTCGCGCGCATGACCGTCGCCTGCCGGGCCTACGGGCTGCGGCCCATCGACGGGCCGTTCGGCGATTTCAACGATACGGACGGCTTCGTCGCCGCGGGCAAGCGCGCCGCTGCCCTGGGCATCGAGGGCAAGTGGGCCATCCACCCGAGCCAGATCGCGCTCGCCAACGACGTGTTCTCGCCGCCCGACAGCGAGGTCCAGCGTGCCCGCGACATCCTGGCCGCGCTCGAGGAGGCCTCACGCCAGGGCAAGGGTGCCGCCCAGCTTGACGGCAAGATGATCGATGCGGCCTCGGCGCGCATGGCCGACAGCGTCGTCCGCATGGCCGACGCCATCGCCGCCAAGCAATCCTGAACCACCCGTACGACAACGATCACGCGAGGATCAGCAGTGGATATCCACGAATACCAAGCCAAGCACCTGCTCTCGAAGGCCGGGGTCCCGATCCCCAATGGTGGCGTCGCTCACACCGCCGACGAGGCCGCTTATCTGCAGCACGAGATCGCTGGCAACCGCTGGGTGGTCAAGGCTCAAGTGCACTCGGGCGCGCGCGGCAAGGCCGGCGGCGTGAAGCTCTGCGACAGCGACCGGGCCGTGCGCGACGCGGCCGCGTCGCTGCTCGGCAGCCTTCTGGTGACCAACCAGACGGGGCCCGAAGGCAAGATCTGTAACTCCGTCTACGTCGAGGCCGCCACCGACATCGAGCGCGAGCTCTACGTCGCGATGGTGCTCGACCGCGCCTCCGAGCAGATCGTGGTCGTCGCCTCGACCGAGGGCGGCGTCGAGATCGAGGAGCTGGCCGAGTCCAAGCCCGAGGCCATCCTGCGCGAGCTCGTCGACCCCGCCATCGGCCTGCACGATTTCCAGGCGCGCGAGCTCGCCTTCGGGCTCGGCCTCGCCCCCGGTCAGATCGCCGACGCGGTCAAGACCTTCCGCGGGCTCTATCGCCTGATGCGCGACCACGACGCCACCCTGGTGGAGGTGAACCCGTTGGTTGCCACCCACGACGGTCGTTTGCTCTCGCTCGACGCGAAGTTCGGCTTCGACGACAACGCATTGTTCCGCCAGCCCAATATCTCCGAGCTGCGCGACCGCGGCCAGGAGGATCCGCGCGAGACCGCCGCCGAGGACCAGGGCCTGTCCTACGTCGGCCTCGATGGCGACATCGGCTGCATGATCAACGGCGCGGGCCTGGCGATGGCGACCATGGACATGATCAAGCACGCCGGCGGCGAGCCCGCCAACTTCCTCGACATCGGCGGCGGCGCCTCGCCCGAGCGGGTGGCCAAGGCGTTCCGGCTCGTGCTGTCGGACAGCAACGTCGCCGCGATGCTGGTCAACATCTACGCGGGCATCAATCGCTGCGACTGGGTCGCCGAGGGCATCACGCAGGCGCTCGACCAGATCGAGCTGAGCGTGCCGCTGGTGGTGCGCCTGTCCGGGACCAACGTCGACGAGGGCAAGCGCATCCTGAACGACAGCGGTCACGCCATCACCACCGCCGACAATCTGGCCGACGCCGCCGACCGCGTCGTCGCAGCGCGCGACGCGGCCTGAGCGATCCACGGAGACCGAACGACGCCATGGCGATTCTACTCGACGAAAATACCCCCGTGCTCATCCAGGGTTTCACCGGCCGGATCGGCACCTTCCACGCCCAGGAGATGATCGACTACGGCACCAACGTGGTCGGCGGTGTCACGCCCGGCAAGGGCGGCACGGAGCACCTGGGGCGCCCCGTGTTCAACACCGTGCGCGAGGCCGTGCGGGCCACGGGGGCGCGGGCCAGTATCGTCTTCGTGCCGGGCCCGTATGCGGCGGACTCGATCTCGGAGGCGGCCAGCGCCGGCATCGAGTACTGCGTGGCCATCACCGACGGCATCCCGGCGCAGGACATGATGCGGGTCAAGCGCTACCTGCGGTTGTTCCCCGAGGAGCGGCGCATGATCGTCACCGGACCCAACTGCTCCGGCACGATCAGCCCGGGCCGCGCGATGATGGGCATCATGCCGGGCCACATCTACTCGCCGGGCCGGGTGGGTGTGGTCGCGCGCTCGGGGACCCTGGGCTACGAGGCGGCGAGCCAGATGCAGGAACAGGGCATCGGCATCTCCACCGCCGTCGGCATCGGCGGCGACCCGATCAACGGCTGCTCGTTCGCGCGCATCCTCGAGCAGTTCGAGGCTGATCCCGACACCGAGGCCGTGATGATGATCGGCGAGATCGGCGGTCCCCAGGAGGCCGAGGCGGCCGAGTTCGTGCGCGAGCACATGAGCAAGCCCGTGGTCGCCTTCATCGCGGGCCTGTCGGCGCCCAAGGGGCGCCAGATGGGCCACGCGGGCGCGATCATCTCGGGCAAGGGCGAGAGCGCGGTGGAGAAGGCACAGATCCTGCGCGAGGCCGGCGTCACCGTGTGCGAGCGCCCGTCCGACCTGGGCGTGACCATGCAGCGCGCTCTGGGCTAGGCAACGTCTGATTGATTGCGAATTCGGGGCTCATCACATCCTGTGGATCGGACTTTTAGTCCGATCCGTCAGTGACTTGCGAACGCTTCCCTGAGATCTAGCACCGCGATGAGCGGGTTGAGTCAGGCCCTAGTCGAGCCCGAGGCGCTCGGCCAGGGTCGCCACGCAGCGGCGCTGCTCGGGCGTGCAGCGCTGCATCAGCGCGATCGCCTGGTTCGCCAGGCCCCGATTGCCCGCCAGCACATAGTCGACCGGCTCGTCGGGGCGAAACGGCTGCGGACCGAGATCGGCGCCGTCGAGGTCGGTGAGCACGGCGCCGGCGGCCCGGGCGAGCGGGTAGGCGAGCAGGTTGTAGCCGTCGCTGATACCGCGCGCCTCAACCAGGAGGTCGGCCGCACCGCGGGCGATCTCGGCGCACTCCATGGCGGCGTTGTCGACGGCGCGCACGTCGCGCGCGGCGAGCATCAGGGACAGGCTCGCCGCCAGCTGCGGGCGCGCGCCGCCGTAGCCGCAGCGCAGGTACGCCGTCGCCTGCGCCAGCGCCTCGGGGCCCGTACACGCGATCGCGGCGCTGGATTCGCGAACGGCGTCGTAGTGATACACCCCATCGCCGCCTCCCATCCAGTAGCGATCCCCCGTGCGCAGGCCCTCGACGTAGGCGAGCGCCAGATCGTCGAGGCACTCGGCCCGCGGGCCTGCGGCGACGGCGAGCGCGACGGCCGGATCGCCGATGCCGCGATCCCAGTTGAGCGAGCCGTCGACGGGATCGATGTAGAGGCAAAACGCGGCCTCGGGATCGATGTCGTCATCGCCGCCCTCGATGCGCACGTTGCAGCGCTGATCCACCAATACCTCGCGAACAACGGCGATGGCGTGCGCGTCGATGCGGTGGCCCGATTTCAGATCCGCGGGATCGGTTAGGGTCTCGCCGGGCGCAGGCTCGTCGCGCAAGCGCGCGCGCACGCCGCGCGCCACGCGGTGGCCGAGCGCGGCGAAGCGGGCCGGATCGATCGGCGCGGTGCCAGGCACCGGCGGGCTCACAAGCGCGCCGCGAGGCGGTGGCGCAGCGTCGACAGCGCCTGGCCGCGGTGGCTCACGAGATTCTTCTCGTCGGCCGGTAGCTCGGCGGCGGTGCGGCCATCGGCGAGTTCGAACAGCGGATCGTAGCCGAAGCCGGCATCGCCGCGCGGGGCCTCAGCGATGCGGCCCGCCCACGTGCCCTCGGCGATCAGGGGTGCGGGATCGTCGGGGCTGCGCAGATAGACGAGCACGGCGCGATAGCGCGCCGCGCGCGCCTGCGTGGCCACGCCCTCGAGGCGCTCCAGCAGCAGGCGGTTGTTGGCGGCGTCGTCGGCGTGCTCACCCGCGAAGCGGGCCGAGTATACCCCCGGGGCCCCGTCGAGGGCGTCGACCTCGAGGCCGGAGTCGTCGGCGATGGCGGGCCAGCCCGCCTCGCGCGCGGCATGGCGCGCCTTGATCAAGGCGTTCTCGACGAAGGTGGGCGCGGTCTCGGCGGGCGGCGTTATGTCGAACGCGGTTTGCGCGACGAGCTCGGTCCCCGAGCCCGCCAGCATGCGCTCGAACTCCTGGCGCTTGCCCTCGTTGCCGCTCGCCAGCACCGCGCGGCTCATCGTGCCAATGCCTCGCGCTGGGCGTCGATGAGCTCGTGGATGCCCTGGTGGGCCAGGTCGAGCATTTGGTCGAGCTCGCTACGGCGGAAGGCGTGGCCCTCGGCGGTGCCCTGGAGCTCGATGAATGCGCCCTGCTCGTTCATGACCACGTTCATGTCGGTCTCGGCGGTCGAGTCCTCGGCGTAGTCCAGATCGACCACGGGGGTGCCGTCGACGATGCCCACCGAGATCGACGCGACCATGCCGTGGATCGGGGTGGTGTTGAGCGTGCCTTGGCGCACCAGGGTGGTGACGGCGTCGTTGAGGGCGACGAATGCCCCCGTAATCGCGGCAGTGCGGGTGCCGCCGTCGGCCTGGATGACGTCGCAGTCGAGCTGGATGCTGCGCTCGCCCAGCCCCTCCATGTCGACGGCGGCGCGCAGCGAGCGCCCGATCAGCCGCTGGATCTCGACGGTGCGTCCGCCCTGGCGGCCACTGGCGGCCTCGCGGTTCATGCGGCTGCCGGTCGCGCGCGGGAGCATGCCGTACTCGGCGGTGACCCAGCCGCGCCCCTGGCCCTTGAGGAACCGCGGCACGTTGTCGGCCACACTGGCCGTGCAGATCACGCGGGTGTCGCCGAATTCGATCAGGACGGAGCCCTCGGCGTGCTTGGTGTACTCGCGGGTCAAGCCCACGGGCCGGATCTGGTCGGGGCGACGGCCGCTCGGTCGCATCGCGTTGGACTCCCTCGCTAAAAAGAGGGCGCATTGTACCCGAACGGCGCTGGCCACGGTGGCGCGTGGCCCCGATAATGCGCGCGGCGATTCCCCGGAGAACCCCGTCGATGCCCGCCAGCATGACCGCCTTCGCCACCCGGGAGCAGGAGCTCTCGGTGGGCTCGATCACCTGGGAGCTGCGCGGTGTGAATCATCGCTACCGCGAGATCCACCCGCGCCTGCCCGAGCCGCTGCGCGCGCTCGAGCCCGAGGTTCGCGAGCGTGTCGCCGCGGCGGTCGGCCGCGGCCGGGTCGAGTGCACCCTGCGCTTCGACCCGGCGCGCCAGACCGCCGGGCTCAACCTCGACCACGAGGTCATCCAGGCCGTGGTCGATGCCTGCCACGCGATCGACGCGTATTTGATCAATCCGGGGCGGCTGTCATCGTACGAGTTGCTGCAGTGGCCGGGCGTGGTGCGTTCCCCCGAGCCCGATCGCGAGACCCTGCGTGAACCCGCGCTGGCGCTGCTGGACAAGGCACTCGCGGATTTCACGCGCACGCGCGAGCACGAGGGCGAGCGCCTCAAGACGGCCCTTGGGGAGCGCTGCGACGGCATCGCCCGCCTGGTCGCGCAGGAGCGCGAGCACGCGGGCGCAGTCGAGGCACGCCTGCGCGAGCGCTTGCAGCAACGCCTGGCGTCACTCGAGGTCGACCACGACACCGCGCGCCTGGAGCAGGAGCTCGCCCACCAGGCCCAGCGCCTGGATGTGGCCGAGGAGCTCGATCGCCTCGACGCCCACGTCGCGGCGGTGCGCGCGGCCCTCGAGCAAAGCGAGCCCGTGGGGCGCCGCCTGGACTTTCTGATGCAGGAGCTCAACCGCGAGGCCAACACCCTGGGCTCGAAGGCCGCCGATGCCGACCGCGCCGAGACCGGCGTCGAGCTCAAGGTGCTGATCGAGCAAATGCGCGAGCAGGTCCAGAACATCGAGTAGCCCGCGCGGCTGCGGCCACTGGGCCTGGCGAAGGCGCAAAAAGCGCCAGGTCTCGCTCTTTGAAAGGGCGTTGCCTGTGATCTCCTCCCCGGCGGAGCTTGGGTCCCACGGACGCTCGGCCGGTGGCGAACGCCGACCATTGGCGCTTCGGCCCGGCTAATGCACCGGGTCTCACACCCCGCTCCAACAATGACTTCGTCGTCTGCGCATCCTTGGCGCCTTCGCGAGGCCCCAGGGAGGTGTGTAGTCCCCTATAACGATCCGGTCTGGCAATAGAAGGAGTCATTCTTTCCGGTGCTGAGGGCGCGCTGGTATAAAGCAACGTCGCGGCATTGCCCCGTATCACTGGCATCGGAGTCCCGATGAGCATCATCCCCGAGGCCGAGCTACCGGCCGATCTGGCCGAGCGTTCGCCCCAAGAGATCATCGCGTTCGCGCTCGAGCGCTTCGACAACATCGCGATCTCGTTCTCGGGTGCCGAGGACGTGGTGCTCATCGACATGGCGACCCGCATCCGCCCCGACGTGGGCGTTTTCGCCCTGGACACCGGCCGCCTGCACGGCGAGACCTACGAGTTCATCGAGCGCGTGCGCGACCACTACGGCATCGACATCGACGTGCGCTTCCCCGACGCCGAGCAGGTCCAGGACCTGGTCCGCCGCAAGGGGCTGTTCTCGTTCTACCGGGATGGGCACAAGGAGTGCTGCGGCATCCGCAAAGTGGTGCCGCTCAAGCGCAAGCTCGCCGAGCTCGATGCCTGGATCACGGGCCAGCGCCGCGACCAGAGCCTGGGCACGCGGGTGCACGTCCCGGTCGCCCAGGAGGACCCGGCGTTCGCCGGCGCCGATGGCCGGCTGATGAAGTTCAATCCGCTGGCGCACTGGACCTCGGCCGACGTCTGGGACTACATCCGTGCCAACGAGGTGCCGTTCAACGAGCTCCACCGCTACGGCTACAAGAGCATCGGCTGCCAGCCTTGCACGCGGCCGGTGTTGCCCAACCAGCACGAGCGCGAGGGGCGCTGGTGGTGGGAGCTCGCCGAGGACAAGGAATGCGGGCTGCACGCGGGTAATCTCGGCGAGCGGCGTGCGGCCAACCAATAATGCCCGGAGGTGTGGCGATGACCCGGATCACCCTAGTCAAGAAGATCCTGGCGGACGGCTCGCCGTGTCGTAAGTGCGACGACGTCGCCGCGCGGCTCGAGAGCGACGGCTTGAGCGACCGCATCGACGAGGTCGTCGTCGCCGACGAGCGTGACCCCGACAGCGACGGCATGGCGATCGCCGCGCGCTACGGGGTCGAGCGGGCGCCGTTCTTCATTGTCGAGCGCGCCGGCCAGACGCCCCAGATCTACACCGTCTACATGCGCCTCAAGCGCGAGGTCCTCGAGCACAAGGGCGACGAGCGCGAGGAGGTCGCAGAGCTCATGGAGACGGTCGGCCTCGACTGCATCTGAGCCCGCCCGCGCTCCCACAAAGACTACGCAGCGCCGGCCTCAGTGCCGGCGTTTTCGTTTGTAGCTTGGGTAGAACCACGAAGGAACACCAATGGCCACGTGGGAACGCTCGGTAGGGGGTTTAGCCGATCAGGAGCTGCGCTGTTTGGATGCACGTTAAAAGAGGAACGATCGCTTGATCATAGAGCCAGGATTCACCCTCAAGTTGTGCCTTGGGGCCGGATCCGGGGGCTGAAACTCCTGCACCGTAACGCCTGCGCTGGCGCTTCCGACTTCGGGCGAGCTTTCAATGGCATCAGCGACGCGCCACAAGCAGTCGCGTGCGCACCGGAAACAGTCCTGTCCCTTCGTGGTTCACAAGGAATCTCCGCGGCGTCCGGCTACTGAGTCGTCAGTAGCGCGGCAGCTCGATGTCGGCGAACAGCGCCTCTCGGTCCTCGGGGCTGTCGGCCTCGAGGGCGGCGTCGACGACCTCGCGCGTGAGGTGGGGCGCGAACTCCTCGATGAAGGCGTACATGTAGCTGCGCAGGCGGGTGTTGCGGCGGAAACCGATGCGGGTGGTGCTCGACTCGAACAAGTGGCTTGCATCGATACGCATGAGATCGCCATCGGCCTCGGGCTCGTAGGCCATGTTGGCCATGATCCCGATGCCGAGGCCGTGGCGCACGTAGGTCTTGATGACGTCGGCGTCGGTTGCGGTCAGCACGACGTTGGGCGTGAGGCCGGCGCTGTTGAAGGCCTTGTCGAGCCGCGATCGGCCGGTGAAGCCGAAGACATAGGTGATGATGGGCTGGGAAGCGACATCGGCGAGCGTGATCTCGGGTAGCTCGGCCAAGGGATTGTCGCGGCGCACGATGACGGCGCGATCCCAGTGGTAGCACGGCATCATCACCAGGTCCTCGAAGTGCTCCATGGCCTCGGTGGCGATGGCGAAAT
>CAYUKN010000030.1:0-22657 GCA_964445325.1 uncultured Ectothiorhodospiraceae bacterium
TGCGCGGCGGTTCCATGGAGGACGTGATCTTCAACGGCTCGTCGGCGCGCAAGCCGGTGGGCCAGGCCTCGGTCGAGCTCGTCTTCGACAACACCCAGGGCTCGCTCGGCGGCGAGTACGCGCGCTACAACGAGATATCGATCAAGCGCGTGGTCAACCGCGAGGGTGCCTCGGTCTACTACCTCAACGGCACCCGCTGCCGCCGCCGTGATATCACCGACATCTTCCTCGGCACGGGGCTGGGTCCGCGCAGCTACGCCATCATCGAGCAGGGCATGATCACCCGCCTGATCGAGGCCAAGCCCGAGGACATGCGCACCCACCTCGAGGAGGCGGCCGGCATCTCCAAGTACAAGGAGCGCCGCCGTGAGACGGAAAACCGTATCCGCCACACGCGCGAGAACCTCGACCGCCTCAATGACCTGCGCGAGGAGGTCGACAAGCATCTCGAGCATCTCGCGCGCCAGAAGCGCACCGCGGAGAAGTACAAGGAGCTCAAGGCGGAGCAGCGCCACAAGCACGCCGAATTGCTGGCCCTGCGCTGGCGCGATATGGCGAGCCAGTTGGAGGACTACGAGCGCGCCCTGTCGTCGGAGCAGACGCGCCTGGAGGAGATCGTCGCCCAGCAACGCCGCGCCGAGGCCGACATCGAATCCGCGCGCCAGGAGCATCACGACGCCACAGAGGCGTTCAACGAGGTCCAGGGGCGCTATTACCGCGTGGGTGCCGAGATCTCGAGCACGGAGCAGCAGATCCAGCACGCCAAGGAGCAGCAGCAGCGTTCGCGCGACGAGCTCGCCCAGGTCGAGCACGAGCACTCGGAGACGGCCGAGCACATCCGCTCCGACCGCGAGCGACTGGCGCAGCTCGACACGGCCCTGGCGGAGGATCAGCCCCAGCACGAGCAGCTCAAGGAGAGCCAGGACGCCTCCGGCAAGGCCCTCCAGGCAGCCGAGGAGGCGATGCGCCAGTGGCAGGCGGAGTGGGACGATTTCCAGAAGCGCGCCGCCGAGCCCGCCCAGCAGGCCCAGGTCCAGCGCTCGCGCATGGAGCAGCTCGAGCGCCACATCGAGCAGGCGCGCGAGCGACTGCAGCGCATCGAGGCCGAGCGTGCCCAGCTCGATACGGACGCGGTCTCGGCCGAGATCGACGGGCTGGTCGCCGAGGAGGAGCAGGCGACGGCCGAGCTCAGCCGCCTCCAGGGTGAGCTCGATGCCATCAACACGGATCTCGAGAACGCGCGCCAGGCCCAGCAGAGCGCCCGTGAGCGTGTCGACACGGTGCGCGGCGAGGAGCAGCGCGCGAGCGGCCGGGTGACCTCGCTGGAGGCATTGCAGCAGGCCGCACTGGGTCAGGCGGATGACAACGTGGTCACCTGGCTCGAGGCACAGGGTCTACAGGATCGCCCGCGCCTGGCGCAGCGGCTCAACGTGGAAAGCGGCTGGGAGCGCGCGGTCGAGGTCGCGCTGGGCCCGTTCCTGGAGGCGGTTACCGTAGAGGGGCTGGATCCCGTGGCGACGGCGCTGGAGAGCTTGCCCTCCGGCGGCTTGGCGTTGGTCGATCACGCTGCCGCCGCCGATGCGGGCGAGGCACCGGGCGGCCTGCTGGACAAGGTGGGCGTCGATGCCGATCTGGTGCCCCTGCTGCGGGGCATCCACACGCGCGATGATGTGGCCTCGGCGCTGGCGCTGCGCCCGTCGCTGGGCGCGGGCGAATCCGTAGTCACTCCCGATGGCGTCTGGATCGGGCCCAATTGGCTGCGGGTGGCCCATCCCGGCGAGGACGACGATAGTGTGCTCGCGCGCGAGCAGCAGCTCGCGCAGGCGCGCTCGGCTCTGGAGCAGGCCCAGGCAACCCTGGCCGAGTGTGAGGGCGAGCTCAACGAGGCGGCCGAGCGGGTGCGCCGCCTGGAGGAGCAGCGTGAGTCGACCCAGGAGGCGCTCAACCAGGCCTATCGGCGCCAGAGCGATGTGGGCTCCAAGCTCGAGGGCCGGCGCATGCGCCTCGAGCAGATCGGCCATCGGCGCCAGCAGCTCGAGTCCGAGGTGCAGGAACTCAATGAGCAAATCGAGCGCGAGCAGCGCGAATATGGCGAGGCGGAGTACGCGCGCAACCGTGCCCTCGAGCAGTCGGAGGCCTTGGAGGACGAGCGCCGCTCGCTGCAGGAGCGCCGCGAGCATCTCGCCGGCGAGCTCGAGCGCGCGCGCGAGCGCGCCCGCGCCGACCAGGATGAGGGCCACCGCATCGAGCTGCGCGTCGAGTCGACCAAGAGCTCGCGCGATGCCACCGCCCAGAATCTCGAACGCATGGAGGCGCGCCTGCAGCACCTCGATCAGCGCAAGACCGATCTGCAGGAGGCACTCGACGGCAGCGACGAGCCCATCCACGAGCTCGAGGCGGAGCTCAACCGCAAGCTCGAGCAACGGGTCGCCATCGAGAGCGAGATGAACGAGGCGCGCCAGCGGCTCGAGGCGATCGAGCAGCGCATGCGCGAGCTCGAGCAGACCCGGGCCGAGTCCGAGCGCCATGCCGGCGAGGTGCGCGAGTCGCTGGAGCGCCAGCGCATGCAGGCCAACGAGATCCGCGTGCGTCGGGAGACGCTCGAGGAGCAGCTCGCCGAGATCGACCAGCAAGTGCAGCCGCTGCTGGACGCGCTACCGGATGAGGCCAACGCCGACGAGTGGGCCGAGGCCGAGGATCAGCTCACGCGCAGGATCGAGCGCCTCGGCGCGGTCAATCTCGCCGCCATCGACGAATACGACGAGCAGGTCCAGCGCAAGCAGTACCTCGACAGCCAGCACAGCGACGTCTCCGATGCCCTGGAGACGCTCGAGAACGCGATCGAGCGCATCGACCGCGAGACGCGCTCGCGCTTCAAGACGACCTTCGAGGCGGTCAATCAGCAGCTCCAGGCGCTGTTCCCGCGCCTGTTCGGCGGCGGCCAGGCGCATCTGGAGATGACCGGCGACGATCTGCTGTCGACCGGTGTGACCATCATGGCGCGCCCGCCGGGCAAGCGCGTCGCCAACATCCATCTGTTGTCCGGCGGCGAGAAGGCGCTGACTGCGGTAGCGTTGGTGTTCGCCTTCTTCGAGCTCAATCCGGCACCGTTTTGTATTCTGGACGAGGTCGATGCGCCGCTGGACGATGCCAATGTCGGGCGCTACTGTGACCTCGTGCGCGAGATGGCCGATCGAGTGCAGTTCATCTTCATCACGCACAACAAGCAGACCATGGAGCTCACCAAGCAGCTCCACGGGGTGACCATGCGCGAGGCCGGTGTGTCCCGCCTGGTGGCCGTCGACGTCGAAGAAGCCGCCGAGCTGGCCGACGCCTGACCCGATGTCATGGAGGGGCTGCGCTGGATTCTCCTGTTGGTCGGTCTCTTCCTCATCGCTGCGGTGTACTGGTCGGGCCGGCGCCGCGAAGACCCCACGCGTGAGAGCCTGTTCGAGCGGGCGCAGCGCGCCGCCGAGCGCGACGAGCGTGATCAGCGCACCTCCGCTCCCACCGGCGCCGATGCGCCCGAGCTCGATGTAGGCGCGGGCCGACCCGGCGAGCCGCCGGGTGCCGACGAGCCGGGCGATAGCGATATCGGCGTGGCCGAGCCCGAGCCCGAGCCCGAACCCGAAACAGAGCCCGGGCCCGGGCCCGAAGCGCGGGCGGCGCCCGAGGGCGTCACTGGCGCGATGCCGGACCAGGAAGGGCCGACCCCGGAGGCGGGGCCGCCGCGGTCAGGCGACGCACCGCAGGCGCCCCGGGCCGAGGCGCAGTCGTCGAAGCCGGCGTCGGTGGAGCCGCAGCGCGGCGAGACCGACCAGGGGCGAACCAAGCCCTCGGGCACGGCGGGCGAGCCCATGGTCGTATTGTTCCTCGTCGCCACCGAGGGCGAGCGCCTGGTCGGCGCCCGCCTGGCGGAGGTGTTCGCGCGCCACGGGCTCGAGCACGGCGAGCAAAACATCTTCCACGCGCGCGACGGTGACGAGGCCATCGTGTTCAGTGTGGCGAATGCGGTCGAGCCCGGCACCTTCGATCCGGCCACGATGGACACCTTATCGACGCCGGGGCTCGTCATGGTGTTGCGGCTGCCGGGGCCGCAGTGGGCCGAGACCGCGTTCGATCGCATGGTCTCGACTGCGCGTCGACTCGCCGATGAGCTGGGCGCGCGCGTCCTCGACGGCAACCGCAGCACGCTGACGCGCCAGACCGAGCAACACCTGCGCGAGGATTTGCGCGCATTCGATCTGCGCCGGAGCCGTGGCCACCTATGACCAGTACCGCCTCCGATCCGGCAGCGCGGGCGGCCGAGCTGCGCCGCCAGCTGCAATACCACGATTATCGCTACTACGTCCTCGACGATCCCGAGATCCCGGACGCCGAGTACGACCGCTTGTTCCGCGAGCTCGAGCGCATCGAGGCCGACCACCCCGAGCTCCACACCCCGGATTCGCCCACCCAGCGTGTCGGGGCCCCGCCGCTCGAGCAGTTCGACACGGGCCAACACCTGGTGCCGATGCTCTCGCTGGACAACGCCTTCGATGCCGATGAGATGGGCGAGTTCGACCGGCGGGTACGCGAACGCCTGGGCGAGGCCGGTCCGATTGCCTATTGCGCCGAGCCCAAAATGGATGGGCTCGCGGTGAGCCTGCTCTATGACGATGGCGTCTTCGTGCGCGGTCTCACCCGCGGTGACGGCACCACGGGCGAGGACGTCACGACCAATCTGCGGACCGTGAGCGCGCTGCCGTTGGCGCTGCAGGGTGCCGACCGGCCGCGCCGTCTGGAGGTGCGCGGTGAGGTGTTCATGCCCAAGGACGGCTTCGAGCGCTTGAACGATCATTACCGCGGCCAGGGCATCAAGCCGTTCGCCAATCCGCGCAACGCCGCCGCCGGCAGCCTGCGCCAGCTCGATTCGCGCATCACCGCGCGGCGCCCGCTGCGGCTGTACTGCTATTCCGTCGGTGTGATCGAGGGCGCCGAGCTCGCGGCGACCCAGTTCGACGTGCTCGAGCAGCTGCGCTCGTGGGGTCTGCCGGTGCAGCCGGAGCGGCGCCGGGTGACCGGCATGGAGGCCATTCGGGATTGCTACGACGACCTCGCCGCACGACGCCACGCGCTGGCCTACGAGGTCGACGGCATCGTCTACAAGGTCGATGACCTCGCGCGCCAGCAGCGCCTCGGTTTCGTCGCGCGCGCCCCGCGTTGGGCCATTGCCTGGAAGTTCCCCGCCGAGGAGCAGATCACGCGACTGCGCGACGTCGAATTCCAAGTCGGGCGCGTGGGCAAGGTCACGCCCGTGGCCAAGCTCGAGCCCGTCACCGTCGCAGGCGCGCAGGTGTCGAACGCCACCCTGCACAACATGGACGAGATCGCGCGCAAGGACGTCCACATCGGCGACACCGTCGTCGTTCGCCGCGCCGGCGACGTCATCCCCGAGGTGGTGCGCGTGTTGCCCGCCGAGCGCTCGGCGGGCGCGCGGATGCCGCAGATGCCGGCGCAGTGTCCCGAGTGCGGCTCCGATGTGGTGCGCCCCGAGGGCGAGGTCGCGCACCGCTGCACGGGCGGCCTCTATTGCCCGGCGCAGCGCAAGCAGGCGCTCAAGCATTTCGCCTCGCGACGGGCGCTCGACATCGACGGCCTCGGCGAGAAGCTCATCGACCAGCTCGTCGAGTTGGGCCTGGTCCAGCGCCTCGACGATCTCTTCCGGCTGCGTTACGAGGACCTCATCGCCCTCGAGCGCATGGCGGACAAGAGTGCGCGCAATCTGCTGGCCGCGTTCGAGCGCGCCAAGCACACCACGCTGGCACGCTTTGTCTACGCGCTCGGGATCCGCGAGGTAGGCGAGGCCACCGCCCATGCGCTGGCGGCGCACTTTGGCTCGCTTTCGGCGCTGATGGCCGCGAGCACGGAGGAGTTGGAGGCAGTGCCCGACGTCGGGCCCGTTGTGGCGCAATCGATCCGCACCTTCTTCGACCAGCCCCACAACCGCGAGGTCATCGAAGGGCTCATCGCCGCCGGCGTCACCTGGGCCGAGAGCGAGCCCGCCAGCGCGGCGTCGCAGCCGTTGGCCGGGTGTACCTATGTGCTCACGGGCTCGTTCGATGCGATGACCCGCGAGGCCGCCTCGGAGGCGTTGCAGGCACGCGGGGCGCGCGTGGCCGCTAGCGTGTCCAACAAGACGACGGCCGTGATCGCGGGCAGCGATCCCGGCTCCAAAGCGGACAAGGCACGCAGCCTGGGTGTGCCCGTTTTGGGCGAGGCCGATCTGCAAGCCCTGTTGGAGGCGGGCTGACGTGGCGGGACGCAGTTACACCGGGAGGTGGCGTTGAGCTGGTGGGGCAAGCTCGCTGGCGGTGCCTTCGGCTTCGCCATCGGTGGGCCCCTGGGGGCGGTCCTCGGTGTGGCGCTCGGCCATTCCGTCGATCGCGGGCTCCATGGGATCGAGGCCCCAGGGCAGGGCGGCGGCCAGGAGCGGGTCCAGGCGGCCTTCTTCTCCGCCACGTTCTCGGTGATGGGGCATCTGGCCAAGGCCGACGGGCGTGTCTCCGAGCACGAGATCGGCGTGGCCGAGGCGGTCATGCGCCAGATGAACCTGAACGCGCGCCAACGCCAGACCGCGATGGACCTCTTCAACCAGGGCAAGTCCTCGGATTTCGATCTCGACGGCGCTGTGGAGCAGCTGCGCCGCGAATGCGGCCGCCGCACCAATCTCATCCAGATGTTCGTCGAGCTGCAGCTGCAGGCGGCGTATGCCGACGGCCAGCTCGACGACGCCGAGGAGCAAATGCTGCTCCACATCTGCCGGCTGCTGCGCTTCCCCGAGGAGCGCTTCCGGCTGCTCGAGCGCATGCTGCGCGGCGAGCACGGCGCGCATCGCGGTCAGCGCGGGCGCCAGCAAGGCGCGGCGGCGAACGAAGACATGTCGCTGGAGGATGCGTACGCGATCCTCGGGGTCTCCAGCGATGCCAGCAACGACGAGGTCAAGAAGGCCTATCGGCGCTTGATGAGCCAGCACCATCCAGACAAGCTGGTATCCAAGGGGTTACCCGATGAGATGATCGAGGTCGCCAAGTCGAAGACCCAGGACATCGGGCGTGCCTACGAGGTCATCAAATCGCACCGAGGGTTGTGACGGCGAGCGTGCGATGGCGAGAAAACGACGCCAACAACAGATTGCCGGTGCGGTGCTGCTGGCCATCGGGGCGGCACTGGCGGTATGGGGCTACCGCGATTCCCAGTCGCTGGGCCATCAGGTGGCCGATGCCCTCGGGGCCGGCGTGCCCGAGGAGGTCCTGCTCATGTATCTCGCGGGTGCGGCCTGCGCGGCCGTCGGCGTGTTCCTGATCGTGCGCCGCTGAGGATCCGCCATGGTGGCGATCGAAGACGAGCCCGCTCATACGGGGACGGCGAGCAAAAGGCTGCTGGTCGTCGCCCATGACCCCTCGCCGAACACCCAGCGCATGGTCGAGGCCGTGCTCGAGGGCGCGCGCAACGCGGAGATCGAGGACGTCGAGGCATTGCACGTGCGCCCGCTCGAGGCCGGTCCGCGGGACTTGCTCTCCTGTGACGGGATCATACTGGGCACGACCGAGAACCTCGGCTACATGAGCGGGGCACTGAAGGACTTTTTCGACCGCAGCTACTACAACGTGGGCGACGACACCGAGGGGCTGCCCTACGCGCTCTACGTGCGCGCCGGCATGGACGGCACGGGTACCCGCCGCGCGGTCGAGAGCATCTGCACCGGGCTGCAGTGGCGTCCGGTCCAAGACCCACTGATCTGCCGCGGCAAGTGGGACGACAGCTTCCTCGACCAGTGCGAGGAGCTCGGCCTCTACATGGCCGCGGGCCTGGACGCGGGTATCCTCTGACAGGCTCTGTCGGCGCCGGAAGCCCGGGTGGCCCGGGGTGCTGGGCCTCGATCGATAGCGCGGCCAATGTGTTCTAAAAGCGTGCGGTTGGCCGACGTCACCGGCGCCAAGCTTACCCGTCGCTACCCTCGATGCCCACCAGCGCGCGCAACAAGCCGTCTCGCAAGCGCTCGCCTACGTCATCGTAGAGGCGGCGTTCGAGCAGCGAGCGCTCGGAGGCGGCCACTTTGAGGGGCCACCGCCAACCCCCTCGAGTGACGCCCTCGGCGTCGACGAGTTCGACCTCCAGGCTGCCGATTCGCCAATACCAGCCGTCTCGCGGCCCGACCGTCTGTGCGTTCAAACGGACCCTGAGCCGGTAGCCTGCGTCGTCGGCGACGGTGACACCGGCTTCAGCGACAACGCGGCGTGCTGTCCGCGCCAGGCGCTCACGATCGCCGCCAACGGCATCGACACCGACACGCAGGCGGCTGCGCAGCTCGTCCCGGTCGGCGATGAGCCGATCCAGGGGCCACTCGGGTCCCGTCGCTGTGGCGCTGCGACTGATCGCGCCCAACTGGCGTTGCAGCGCCGTGCGTTGGCGCTGCAACGCCACCGCGCGCGAGGCGGCCTCGATGCGGGGCAGCAGGTTGTCACCCTGGCGGGCTCGCTCGACCCACCTCCTGGTTGTCTCATCCAGCCGGCGGATATCGCGACGCAGGCGATCGACGATCTGCGCACGCGGCATGGCTGCAAGGGCATGGACGGCACCCGACGCGGGATCTTGCCATTGATCCACGATCTCGACGCCTTCGAGCACTTGGTCGGTACGCGTCCGCAGCCGGCGCTCGACGTCGAGCTCACCGACGTTGCCATCCACCTCGGCGTCGCCGAGCCGTCGGAAAGCCTGGACATCGCGCGTGACTTGCTCGATCTCGACCTCGAAGATCTTGGCGAGATCGGCCCGTGCGCGGTCGCGCGCCTGAGCCGGCGCATCGGCGCGCCCACGGCCCAGCAGGTAGGCCTCGACCGGATAGTTGGCCGGATTACCCGAGATCCAATCGGGTTGGCCTCCATTGGCGTCATCGGTGGCGTTGTGGGCGCAGGCGCCCGCTAATGTCATTGCCAGGGCGACGATCGTTCGACCAACGATGCGCATGCTTTCGCTCCTCCCAGCGCCAGCGGCGCGTCAGATTACGGTGCGCCGCGGCCATGGCGGGCAAGCCGGAGACGGCCGGCTAGCGCCGTCAACGCCGCACCGGTGTTGGGTCGCGCGGTAACCGGTGGAGCGCGCGCACCGCGATGTCGCCGGCCTCCAGGGTCACCGGCTCCGGCTCCGGCAGCACGGCCCCGCTGGCACCCGTGTCGGCGACCCCGATGTCGTATCGACCGGGCGGCAGCGACAGGCGCGCCATGCTGATGTTCGCCGGCAGCGTGCGCCAGCTGCGCGTATCCGCGCGCTCCAGCATGATGACTCCGAACACGTTGACCAACGCGGCGAGTAATGGATCTTCCTTGCGAACCTCGCGCGTGATCTGGTGGCGCGCGACGTTGCGCGTCACCGAGCGGGCCGTAGCAGCGGCGATCTCACCCGCCAGGGTCGCCCGTGCCACGGCTGCCACGTCGGCGACTCGTTCGGTGTTGGCGGTGACGGGTCGCCGGTGTCGCGGCGCTGCCACCGAAAAAGCCGGTGTCGAGCGATCGGCCAACGGGGTCGCCTCGATGCGAGCCGGTCCGCGTGGTATGGGGCGCTCGCGCAGCGCGGGTACCGACAGACGAAAGAGCTCCCCGCTGGGCCTACTCTGGACCCAGATCGAGCTCGACACGCGTGCCGGCACCAAGCCATTGAAGACCACCACGAATAGCTCGCCCTCGCCCCGCTCGGTCGCGGATCGATCGGTTGCCTCGGGCAGCCCGTCGACGCCGACATCGATGTCCGCCTCGTCGGCCAAGCGCGCCAAGCGCTCGCCGAGATGCGTCGGCGCCGCTAGATTGGGGCGATCGCTGTCCTCGACCCGATAGGCCTGCCACGAGTTGCGATACGCAATCCGGGCGTCGTCGACATCCCCGACTGCTTCGTAGATCAAGCCCGTGAGGTAGCGCGCGAAGGCATCGCCGCCATAGGGCGCGCGCCCGAGCTGATTGTCGATGCGGCGCAGACCGAGGTCGATTCGGCGGGCCTCGACGCGGGCGGCCTCGTAGTCGCCGCGCTCGAGATGATTGAGCGCCTGCAACACGTGCACCAGGATGCGTTCGTAGAGCGCGCCCTCATAGCTGCGCACGGCCTCGGTGAGCACCAGCGCGCCCGCGGTCTCGCTGAGGCTCGTCGCCTCGAGTTCGCCCATGCGCTCGATCGCGTCCTCGAAGGCGGCGATACTGGCGCGGCGGTCGCCGGCCAAGCGCAGGACCATGCCTCGATACAGCGCCTGCAGTGCCGCATCGCGCTCGGCGAAGGGTGTCGACTCCAGACGCTCGAGCGCTGCCTCGGGATCGCCCGCAGCGAGATGGCGCTCTACGGCCCCGATCTGGCCCGCGTGATGGGCGCAGCCGGCGACCAGCGTGGCCAGCGCCGCCGCCAGGCATCGCCACCGGCTTGCCACGGCGGCGATCGCCTGGGGCCAGCCCACACCGGTGCGAGCGCTCAAAAGCGCAGGCTGGCACGCTCGACGAACTTGCGAATCTCCTTCTGGCCGACCCATACGCGCCGGTTATCGACAATGCTCGTCAGTGCGAGATTGACCTGATAGTAGATGACCTCCTGTTTGCCCTCGGTATCGACAATCGAGTTGACAGTGCCGCTGAGCATGTAATCGGCGCCCAGCTCTTGGCCCATGGCCTTGCGTGTGCTCTCGGTGGCATGCACGTCCTGCTGCTTGCGCTCTTCGCGAATCGCCTCACGCAAGTCGCCGCCGGCGACGAACGAAACCCGGCCCGAATTGATCAGCGCGGCCTCGAGGTCGCTGACGAAGGTGTCGGTGTTGATGTGCTCATGGCTGCGATTGCGGATCGCGCCGACGACGACGGTGGGTGGCTGGTCATGCTCGCGCTCGTAGCGCTCGAGCCACCGGCTCGACAGCATCTCGTCGATCATCTTGTTCGAGACCAGGCGCGAGTCGGAATCATTCCATCGACCGCTCAGATCGCGTTGCTCATCCATGCCGATGCGCTCGACGCGCGTGGAGCATGCCGACAGGGTCAGGATCGCGAGCGCGACGGCGAGGATCCAACGCCAGGGCCGCGCGTGTGTTGCCAATCGCATCATTGTGGCGCTTCCCCCTGTTCGCTGATGCGGTCGAAGATATTGGCGCCGCGCTCGCGGATGTGCCCGCGCAGACCGGCATCCATGTCCTCGACGGCCGTGACCGTGCTTTGGATGTGGTCCATGTTGAGCTCGGCGAGGCTGTAGACGGTGCCGCTGTCCGGGTCCTTCCAGCGGGCGATGATGCGGGAGCCGGCGAGGTTGATCCGCGTGACCGCCTCGATCTCGCGGCGCACGGCCTGATCGCCGGCGGCGGATCCCGCCGACGCCGAGGTGCTCGAGTAATCCGAGACGACCGCGTCCATATAAGTACCCAGGACGGCGGCCAGGTCCGCTCGGGCCCGCGTATCGGCTGTCGCGCGCTGCAGTGACGAGTCGTCCATCGGCGGCGCCGAGCCGACCCCGTGGAACAGGCGCTCTTCGGGGCTGGAAAGCGCCCGAGTGCCCTCGTTGACCCAAACGGGCGCATCCGGCATGCCCATGTCGCTCGTGATGTCGCGACCGGCGCAGGCGACGAGGGCCGCACTCGCCGCGATCACCAGGCCCCATCCGATCCAGCTACGTCTTGTCGCCATACAATAACCCATCCATCTAGAGCCCTTGTGGCCTCAACCCTTGGGACAGTCCGGCAACCGCGGAGTGCGCTAGCGCATCCCTGGCCGTGTCACGGGATTGTCCCACTTATAGTCTACAGGCAATCGTGTCAGGAAGCTGTTAACCCGTGGGGGCTAGCCAATCGCGGGCTGGCGGGACCGGTTGCCGGATTGTTCGAACAGGCCCTAGTCCTGGGGCAGGGCATCGATGTCGACTGCACCCGGTCGGCCACCTCCAGGGGCGACCGTGGTATGGGGCCCGCCGGGCTGGACGGGCCGCGGCGCATGGCGGCCGTGGACGACCACGCGGTCATAGAGGACAATCGCGCCCGCTGTGGCGACGTTGACACAAAAGCGCATGGGGATGCGCACGACGTGGTGGCAGCGCTCGATCACGTCACCGGGCAAGTCGGCGAGCTCGGGCCCGAGCAGATAAAGCGCCTGGCGCGGGTGATGGAAGCTCGGCAGGGCGATGGCATCGCGGAGGTACTCGACGCCGACCAGGCGGCAGCCGCGCGGCAGTATCAGATCCTCGATGCGCTCGAAGGTGTACAGCGGCATCGACCTCGACGCGGCCGAGGTGTCGCTCAAGCCGATATCGCGCATCGATACGTGCGGGTCGATCAGGCAGACGAAGCTCGCGCCGAAGGCGTGCGCGGTGCGCACCAGGTTGCCCACGTTCATGGGCTTGCTGATGCCGTAGACGCCCAGACCGAAGTAGCCGCGCGCGCCCATGAGTGCTCAGCGTGCGCGGCGCCAGGCGCCGACTTCCTCGTTCCAGGTGAGCCACATATAGCCCTTGAGCACCCGGTAGACAAACCAGACGCAGCTCATGAGCCACAGCAAAGCACCGACGATGGCCACTAGTGGCAGCCGCTGCGAGTCGCCCAGGAACATCAAGCCACCGCATAACGCGGTGAGCCCGAGGAACCACCAGCCGCTACGGATCTGCCAAGTGAAGTGGCTGGCGTAGATCGTGCGCGCCAGCGACGTGCGCTTGGCATAGTTGACGATGAGCGCGACGACCGTGGTGCCGCCCACCGTCATCAGCCCGAGCAGATGCAACAAGTAGGTCAGGGTGGTCAGACGATGCTTGTCGCGGTCGCGTTCTCCCGCCTCGCCCGCGGTCATGGGGTGCCTCCGATAGCGGCCACCGGCCGATGAGCCGCGTAGTCTACCGGTCGAGCCGGGCGGGTGGGGAGACCCGAGTCAGCCCGAGCCGGCTGCGGGGTCGCGGCAGTAGCCGAAAAGAGCGGGCACCTCATCGCGGCGAATGGCGCAGACGGGCGCCTCGCGACCCCCGTACTGCAAGGTCACCGAGCGCGACTCGCCGCGGGCGATCGCCTCCAACGCCTCGAGGTCGGCCGCCGCATTGCCCTCGCGGAGCCAATCCGCGACCACGGCCAATGCATCGGAATCGATGAGCGCCGGACCGTGCTCGGTCGCGGCGACGATCTGGCCGTCGTCATCGATATAGGCGCTGTCGATGCGCTCGACCGCCGTCTCCGCGTGCGTCCAGAGCTGGCCCCGAGCGTCGGCGTGGAGCACCCACGGGGTGTAGGCGAGATGGACGTAGCCGCGTTGCGGGCCGTTCTGGAAGAACCAGGCGCCGCGCTCATCCTGGGCATAGTTGCGGTTGATAAAGCCGATCAGGCCGGGGTGGGTGATGGGCTCGCCGCGCAGCAGCCAGCGGCCACTCTCGTCCAGCCCCACCCAACCGTAGAGCGCGGGTACGTCGGGCCACTTCGCCATGGCTTTGCGGACACT
Organism: uncultured Ectothiorhodospiraceae bacterium; assembly: GCA_964445325.1. Taxonomy (GTDB): domain Bacteria; phylum Pseudomonadota; class Gammaproteobacteria; order XJ16; family Halofilaceae; genus Halofilum. Next base: position 13,470 of record CAYUKN010000030.1, read on the forward strand.
GTCGTCCATACCTCCTCCCGTGAAGGGCCTTGGTTCGCCCGGCGCGACGAGCCGGGCGTGTCTCGGGGCCGCGCTTGGTGTCAGGATAGCACCGGAGCCCACCCGATCGGCTCGAACGAGCGCGCCGGTCCCACGCCGTCCATTCGTCGGCGCGCGCCACTCGGCTGCACCGGCGCTGTCGACGGGGGCGCTACCATGCCAGCGAGGACGGCCACGAAGGAGGAGCCCATGGCGCAGACCATCGACGCAGCGACCCTCAAGGCGTGGCTGGATCGCGGCGAAGCGTTCGATCTGGTCGATACGCTGCCCGCCGCCGTCTACGAGCGTGCCCACATCCCGGGGGCGATCAACATCGTCTCCGATGACATCGAGGCGGAGGCACCAAGGCGGCTCACTGATCCGGACCGGCCCGTCGTCGTCTACTGTACGAATGAGCGCTGCAAGCGCTCGGAGAAGGCAGCGGCGCGGCTCGAGCGCCTCGGCTACCGCGACGTACGCGACTACGTCGAGGGTCGTCGCGACTGGGAAGACGAGGGCTATCCCGTCGCTTCGGGGCCGGAGTGAGCGTGGTTAGAACCACGGATGAACACGAAGCGACAGAATTTCTGCCGTGATGGAGAAACCACACAGTAGACACAAAACATCCTCTCTTAACGGAATCTGGACGCGAATGCACGGGGATTCGTTCAATTTTGTGTTCGTGTTGTGTCCATTTTGTGGCTCTACTTTCGATTTCGCTTGCTGCGGGGCGGGCTGAAGCGGTGGGGCTCGACGGTCCAATGCGTCGGTGTCGCGTGCAGTAGGAGGCAGCTGGGGCCGCCGTAGGTGCGGCTGCGCCCGGCTGCGCCCGGATTGAGCACCCATGGCACGGTCTGTTGGTCGATGCACAGGCGGTGACTGTGGCCGTAGACGACGGCGCCGGCGTCGGGATAAGCGCGGCGTAGCCGGGCGTGGCGGTCGCGCGCGCGCACGCGATGGCCGTGGACCACCACCAAGCGCCCGCCCGGCAGTTCCAGCGCCACGTCCTCGGCAAGCTCGGCCCCCCAATTGGGGTCGTCGTCGCCCCAATGGCGAGCGGTATCGTTGTTGCCCTGGACCGCGTGCACCCCCTCGCCGGGCCAGCCCAATTGCTCGAGGATGGAGCAGCCGCCTACGTCGCCGGCATGCACGATGCGCTCGGCCCACGGCGCTAGCGCCGCGATCCGCTCGTCGAGGTGGCCGTGGGTGTCGGCGAGCAAGAGCACTCGCAATGCGGACGCCGTCGGCTCGAGATCGTGCATGCTGGGCCTCCCTTTGGGGCGTTTTATCCTCGCATCCAGGGCTGTCAGTGCTATATCGTTGGCTCGTCACGACCGCTACCGGTGCGCAGGGTCTGGGGGAGTCGGACCCTTGCGCGGTGCCCGTGGGATCGTGACTCGGGGGCGAAATGCTGCTCCACGCTCACCCGGGCCGACGCCGCGACGCCTCGAGACGAGTCGGCGGTCGGCGTTCGGCGCGTCGCGCGGTGAAAACGCCACAAGAACAAGGACACCATGATGAGCAGCCAGCGTTCGACGGCCGCGGCCTTGCGGTGGGCCTTGCCGTGGGATAGCCAGGAGTTCCAGGCGTCGCTCAGCCGGTTCGCCTTGTGCCTGGTGGCACTGGCTTTCCTGGCGGCGGGCGACGCCACGGCCAGCCTCCAGTCGGTCAGCTGGGCGATGGTGGCCCTGTTGTACGGCCTCCATGGGGTGTTCTTCCTCGGCATCCTCGCCTGGGTGCTGGCGCGCCCTGCCTTCCACTGCGCGCGCTCCGATTTGTCGCTGGCCGGTGATCTGAGTGCGATCACCTGGATCATCTATCTCGCCGGCGATGCCCTGGTTCCGCTCTATCTCCTCTATATCGTGCTCTATATCTCCCAGGGCACGCGCTTCGGCCAGCGCAATCTCATGCTAGCGGCGGGCGGCAGCGTGGTGTGCTACACCGTGGTGGCCGCCCTGATGGGCGCATGGCGCCAGGATCCGGTGGTCGCGACCTTCGTCGTGGCGACGCTGGCCCTGTTGCCGTTCTATCAACAGAGCCTGCTCCAGAATCTCCAGCGGGCGCGGCGCAATGCCGAGGCGGCCAAGGAGGCGCGCGGCGAGTTCCTGCGCAACATGACGCACGAGCTGCGCACGCCCCTGTCCGGCATTGTGGGGATGGCGCGTGTACTCGAGCGCACGCCGCTGAGCCAGGAGCAGAGTCGTTACGTCGCGTCGATCTCGGCCTCGGCCAACACCTTGCGTGCGCTGGTGGGCGACATACTGGATCTGTCCAAGGTCGACGCGGGTACGCTCGAGCTGGCCAATGAGTGGTTCGATCTGCGCGAGGCGGTCGCCGAGGTTTGCCGCAACCTCGGTCCCCAGGCGCTGGCCAAGGAGGTTGAGCTCGTCTGCCGCATCGATGCCCAGCTACCGCAGTGGGTACGCGGGGATGCGCTACGGTTCCAGCAAATCCTCTACAATCTGGCCGGCAATGCCGTGAAGTTCACGGAGCGCGGCCGGGTCTCGGTCGAGGCCGGCCGAGTCGACACAGGTGCGGGCGATGGGGCCTCTCCGGTGCGCGTGATCATCGGCGACACGGGCGCGGGCATCCCGGCCGATCGGGTCGGCTACGTCTTCGACGCCTATTGGCAGGCCGACTCGAGCATTGTGGGGCAATACGGTGGCTCGGGTCTGGGCACCACCATCGCCTACCGCCTGGTTTCGGCGATGGGCGGCGATATCGCGGTCGACAGCCGCCAGGGCGAGGGCACCGTATTCCGGCTGGATCTGCCGCTGCTCTCCGGCGACCCGCGGACCGACGCTCCGCCGCAGCCCCCGCCGGAGCTTGCGGGGCGCGCGGTGGTCATCCTGGAGGCCGACCCGTTCGCCTGCGAGGCGATGGGGGAAACGTGTCGCCAGGCGGGGATGAGCGTCCAGGCGTACGACGACAGTGCCGCCGTGGCGCCGTCGGTTGCGGCGGCGGCCGATCTGATCGTCGTCGCTGATACCCCGGGCGGCTGCGATCCCGCCGACGGCATCCCGTATGTATGGGACCTCGCCGACCGTCGGGTGCCCGTGGTCTACATCGGTTATCGCGGGCGCCCGCTGCCCGAGGAGGTCGACGCCGATGCCTCGCTCGTCAAGCCGTTCCAGCCGCTTGAGCTGTGGCAGGCGTTGGCGGCGGCGTTGACCGGACCGCAAACCGACGCGGCGGACGCCCCCGATGCAGGCGCAAACGCATCGAGCCACTGTCGCGTGCTCGTGGCCGAGGACGATGTCGTCAATGCCGAGCTCATCGAGACGGTGTTGCAGCGCTCCGGGTATCATGTCGAGTTGGTCCGAGACGGGTCGGCGGTGTTGCGCGCGCTCGAGGCGGCCGCGTACGACTTGGCCCTGATCGACTTGCGCATGCCGGGGATGGGCGGTGCGGAGCTGGCCCATCGCATCCGCAGCGGGGAGGTCGGCCAGGCCGACATCCCGATCGTGGCGCTGAGCGCGGACGCCAGCGAGGGCGCGCGCGCAGAGAGCCTGGCGGCGGGCATCGACGAATACCTGACCAAACCGGTCGATCCCGAGCGCCTGGACGATCTGTGGCGGCGCCTGGTGCCGGCGTAGGTGAGTGCGGGAACTCGCGCCCACCCAGACTGTCCACTGCTGGCCAAGGCAACGATTTGGACGCGTCGATGAAATCAAGCCGCTATGCTGTCGTGGTCGCCGCGCTGGCGGCTCTCGCTGGCCCCGTGCATGCTGCCCCCGAGGCCGATCTGTGGCCGCGCTGGACCGAGCACGACAGTGACTCGAGCGAGACCATCGATCACGGTGCCTGGACCCGTTTCATTGAGCGCTACCGCGAGATGGGCGATGACGGCGTCGCCCGGATCGACTACGGCGGTGTCTCGCAGGAGGATGCCGAGCGCCTGGATGCCTACCTCGAGGCCCTCACGGAGAAAGCCATCAGCGAGTACTCGCGCCCGGTCCAGTTCGCCTATTGGGTCAACCTGTACAACGCGCTGACGGTCGACGTCGTACTCGATCACTATCCGGTCGAGACCATCCGCAATATCGAGATCTCGCCCGGCTGGTTCGCCAGCGGACCCTGGGGCAAGAAGCTCGTCGAGATCGAGGGCGAGGAGCTCTCGCTCAACGACATCGAGCACCGCATCCTGCGCCCGATCTGGGAGGATCCGCGCATCCACTACGCGGTCAATTGCGCCTCGATCGGTTGTCCGAATCTCCAGCCCGAGGCGTTCACCGCCGACAATAGCGAGCGCTTGCTCGAACGCGGGGCGCGCAAGCACATCAACGATGCCCGCGGCGCGGCTGTCATCGACGGTGAGCTGGTGGTGTCGTCGATCTATTCCTGGTTCCAGGCGGACTTCGGCGGCAGCCAGCGCGGCGTCATCGAGCACTTGCGCGCGTATGCCGAGGGCGACCTGGCTGAGCGGTTGCAGGGGCGCAGTGGCTACGACAGCCACCGCTACGACTGGTCGCTCAACGACGTCCAGTGAGCCCGGGAACATCTCGCTTGCTGGAAGGTTCGCAACCCCCGTAGGCATGTTGCCACCTCGCTGATTGGTTCTCGCGAAGGCGCGAAGGCGCTAAGGGCGCGAAAGAGGAATTTCTTCGTCCCGCCTCCGCGCGAGGTGTACAGAAACGTCTAGCGGCGGGCCACGCCGCGTATCAATGGGTGCGGCGGGATCGTATCTTCTTCGGGCGCCGGGACGGGGCGGGGCAACCCACTCCGCGGTGGACTACGGCTTGCTAGCCTCATCCCGGCAGAGGAATCGCCCACACGCGCGGAAGTGTTCGACGAATCGCTCTTCGCGTTCTTCGCGTCTTCGCGTGAGCCGGAGCGAGGGGGTGGCCAACCACCCTCTACGATGCGGGTTAGCGGTCGAGGCGCTTGTACTTGGGCCGGTGGGGCTGGTCGGCGTCGCTGCCCAGGCGGCGATGGCGGTCGGCCTCGTATTCGCTGTAGCTGCCCTCGAAGAAGAACACCTCGCCGGTCTCCTCGAACGCCAGCGTGTGCGTGGAGACACGGTCGAGGAACCAGCGATCGTGCGAGATCACGACCGCGCTGCCGGGGAAGTCGAGCAGGGCCTGCTCGAGCGCCCGCAAGGTCTCGACGTCGAGGTCATTGGTGGGCTCGTCCAGTAGCAACAGGTTGCCGCCGCTCTTGAGCAACTTGGCCAGGTGGACGCGATTGCGCTCTCCGCCGGAGAGATCGCGGACCTTCTTCTGCTGGTCCGAGCCCTTGAAATTGAACCGGCCGACGTAGGCGCGCGATGCGACCTGGTAGTTGCCTACCTCGATGTAGTCGTAGCCACCCGAGATCTCCTCCCAGACCGTGTTCTCGCCGTTGAGGGCATCGCGGGTCTGGTCCACATAGGCGACGTCGACGCTCTCGCCGATCTCGATGGTGCCGCTATCGGGTTGCTCCTCGCCGGTGATTAGTCGCAGCAGGGTCGTCTTGCCGGCCCCGTTCGGCCCGATGACACCGACGATGCCGCCGGGGGGTACGCGGAACGATAGCCCCTGGTAGAGCTCGCGGTCGCGGAACTGCTTGGACAGGTTCTCGGCCTCGATGACCTTGTCGCCCAGGCGCTGCCCCGGCGGGATGTAGATCTCGTTGGTCTCGGCGCGCTTTTGGTATTCGGGCTTGGACAGCTCTTCGAGGCGCTGCAGGCGTGCCTTGTTCTTGCTCTGGCGCCCCTTGGGGTTGCTCTTGGCCCACTCGAGCTCCTGTGACATGGCCTTGCGGCGGGCGCTCTCGGCCTTCTCTTCCTGCTCGAGGCGCTTCTCCTTGTACTCCAGCCAGGCCGAGTAATTGCCCTGGAAGGGCACACCCTTGCCCCGGTCCAGCTCGAGAATCCAGCCCGCGACGTTGTCGAGGAAGTAGCGGTCGTGGGTGACCGCGACCACGGTGCCGGAGAATTCACCCAGGTAGCGCTCGAGCCAGGCGACCGATTCGGCATCGAGGTGGTTAGTGGGCTCGTCCAGCACGAGCATGTCGGGCTCGGCGAGCAGGGTGCGGCACAAAGCGACACGGCGGCGCTCGCCGCCCGAAAGGCTCGACGTGGCGGCATCCCAGGGCGGCAGGCGCAAGGCGTCGGCGGCGACCTCGAGCTTGCGGTCGAGATCCCAGGCGCCCGCGGCCTCGATGCGGTCCTGGAGCTTGCCCTGCTCCTCGAGCAGCGCCTCGAAGTCGGCGTCGGGATCGCCGAACTCCTCGTTGATCTGGTTGAACCGGTCGAGCAGGGCCTTGGTCTCGGCGACGGCCGCCTCCACGTTGCCGCGCACGTCCGTGCTGTCATCGAGCTGAGGCTCCTGCGGCAGGTAGCCGATGCGCAGCCCGGGTTGGGCCCGGGCCTCACCCTCGTACTCGGTGTCGACACCGGCCATGATGCGCAGCAGTGTCGACTTGCCGGCGCCGTTGTAGCCCAGCACGCCGATCTTGGCGCCCGGAAAGAAGTTCAGGTTGATATTGTCGAGGATCTTCTTCTTGGGCGGGACGACCTTGCCGAGCCCGCTCATCGTGAATACGTATTGCGCCATGAAGCCTCTTTGCGCCATGTGGGCTGGTGTCTGGAGGCGCGTATTATCGGTAAACCAGAAGCAACGGTCCACCGGGCCGCAGGAGTCTCGCCGATGGAAAACGCGGCCATCTGCCCGTCGCTGTCCGAGATCCTCGAGGTCATGCACGAGAAGGGCTACGCCCTGGGTGAGGGCGACAACGGCACCGAGCTCAATCTCATCGGGATCCGTAGCGCATCGCTGGATCCCGCCACATTCAGTGACTGGATTGCCGCGGTGTACCGCGAGGGCCTGACCTGGAACTTCTTCGCGTTCCCGGCCACTACCGATGCGGGGACGTATTGGCAGGGCCATCCCGAAATGGTCCGCGGCAAAGCGGTCCTTGAGCCTGGTCAGTACCCCGACCTGTGGCGCGTGGGGCGATTCCGCGGCCGACGCGCGCTGCGCCAGCGCGGGCCGGCCCGCGTGTGGCGCAGCGCGCGCCGTGAGCACTTCCTCGATACCGAGGGCGTACCGGAGGGGGTGCGCCAGACGGGTATCGATCTGTTCGCCGCGCCCGAGGGCGATCGGCGGGCGTGGAGTGCGGGCGCCCAGGTACTCTTTGATCGCGAGCATGCACGCTTTCTGCTGAGGCTGTGCAGCCGCGCCGCCGGCGCCCAGGGCGATCGCTTCACCTATACGTTGCTCGAAGAGGCCGATTTCGTCTTGTGACCGCGGCCAGAGGGCGCTGTGTGATAATGGCGCTAATCACACCGGCCGCGAGGCGGCGCCGGCGCTGCGGACACGCGCGGCGGCGGCGGTTTGTGTCGAGAGCGACGAGTCCAGAGAGGCACCGGTCGCGACCGGCCGGGCCACGAACCCATCAGGAGGTCTGCATGAGCCGGCGGAATTTGATTGCGCTCACGATGATCCTCGCCACGGTCTTGATGCCGGCGGGCAAGGTGTTGGCCGAGGATGTGCCGAGTTACTCGCGCCCCGAAGGGGCCGAAGAGGTGTTGCGGGCCAAGGACCTGCCATTCCGGCTATGGTACGACAAGGACAAGTGGCAGATCGCGCCGCAGCGCTCCAAGCTGCGCCTGCTCGCGCGGGCGGTGCACAAGGATGGCCAGGTCTCGGGCGCGTTCGTGTACCGGGAAAACGATGAATCGGTCGACGCGATCCGCGAGCGGGCGGTGAGCGAGCTCGAGACCGCCTTCGCCAGCCACGAGGTCGCCGACTTCAGCCGGCGCTCCGTCAATGGCCTGGAGGTGCTGTTCATGCGGGCCAACGCGACGACCGAGGATGGCACCAACGTGATCGTCCGTAACTACTACTGGAAGGGGCCGGAGGGCGTCGCCGACTACGGGCTGGTCGCCAACGAGGACATGTTCGAGCGCTACGGCAAGGACATGCGCGATCTGCTCAATGGCCTCGAGCTCAAGGACGGCGCGGACGCCGACTACGATTGGAGCGAGGCCGAGTCGTGAGCACACCGGGATTGTTCGAGGGCATGCGCGATGAGGGCCATGAGCAGGTGGTCCATTGCCACAGTGAGGCGATTGGCCTGCGCGCCATCATCGCCATCCATGACACGACCCTGGGGCCGGCGCTCGGTGGGCTTCGAATGTGGCCCTATGAGGCCGAAGCCGACGCCCTCACCGACGTGCTGCGCCTGTCGCGCGGCATGACCTACAAGAACGCCCTCGCTGGGCTGAACCTGGGTGGCGGCAAGGCGGTGATCGTTGCCGACCCCAAACGCGATCGCTCGGAGGCCTTGATGCGCTGCTTCGGGCGGTTCCTCGACGCCCTCGGCGGGCGCTACATCACGGCCGAGGACGTCGGCATGACCGAACAGGACATGGCCTACATCAACACCGAGACGGACTGGGTGGTGGGTAACTCGACCGTGCGCGGCGGCAGCGGCGATCCGTCGCCGTTCACGGCGGAAGGCACCATCGCCGGTATCCGTGCGAGCCTACGCGAGCGCTTCGGCCAGGAGGAGGTCGGCGACTTTCGCTATGCCGTTCAGGGCGCCGGCCACGTCGGCCTCGAGATCGTGCGGCTGCTGCGCCAGCACGATGCGACCGTCTACGTCGGTGACTTCGACCCCGAGCGTAGCCAGTACGCCGCGGACCACTACGGCGCGATCGCCGTGGCGCCGGACGAGGTCTTCGATCTCGATGTCGAGGTATTCGTCCCCTGCGCGCTCGGCGGCATCATCAACGCCGACACGCTGCGGCGGCTGCGCTGCAACATCGTCGCGGGCGCCGCCAACAATCAGCTGGCCGATGCCGAGGCCGGCGACGCCCTCGATGCCCGCGGGATCCTCTACGCCCCCGACTACGCGATCAATGCGGGTGGCGTCATGAACGTCTCGCTGGAGCTCGACGGCTACAGCCGCGAGCGCGCCCATGCGTTGGTCGAGCGCATCGATCCCAACCTCACCGCGATCTACGACCTGGCGCGGCGCGAGGGCATCGCTGCCTGGCGGGCGGCCGACCGACTCGCCGAGCAGCGCATCGAGGCGATGGCGGCGCTGCGGGCCAGTGCGCCGGCCACACCGGTGCAGTCCGGCAACCGGCGCAGGGCCTGATTCGGTGCCCGCCTAGGAGCCTTTCTGCAAAACCCGGCACCTACTGCGCGCGTCCCACAGCGGCATCTTTCAACGATCGCTCG
>CAYUKN010000031.1:0-4069 GCA_964445325.1 uncultured Ectothiorhodospiraceae bacterium
GGTAACTGTGTGCCTGCGCCCATGACCAATCGATGCCGACCTGATCCAGCGCTACGATGTCTCGGGCCCACTAGACCCCATACCCGACCGCGCCATGGTTCCACCAGGACTTTGATGTTGCCGCCGATGCGCATCCCGCGCGTGAGGCGGATCCGAGCCGGCCGTTATCGTTTTAGTTCGATCGGCCGTTCTGTGCGACGCTGTGCTTCTACTGCGCTTGCAACAAGATCGTCACCGGCAACCGTGCACATGCCGGCCCCTATCTCGACCGCGTCGATCGCGGGATCGAGATGCAGGCCGAGCTTGTCGGCAAGCGACCATCGGTTGATCTGTTCCATTGGGGGGGGGTACGCCAACATTCCCGGACCACGATCGGATGCGGTGGGTGATGGAGGCCACCCGGCGGGTCTACCCGCCTTGCGACGACGATCGCGGCGATTACTCGATCGAGCTCGATCCGCGCGAGCTCGATCCGCTCTCGGCACCCCCGAGGACGGTTGAGCTATTGCGGGAGCTGGGTTGCAACCGTGCCAGCATCGGTGTCCAGGACTCCGATCCCGATGGGCAACGCGCGGTGAATCGTCGCCAGCCGATGGAGGTAACACGGGCGAGCTACGAGGCCTGCCGGTAACAGGAGTTCGACTTGATCAATTTGGATTTGATCTACGGCCTGTCAAAGAAAATGCTTGGGCGCTTTACGTGCACGCTCGATCGTGTCATCGATCTGGCGTCCGGTCGTATTGCCATCTACAACTACGCCCATCTGCCGCAATAGTTCCCGGCTCAGCGCCGGATGGAGGAGGCGGATCGCCCGAGTCCCCCGCACTGATTGACAATCCTTGGTCGGGCGATCGAGCGCCTCACGAATGCGGGCGATATCTATATCGGAATGGATCACTTCGCACTGCCGCACGATGCGCTGGCGCAGGCGTAGCAGGCCGGCACCGTGACGCGCGACTCGCAAGGGTACACGACCCACGGCGACTGCGATCTCATCGCCCGCGGGACAACAGGGATCGGCCAGTTCGGCAACGGCTACAGTCGGCATTTACGCGATCTCGATCCGTACTACGAGGGTGTGGACGCGGGCCGGTTGCCGATCTCGCGCGGGCCGTTCCTCACGGGTGCCGATTGCGTTCGGCGCGACTCGATCCAACACCTGATGCGCGATTTTGTGCTGGATGTGGCCGGTTTCGACTACCCCCAAGGGGCCGACTTCGCCCGCGAGCGCGAGGCCGTCGAGCCGTTGGTCGCAGACGGTCTGGTGGAATGACGCCAGCGCACGCTCCGTGTCAGGGGTCCGAGGCGGATGCTCGTCCGCAACGTCGCCATGGTCTTCGATCGATACCTCCAACAGAAGCAGGAGACACGCTTCTCGCGCGCTATCTGAATGGCGCGTCCTGAACCGTCGCCACGACCCCAATCGCACCAGGTGATCTTGCTAGGTAGCGTCGAGGCGGTTGCTAGATCAGGCGCAAAACGGTCCAACGCTTTTGGGCGGGCGCATCGACGCGGTCTGTTGGCGACCAAGCTGCGGTCTCGCCCCTTGGGGTCCTCGCGCTCGGGCGTGCCTTCATTGGAGCCAGCCGTTGCCTTCGGCCGTTTCTTCCGCGCTAGCCCCGTCCCGCGCGCCCTCGTAACCCTCGGTCTCGTGCCAGTAGGGGCTCCATTCCGGGATCTGCGGGGCCGCCGGCACGGTATGGAAGTGCGTCTCCTCGGCTTCCGGCGGCTCGGCGCGTTGCATCAGACGCCACGCGACGAATCCCGCGAAAACGGCGCTGACGAGGATGAAAAACAGCCAGATCCCGGGTGGGCCCACCAGGTTCATGGCGCCGGTCGCTAGCATGGGGCCGATGGTGCTGCCCATGGCCCAGACCACCAGGATTGTTGAAGAGACAACGACGTAATCGCCGGCCTCGGTCCGATCGTTGGCGTGGGCCGTGGAGATCGCGTAGATCGACTCGGCGAGCCCGCCCCAAAGGCCGAAGAGGAAGACCAACAGCAGCAACGCGGTCTCACCGGCGCCGAGGATGGCGGCCGAGGTGGCTACCACGGCCAAGGATGCACCGGCGATGACGTAGCGCCGGTCCATGCGGTCGGAGAGCCAGCCCAGGGGCCACTGAATCGCCAAGTTGCCGCCCTGCAGTGCGGCCATCAGGATGGCGATCTCACCCGCGGTCAGGCCAATCGCCGTGCCGTACATCGGGCCGACGCCGAGCAGGGTCATCCCCAGCGAGCCCGAGACGTAGGCGCCTACCAGCCCGGCGGGCGACACCCGGTAGACCTCGCGCAGCCGCACCGCGATGCGCTCCGGCGGCGCGGGCTTCTCCAGCTTGGTCAGCGCGATCGGGATGACCGAGCCGGCGTAGAGCCCCGCGTGTATGAGGAAGGGCGTGTCGCCGACGGTGGGCACACGGTGTATGACGAGCGCGCCGAGCCCCAGCGATACGGTGTAGGCGAGATAGAACAGCGCCATGACCCGCCCACGGCGCTCGGTCGAGCTGACCTCGTTGAGCCATGACTGGGCGGTGATGAACATCGCCGTTGTGAAGAAGCCCGCGCCGAGGCGCAGCACGGCCCAGGCCGGCACCGTGATCCAGCCGCTCATCAGCAGTGTGGCGATGGTGCCTGCGGTGGCGAAGGTCGCGAACGCGCGGATATGGCCCACACTGCGGATCACATGGCCGGAGAAGACGCAGCCGAGCAGCATACCCAGCGCGTAGGCGGTGACCACGGACCCGACGGCGTTCTCGCCGGCGCCGGCCATGTCGAGGCGGATGGGCACGAACGTGGCCATCATGCCGTTGCCCATTGCCGTCAAGGCCGTCGCGAATATGACCGGGATGACGTAGAAGTAGGCGTGCATGGGATCGCCCCGGGGCAGGCGGCCCGCGCCGCCGAGCGGGGCAAGGTTACCCGGTCTCGCCGCGTCTGCCCAGACGGGCGAGTCGGCGCTACGATCCACGGTCGCACGGGGCGCGTGCTCGAAGCCCCATGCCCGAGGAGGTTGTCGCGAGCCCGAAAAGCGGGTCGAAACGGCCCGGGGGGCTGACACGCGTTACCGCAGGACTAGTAGGCTGTAGCTTGTCCGTGCCCGGGTGGGCACGCATGGCCATCGTAAGGGAGCCCAGTCCGATGACGAGCTTTAGTCAACGCATGATCGGGGCCGCCAAGCTGGATGCGGCCGTCTACGAGGAGGTCGAGCACGACGACAGCGCGACCGGCCAGGCCGCCGGGGTCGTGGCCCTGTCGAGCGTGGCGGCGGGCATCGGCAGCATCGGCTACATGGATGCTACGACGGCCATCGTTGTCGGCACCATCGCCGCGCTCGTGGGGTGGTTCATCTGGGCGGCTCTGACGCTGTTGATCGGAACCAAGATCCTGCCGACCGCGGAGACCGAGGCGGACATGGGGCAAATGCTACGGACACTGGGTTTCGCCACGGCGCCCGGTCTGTTGCGGGTTCTCGGATTCATTCCGGGCATCGGTGGCGTAATCGTCCTCGCCGGCAATATCTGGATGCTCGCCGCAATGGTGGTCGCCGTGCGCCAAGCCCTGGATTACTCGAGCACGGGGCGCGCGCTGGGGGTCTGCTTGATCGGATGGGTCGTTCTGATTGCGGTCCAGGTTGCGGTGCTAGCGATTGTTGGGCCGCCAGCGGGCGCGAACGGGTAGGGACAATGCCCGCCTGGCCGCTGCGGTCGGCAGCACCGGATACCGGGCCCGGTGATCCAGCGCATGAGCGCCACGGCCGAAGTGGCCCCGTTATCTTGGCGGCATGGTCGGTGAGCACTGCAACGGATCGCCGCTCGCGTCGACTGCCATTAAGGCGAGCAAGTCGTGGCTGCCATGGATCATCATCTCGATGATCCCGGGGGAGGACCTCGATGCGCGATTGGCTCGGCGGCCCACCGCCGCGGCCCGACGGGGTGGCGACGCGCGTGATGGGTGCGTCCGCCGGTTCTCGGCCAATCCCTCGACGGGGAGTCACGTACCGTGAGCTGTTCTGGTCTGTTGCGCGACCGATCAGCGGCCAGGGCGCCGATCTGTCCTGGGTGATAGCGCCAGC
>CAYUKN010000031.1:4169-20443 GCA_964445325.1 uncultured Ectothiorhodospiraceae bacterium
CTCATCGACGGTCGGTCCGAGTTCGTGCGGCGGTGTCCCTATACAAGCACCCATAGCGCATGCCGACGCATGCAGCGCCAGCCTGGAAGTGCCTGGGTCATTGTCTTGCTCGCCCCGCGAAGGTTGCTGGGGAAGGCACCCTTGGCAGTGCGGTGACCAGTGGTGTCTCATTCACGGTTTTTGACCCGCGAGACAGGGAAGATGCACGCCCCGCGCCCACTGGACCTGCTGTACCCGCTTTTCTTGGTGGTCGTCGTGTGTCTTATTGCGGGCTGTGTCTCGGGCGGGGGTATCTCGCAGTGGCGTGTGCTCGAGAGCCCCAACTACGAGGTCTTCTTTCCCCCGGACAAGCGCCAGAGCGCGCGCGAGGCCCTGTATCACCTGGAGGAGAATCGTGAAACGGTCAATGAGATCACGGGCAGCGACATGCGCGAGGGCAAGCGCCAGGTGGTCGTGGCACTGGAAGACTTCGGTCTGGCGCCCGGCGGTTTTGCGGACTCGGTCGCCGATCGCATGGCGATCTTCACCGGTCATCCGAGCACCGCGAGCGAGCTCTCGCACTACCGCAGCCACTACCGCCAGGTCTCGGTGCACGAGCTCACCCACATGCGCCAGGACACCAACGTTTGGGGTCCGAGCCGCGCCCTGACCACGATCTTCGGTAACCACTTCTCGCCCAACTTCCACTCACCCCGATGGGTCTCCGAGGGCTTGGCGACCTACGCGGAATCGAGGACGGATCCGCAAGAGGGGCGCCTCAATGAGGGCTTCTTCGACGCCGTGGTCGCGGGCAGGGCAGAGGCGGGTGCGTTCCCCTCGATCCCGGAGATCACCTACGACCACAACTTCTATCCGCGCGGGCAGTTCTATCTTTTCGGCGGGGCCTTCGTGCGCTATCTCGCCGAGCGCTATGGGCGGGAGTCGACCGGTGAGTTCATCTCGGAGTACAGCAAGTATTTCTGGGTTCCGCTCTATAATCTGCTGTTGCCGCGGGCGAACATCGTGCCGGCGGGCGGTATCGACCGGGCTGCGGAGAAGACGTTCGGCGAGCCCTTCGTCCATTTGTACCGCGACTGGCGCCGATACGAGGAACAGCGCCACGCGGATTGGTCCATCGACGGTGAGCGCGTGGTCGACACCGACCGGGGCCGGATATCCAACCTCTCGGCCGCCGGTGGCAAGCTCTACTATTTCCGGACCGAGGTCCAGTCGGTCGCGCCGTATCAATACCGCGGGATAACGCACCTCGTACGATACGACCCAGCCACCCGTGACGAGACCATCCTGTTGTCGATGCGGGAGAGCGAGGCCGGCCGCATCCAGGTCGTCGATGATGCCATCTACTTCGCATCACGCGATTTTGCGTACGGTTTCCAGAACTACACGGGTTCGGGCTGGGGCACCTCGACGACGCTCAAGCGCTACAATCGCGGCAGCGGCGAGGTCGATGAGCTATTCGAGGACCAGATTCGCGACTTTGCCGTACGCGACGATGGGACCATCGTGTATGCCACCGATACCGCGGAGCGAGTCGGTACGGCGATTTGGGCATATCGCGACGGCGAGCGCGATCGTTTGGGCACGATCGACGAACTCGTATCCGAGCTGCATCGATACCGTGATCGAGTTCTTGCGGTTAGCAAGAAAAGCGGTGGGACGTGGGACATCACGGCGATCGATCTCGAGTCGCTGGAGGTGGAGCCGGTAGTGGCCACGGACCATGCCGAGAAACGGGTGACGGTCTCGGGTTCCTCGTTGTATTACAGCGCGCGATACGACGAGCACGTCAGCGTGTATCGCCGGAATCTGGTGACGGGCGAGGTGCAGCGGATGACCAAGGGTGGCTACGCCGCCGAAGGTGTGGCGGCGGGCGGGCGCTTCTATTTCGCTTCGGGCGTGGTGGATGGCATGGGTGTCTATGAGAAGGTGGCCGTGGGTGAGTCCTATTCGATTCCCGAGCAGGAGCGCGTCGAGCAAGCCTACGATCTGGACGCGCTCGATGTGCCGGTGCGCGAGAAGGGCGCGCTGGGGGAGAACCTGGCCGAACTCGTTCCGCCGGATCGGCGGTTGCTTCCCGTTTTGGCGTCCGGCACGGACGCCCTCGGGACCAACCGGTTCCTGTTGGATATCACCGCCGATGACGTGCTCGCGGCGTGGAGTACCCGGCTGCTGCGGCCGTTGACGTTATCGCTGCAATACCGGCGGGATTTCGATGATGGCGATGAGGAGACGTTGTTGAGCGTGGGATATCCCGTCTACCGCTCGCCGCAGAGCGGACTGTCGGAGATCACGCTGGATGTCGAGACGGATCTCGACGAGATCGTACCGGGTGCGAGGATTGCGTATGACTTCAGCCGTCACCGCATTGCGTTGCGTCAGCAGGTCAAGCTCGACGATGAGCGGGATGAGGACGCGTACAATTCCGTATTGACGTATAACTACTGGCTCGCTGACGGGCGCTTGAGCGTGCTGGGGCAAGCGGCCGAAGGCTTCGATTTGCGCAAGCCCAACCGCACGTTCGAGATCGAGGGTGTCGATGACGAGGCCCCGACCGAGCGGGCCAGCGTCGACGGGACGCACAAGGTCGCCGAGGTGCGAGGAGGCACCTGGAATCCCAATCTATTCGCGGGCGATCTTTACACGGGGGTGTTCGCCGACTGGGCCGACAAGGCCGGCCGCGAGCGCCGCAGCGGCGGGCTGCAATTATCGCTCGAGGGTGGCGTCGCCAACTATCGGGTCGTGCCGACTGTGGGCGCCGCCTTTGCCGCCGACGGCGAAGAGAAAGGTTTCGCCAGTCTCAGCGTTTCGTTCTGAGTGCGCCCGCGTATGCCGGTAGCGCGCCTTCGCGCTGTGCGGGGCCCCAAAGGGGTGAGGTGGTTCCCTGATGGCCGGGGGCACGGGCAAGCGACCCCGCCACCATGATCCGAAACCGAACGTTGGGCCCGTATTGCCCAGGGCAGTGGCGCAAGTCCAGTGGGCCACTGGGCCGGTTCAGGCGCGTAATCGTCCGGTGGAGGGACTACCCGTCGACGACCATGACGCGACCGTGCAGCCGGTCATCACCATCGTCGCGGCCACGGGGAGCTGCCAGCGCAGTGCGGCGAAGCCCGTGACCAGCAGAATCGCCGCGGAAAGCACGGGCACGGCGTAGGCCATGGTGCCCACCGTGGCCCCGGGGCCGCGCCGCAGAGCGTAATCCCAGAACAGGAATGCCACCCCGTAGGGGCCGGCGCCGATCAGCACGATCCACAACGCCTCACGGCCGGCCAGCTGCCACAGCGTCGGCTCCGTCAGGCCATGGATCAGTGCTGCCACGAGTGCAGCGAGCATGCACAGAACGGGCAGTATGCGCGCCAGGGGCAGGGCCTGGCGTCGGGCCACCAGGGAAAACGCGGCCCAGCTCAGCCCGCTCAACACACCCGCGGCGTAGCCCATCCATGAGCCCTGTAGCGCAGCTCCATCGGACACGAGCAGCAAGCCGGCCCCGGCGAACGCGAGCGCACAGCCCATGATGACCGGGATGCGCACGCGACCGAGCGCGAGGACCTCGGTGGCGGCGACGAACAGGACAGGCCAAACGTAGGTCACCAGGGTGACATTGCCGGCCGGCGCATGCGTCAGGCCCCAGAAGTAGCAGCCCACCGCCCCGACCAGCAGCAGTGGTGCGACAAGCCAAATCCCTCCATTGGAAGGGATTGAGAGACGAGGTACATGCCCGTTTCGATAGACCAAGGGTGTGGTCATCACGCTCGCGACGGCGAAGCAAAGCGCTGTCAGCTGCAGCGGTGGCACCGCGCGCGCGAGCTCGCCCAGCGTCGGCGCCAGACTCCACAGAAGCACTGCTGCGGCTGCTGAAGGCGCTCCGGTATGGTCCGATGGCGGGGCTGCGTTGGTTGTCGAGGGGGTCATGTCGCACTCTCCTTGGATTTGCCTGGTCGATTGCACTGGCGCGATGATTGCAGCATGATTTCCATTCACACCAACGAATTCATTTGCACAAAAAAATCAAGGAAAATGATATATCTTGCGACCCCGTAATCTCGATCTGGATCTGTTGCGAACATTCACCACGGTGGCTGACCTGGGCACGGTCACGGCGGCTTCGCAGCGCCTGGCCTACAGCCAGTCGGCGGTGTCGATGCAGCTCGAGCGCCTGGAGCGTCAACTCGGGCTCACGCTGACCCGCAAGGCGGGCCGCGGCATCGTGCTATCGGGTGACGGGGAACGCCTGCTGGGCTACGCGCGCCGGTTGCTCGCACTCAATGACCAGACGCTGGGGGACTTGCAGTCCCGCCCGGTCACGGGGGTGGTGCGCTTGGGCATCCCCACCGATTACGCTTTCATGCTGACGCCCGTGCTCAGCCACTTCGCGCAGTCCTACCCCGAGGTGGAGTTGCGGGTGCAGGACGGGCTGAGCGTGGACTTGGTGGCGTCGCTGCGCCGCGGTGACCTCGACTTGTGCGTCGTCACACGGCAACGCAATAGCCCGGGCGGCGAGGTGCTTCGCCGCGAGCCCCTGCTTTGGGCGTCGGGTCGGGCAAAACCACCGGCGGCCGACGACCCCATCCCGCTGGCGCTCTATCCCGAGGGCCAGGACGTCTTCCGGGAACGCGCATTGGCGGCGCTCGAGGCCGCGGGGCGGCGCGCCCGGATCGCCTACACCAGCCGCAGTGCGAGTGGGCTGCGACCGGCAGTCGATGCGGGGTTGGCGATCATGGTCGTCGCGCGCAGCCAAGTGGCGCCCGAGATGCGGGTGCTGGGACCGCAGGATGGACTGCCCGAGTTGCCCTCGATCGAGATCGCGCTCCACCGGCCGCGGGGCCGCCCGCCCGAGCCCGTGAGCCGCCTCAGTGCGTTGCTGGAACAGCAACTCAAGGAAGGGGGCTGAACCGTCCGTGCGATGGTGTCGCGCCGACAGGGGCATCGATCGGTCGTGACACCCCGGTGAGGTCACGCAGCGGGCCGGTATCGGGCGGCGGTGCTGCGCGCGACGGTTCGCATGGTGTAGGGTTCAGATTGCGTTTCCAGCCACCCCCGGGTATCGAGCCCGTGGGCGCCGCGCATTCGTAGCCGGTGGTTCCCATGCGCATAGCGGCCCAATTCGACAAGCTGGCTCTGGTGATGGCTGCCCTGGTGGCCTTCTCCGCAGTGCCTTTCGGGGTGCGCTATTGGCTATCGGGCAGCTATGCCATGGCGGGGCTCGTGGTGAGCTTCATCGTCGTGGTCTTGGTGATTTGCGGGGCCATCGCCTACTACAAGCATGTCCCCACGCGCGCCTACGCCGGAGGCACCGTCCTCGGGGCGGCCGTGATCGTCGTCGTAGTCGAGCATTCGGGGCTGTCGGGGCTCTTCTGGGCCTATCCGCTGTTGATCTTCTCATTCCTCCTGTTGGGGCCGCGCTTCGGTTTCTGGGTAACGGTCCCGGCGATGGTGGCCTTTTTCGCCGTTGCCTTGCGCGCCGCCGATGGGACCGAACTCGCCCGTGCCTTGACCACGTTGGCGCTGACATGGATCACAGCCGGGGCTCTGACGGTCCACGTCGATCGCCAGCGCCGCCGCCTCGAGGAGCTTATCCACGAGGACGCGCTCACGGGTGTGGGCAACCGGCGTGCCTTTACAGAAGCGCTGCAGCGCGCGGTCAAGGATTATGATCGCCTCGGCCAGCCGGCGTCGCTCCTGATGTTCGATGTCGATCACTTCAAGCAGATCAATGATCGCATGGGCCATGAGGCAGGGGATCGCACGCTGGTCGCGTTGGCCCACTGTGTCACCGACCGGCTGCGCGGCTCCGATGGGCTGTTCCGCATCGGGGGTGAGGAATTCGCCGTGCTCCTGCGCGGCGCCGACAGCCGCAACGGCTTCGATGCGGCGCGCCGTCTGATCGAGTCGATCCGCGCGAGCGATACGAGCCCGCTCGGGGCGCTCACCGTTTCGGCGGGCATCGCCACACTGAATCGCGGCGAGTCCAGTGAGCACTGGCTCCGGCGTGTCGATGAGGCCATGTACCATGCCAAGCACGACGGCCGGGATCGGATGTGCGTCGCCGCCGCCCCGGGCGCGAGCAGTCTGCACGAGTTCAGCTTTGTATTCGTCCCGGACGAGCATCCCTTCGGCAAATGCGGGTGAGGGCTGAGGCGAAGGTGGCCGACGGTTGCGCTTACGCGAGCGGCGGTGGCGATGGCGGTGCCCGAATGGCTCGATTCCGGGGGTGCTCGCTGTGACCAGGGGCCAGCCGCCCCTGGCATGGGCCGGCGCCATTGCATGGGCCTGCATGATGGCCAGCTTGGCTGCGGTGGAATGGGCGCAGGCGGGCGACGATGACGCGGACGTGCGCTACGATCCTTCGCCGCCCGCCGTGGTCGAGCGCATGCTCGAGATGGTCGATGCCGCCTCCGCGGACAAGCTCTATGACCTGGGCTCGGGCGACGGCCGGATCGTTGTGGCCGCGGCGCGTGACTTCGGCGTCAAGCGTGCGGTCGGCGTCGAGATCGATCGGTCGCTCGTCGCTCGCTCGCGGGAAAAGGCCCGCGCTGAAGGCGTGGCCGATCGAACGCGGTTCGTTCAGGGGGACCTGTTCCAATACGACTTCAGCGACGCCGACGCGGTGACGTTGTTCCTGTTGCCAAAGCTCAACCGCCGGCTGCGGCCGCGCCTGCTGGCCGAGCTCGAGCCCGGCACGCGCGTGGTCTCGCATGAGCACCGCATGGGCGACTGGCGCCCCGATGCGACGGATCGCGTCGACGGCCATGCCATTTACCGCTGGACCATACCAGCGCGCCTCGAGGGACACTGGCGTTGGCGGGTCGACGGCACGCGCTATGAGCTGGAGCTGCAGCAGCACTATCAACGCGTGTACGGCATGCTCCGGACCGACGGCGAGCGGGCAGCTCTTCAGCGTGCCCGCTTGAACGGACGTCGACTCGAGTGGCGGGCCACGACCGCCGACGGCGACACCCTTCGCTTCAAGGGGCGCGCCCGGGGCGATACGCTGGAGGGCGAGCTGGTCGCCGGCGATCGGGCGGTGCAGGTACGGGCGCGGCGGGCTCGATGACGCCCGCGCCGCAAGCACTACGCCGCGTTGCTGTTGGCCCATGAACACGCGTGCTCGATTCGGTAGCGTCACGCTGACGGGCCTGGTCGTCGCATCCATGGTCGGCGCGGGTATCTTCACCACCTCGGGCTATGCGCTGGCCGATCTGGGTACCCCTGGGCGGGTTCTTTGGGCTTGGCTCGCCGGGGGCGTGGTCGCGCTTTGCGGCGCCGTGGGCTACGGCATGCTGGCCCGCTGCGTGCCCGGCTCCGGTGGGGAATACCTCTATCTCGGGCGCCTGGTCCATCCGCTGGCGGGCTTCATCGCGGGCTGGGTGTCGATGATCGCCGGTTTCACCGGGGCGATCGCGTTCGCCGCGACCACCATGGAGGCCTATCTCGTTCCGGGCGAGGGGCCGATGTGGCTGCCGGCGAACACGCCCGCGATCGCGGCCGTCATTGTGGCGGCGCTGCTGCACGGCATCCGGGCCGAGGCCGGTGCGATCGGTCAGAACGTGGCCGTTTTGCTCAAGCTGGCGCTGTTGGTCGTTGGTGTCGTCGGTGGCGGCGCCTACCTGGCGCTTCACGGGGGCGCCGAGCCCGACTCGAGCGGCTCACTGGCGCGCCTTTCGCCCAGCGCGTTCGCCCTGGCGGTGGTCTGGATCTCGCTGTCGTACTCGGGGTTCAACGCGGCCGTCTATGTCGCCGGTGAGGCACGCGACGCGCCGCGCATGGTGCCGCGCGTGCTAGTGGTCGGCACCCTCGTCGTGACCGTCCTGTATCTTGCGCTCAACATCGTCTTCCTGTTTGCGCCACCGGTGGAGCAGGTCGCTGGCGCAGCCGACGTGGCCGCCGTTGCGGCCCGCAGCGTAGGCGGCCCCGAGCTGGCGGTCGCAGTGCGGGGCATCATTGCACTCGCCCTGTTCACGTCCGTTCTGGCCCTGGTCATGGCGGGACCGCGCGTCTATGCCCGCATGGCGGACGATGGCGTGATGCCGCGGGTGTTCGCCTTCGAGGGCGAGGCACCGCGCGCCGCCATCGCCCTCCAAGCCGGCCTGGCGATCGGGTTCGTGTGCGTTACCGAGCTGCGCGAGCTGCTGTCGTATCTCGGCTTTACGCTCTCGCTCAGCGGCGCCGCCGCGGTGGCGAGCCTGTTCGCCGCGCACTGGCGCCGGCGCCGAGCCCCGGTCGCCAGTCGGGCCTACCCCTGGGTCCCTGCGGTCTACGTTTTGGCCTCGGTGGGGCTGGCGGCGTTCGCCGCACGACAGAATCCGGCCGAGCTCGTTGCCGCGGCGGTCACCCTGGCGATGGGCGCCGGTATCTACGCCGCGATCCCGTGGCATCGCCGGGGCGCGTCGGAGGCGCGCACCTAGCCGGTGGCCATCACGCGAGGCCGTGCAACCGGCATCTGGTAGCGACCGAAGACACCGACTCACTCCGAAAGACGAGGGCGCACCGGCGCTCTCGCGTGGGCACAAGCGCCGACTCCGTTGGCACGCTGCGAGGTCGATGCGATGGATGACGAAAGCGAACAGCGCGCCCGAGGTGCTGCGCAAACGGACGACGCTGCGCAGATGGGCGACGGGGCGCGCCGACCCGGTTGGCTGTCGGGGTTGTTGCTGGGCGCCCTGATCGTTGGCCTGGGAGCGGGCGCACTCGCGCTGATTTTCACGACCGAGCCGAGCGCCGAACGCGCCGCCGCGACCAAGGAAACGGCCATGCTCGTGGAGGTCACGGAGCCGGCGGCCGGGTCCTTCACCCCCGAGATCGTGGCGACGGGGACCGTCCGTCCGGCGCGTGAGATCGTGCTGCGCTCGCGCGTGTCGGGCCGGGTCGTCGAGCACGCCCCGGGGCTGGTGCCCGGGGGACGGGTGGCAGAGGGCGAGCGCCTCATTCAGTTGGACGACGCCGACCACCGCAGCGCGCTGGCGCAGAGGCGCGCCGAGCTGGCCCAGGCCAAGGCGGACCTGCGCGTCGAGCAGGGCCGCAAGCGCCTCGCGCGAAAGGAATACGAGCTGCTGGACGAGCGCCTGAGCGAGGCCGACGAATCGCTGGTGTTACGCGAGCCCCAGATCGACTCCGCACGGGCCCAGGTCGATATACGGCGAACACGCGTCGAGCGGGCACGGCGTGAGCTCCAGCGCACGCGCATCAGCGCGCCTTTCGACGCCCTGGTGTTGGCCCGCGAGGTCACGCTGGGCTCCGAGGTGGCCGCCGGGGACGCGCTGGCGCGCCTAGTGGCGACCGATCGCTATTGGGTCGAGACGACCGTGCCCCTGGACAAGCTGCGCTGGCTGGCGTTCCCGGACGACGAAGGCGACGCCGGCGCGCCCGTGACGGTCCGCAATCGCAGTGCCTGGCCGCGAGGCGTGACCCGTCAGGGCCACCTGTCTCAATACGTCGGCCGTGTCGACGACGCCACGCGCATGGCGCGCGTGCTGGTCACCGTCGATGACCCCTTGGCCGAGGGCAAGCCCGCAGACGTTCCCCCATTGACGCTGGGCACGCTCGTCCAGACGCGCATCCAGGGGCGCTCGGTCCGCGACGTGGTGCGCCTCGAACGCGACCATGTGCGCGCTGCGGACACGGTCTGGGTCATGCGTGACGGCGCGCTCGACATTCGCGAGGTCGAGATCGCCATGCGCGACGATCGCTATGCCTACATCCGACGAGGCCTGGCGCCCGGGGAGGTCGTCGTAACGAGCAGTCTCGCGACCATCGAAGAGGGGGCTGCCCTGCGTGTCGATGAGACCGATGAGGCGGAAACGGCCCAACCGGACGACCCGGCCTCGTCGGATGCCGGCCCCATGGGCCGGGGTAATCGCTCTTGACTCACTCGCCGACCGATCCGGATCACGGCGGCGAACGCGGCGCCACCGGGCTGATGGCCTGGATGGTCAATAATCCCATCGCGGCGCACCTCCTCGTGGTCATCCTCTTGGTCGCGGGTGCATGGACCGGCTTTAGCATCCAGAAAGAGGTCTTCCCGCAGTTCGCGCTTGACTCCGTGCGCGTCGAGGTGGCCTACCCCGGCGCGTCGCCGGCCGAGGTCGAGCAGGGGATTCTGCAGCCCATCGAAGAGGCGGTGCGCAGTGTCCAGGGGATTCGCGAGATGAGCTCGCGGGCGCGCGAGGGCTCGGCCCGGGTCGATCTCGAGCTCGTCGCCGGCAGCGACCGCATGCGGGTGTTCCAGGACATCGACCAGGCGGTCAACGGCATCCGTACGTTCCCGCAGGACGCCGAAGAACCCGACGTGCGCTTGCAGACCGTCGATCACCGGGTCATCGAGATCGGTCTCTACGGAGATGTCGACACCTGGTCCCTGCGCAAGCTGGGTGAGCGTGTCCGCGATCGCCTACTCGCCGATGCCGCCATCACGCGCGTGACCCTGGGGGACGTACCCGACTATGTCACCCATGTCGAGATCCCGCACGATCGACTGCGCGAGCACGGTCTCACCCTCGGAGGCGTCGCCGAACGCATCGAGCAGGCCAGCACCGACGTGCCGGCCGGCTCGATCGATACCAGCTCGGGCGAGATCCTGCTGCGCCTCGATGCGCGCAAGCAGTGGGCCGACCAGCTCGCCCGCATCCCGATCCGGACGGCGGCCTCGGGTGCGGCCCTCGAACTCGGCGACATCGCCGAGGTCAGCGACGGCTTCGCCGAGGCCGGCTTCCACTCGCAGTTCAATGGCCAACCCTCGATCGAGCTCGAGGTCTTTCGCACGGGGAGTCAATCGCCGATCGAGATCGAGTCGGCCGTCGAGGCCGTGCTATCGGATCTGGAGGGTGAGCTGCCGGCGGGGGTGCATAGTCGCATCGACAGCAATCGTGCCGAGGATTTCGGTGATCGCCTGTCGATGCTGCTGACCAATGGGGTCTGGGCGATCCTGATCGTGGTCGCCATCCTCAGCCTGTTCCTGGAGTATCGCCTCGCCTTCTGGATCATGATGGGCATGACCGTTTCGTTCGTCACCGGTCTGACACTGCTGCCCTGGCTGGGCGTTAGCATCAACATGATCTCGATGTTCGGCTTTCTGGTCGTGCTGGGCATCGTGGTCGACGATGCCATCGTCGTCGGCGAGAACGTGTATGAATACCGCCAGCGCGGTATGGACCACATCAGCGCGGCTATCCAGGGCGCGCGCGACATCGCCGGTCCGGTGACCTTCGCCATCCTCACCAACATCGTCGCGTTCCTGCCCCTGATGTTCGTGCCCGGTACGGCGGGCAACTTCTGGTGGCCGCTGGCCGTGGTCGTGGTGGCTGTTCTGGCCATTTCGCTGATCGAGGCGCTGTTCATCCTGCCTGCCCATCTGGCGCACAGCCGCGGCGTTGGCGTCACGCGCTCGGGCCGCTATCTCCACGCCGTTCAGCAGCGCTTCGCCCGGGCGTTCAACCGCGGCGTCGATCGTTGCTACGGGCCGGTGCTGATGCGGTGCCTGCGCCGGCGCTATCTCACCCTCAGTGCGGCGATCACGCTGCTCGCGGTGACCGCGGGCTACGCCTACTCGGATCACATGGGCGTGATCTTCATGCCCGAAGCCACCGCTGACGAGATCGAGGCGGGGGTGGATCTGCCCGTGGGGACCACGCGCGCGCAAGCCGCTCGCGTCGCCGACGCGGTCACGCAAGCGACACGCCGGATGTACGAGGCCAATGATCTCGACCGCGTCGCCGAGGGCATCAAGGCGAATGTCCGCGGCGGCAGCTTCATCGACGTCGAGATCGTGATGAAGCCGCCGGATGAGCGCGACATGGGCGTCGGCGAGGTCATCCGCCTGTGGCGCGACTCCATCGGCGATCTCCGGGGCATCGATCAAATCACCTTCGAGGCCGAGCGTGGCCCCGGCGGCTGGCGCGATGACATCAGTGTCGACCTCAGCCATGGCGATATCGACACGCTCGCCGCGGCGAGCCGGGCGTTGTCCGCGCGCATGGAGCGCTTCGAGGCGACGCGCGACGTCAACGACAACTACAACAAGGGCAAAGCCCAGCTCGATTTCGAGCTCTTGCCCGAGGGACGTGCCCTCGGCTTCAGTCCCTCGGAGGTGGGTCGGCAGTTACGCGATGCGTACTTCGGGGCGCTGGCACGCCGCCAGCTACGCGGCACCAACGAGGTCGAGGTGCGGGTCAAGCTACCCGAGGCCGAGCGCGACGGCCTGGACCACTTGCGCGATCTGACGGTGCAGTCGAGCGATGGCAACCGAGCGCCGTTGATGGATGTGGCCAAGGTCGAGCGCAGCGAGGCGTTCACCTCGATCGAGCGACGCAACGGGCGCCGGGTGGTCACTGTCGGTATGGATGTCGAGCCCAACGACGCCACGGGGCAGGTGATCGCTCGCATGAAGGAGGATGTGCTGCCGCAGCTGCGCGCCGACTTCCCGGGCATCACCTGGTCGTTCCAGGGAAGCCAGGCCCAGCTGCGCGAGTCGACGCAGTCGCTGGCTGTTGGCTTCGCCCTGGCGCTGGTCGCGATCTACGCGCTGCTGGCCGTGGCGTTCGCCAGTTATGGTCAGCCGCTGATCGTGATGATGGCGATCCCGTTCGGCATCGTCGGTGGGGTCATCGGCCACATCGTGCTGGGATATGACTTGTCCCTGATCAGTCTGATGGGAGTAGTGGCGCTGTCGGGCGTCGTGGTCAACGACGCCCTGATCATGACCGATTACGCCAACCGCCAGCGGCCCGAGCTATCGGCGTTGGAGGCCATTCAGCGCGCGGGACACAGGCGCTTCCGGCCGATCATCCTCACGACCCTGACGACCTTCGGTGGTCTCACACCCATCATCCTGGAGACCTCGGACCAGGCCAACTACGTCATCCCGATGGCGATCTCGCTTGGCTTCGGCATCGTCTTCGCGACGGCGATCATCCTGGTGATCGTGCCCTGCCTCTATTTGCTGCTCGAGGATCTTCGCACGCTGGGCCGGCGTCTTCGATGAGGCCTCACAGTTGGTCGCGGACCGCGCGCGTCTCCTCGCCCGGAAGGCGGGCACCGTAGGTAGTGATCAACCGTGCGGCCTCGGCGGAGGCGAGCCGGGCGGCATCGCGATGGCTCCAGCCGTGAGTACGCCCATAGAGGAACGCACCGGCGAACATGTCACCTGCGCCCACCGTGTCCACGGGCTCGACCGGATGCGCGGGGACCTCGGTGAGGCCGGCACCATCGAAGACGAGCGAGCCGTTGGGGCCGCGGGTGATGACGAACTCGTTGGCTATCCCCTTGAGCCATTGGACGGCACCGTCGAGATCCGCCGCGTCGGCCATCCCCATGGCTTCGTCCGCGTTGGCGAAGACGAGGTCGATGCCGTCGCCGATCATCTCCATCAGCGACTCGCGGAAGTTGGCCACGATCCCGGGATCGGACAGCGACAGGGCCGTCCTCACCCCGGCCTCACGCGCGAGTTCGCGCGCACGGATGGCGGCGTCCTTGGCGCTCGCCGAGGTGGCGAGGTAGCCCTCCATGTAGACGTATTCGGAGGCGTGCAGGGCCTCGGGATCGAGCTCGCTGCGGCCGAGGCCGCCCGTGATCCCGAGATAGGTCGCCATCGTGCGTTCGGCGTCGGGGGTCACGAACACCAGGCAGCGCCCGGTGTGGCCTTGCTCGCGGACCTCGCGGGCATTGGTCTCGACACCGTTGGCGCGCAGGTCTTCGGCGTAGAGGTGGCCGAGCTCGTCGTCGGCGATCTTGCAGGTGTAATAGCCGCGGCCGCCCAGTTGCGCCAACGCGATGACGGTGTTGGCGGCCGAGCCGCCGGCGCTGCGGTGGACGTGGCGATCGCTGAGATAGACCATGAGCTCGGATTGGTGGTCGACATCGACCAGGGTCATCACCCCTTTGTCGATCCCCATGGCGTGGAGGTCGCCGGTGTCGACACGGTATTCCATGTCGACCAGGGCATTGCCCACGCCGTAGACGTCGAACTGGCTCATCCCGATCCCCTTCGCTCGAAAGCGCGCGATTGTAGCCGATCGGCGGGGCCGGGGCGAACCATCGCGCCTGGCGCCTGGTCACCGGATGGGCGCGGCCGAGGTCGGCGCAGGGCCTTCACCCGCGATCGTCGAATGCGCTTGCGCGGGGCCTCGCCTCCATCCCATTGGGAGGAGTCATGGAACGAGATCGTGGTGTCGCTATCGATACGGCGTTTAATTACGCATCGCAATATGTCGCCGTTCACGGCGACTGGATGCACTACTACGAGGTGGGCGAGGGGCCCCCGGTCGTCTTCCTGCACGGCAATCCGACCTGGGGCTACCTTTGGCGCAACGTCGTGCCCCATCTGGCAGCGTACGCGCGCTGTATCGTCCCCGACCTCATCGGTATGGGCCATTCCGCCAAGCCGGAGCTCGCGTATCGCTTCTTCGACCACTATCCCTATGTCGATGGGTTCATCGAGGCGCTGGGCCTGAGCGGGATCACGCTGGTGGGCCACGACTGGGGCTCGGCACTGGGGCTGCACTATTGGGACCGCAATCCGGAAAAAGTGCGTGGCCTCGCCCTCATGGAGGCGATCATGGGGCCATTGCAGTGGTCGCGATTCCCCGCGGACTTCCGCTTGGGATTTCGCCTGATGCGGCTGCCCGCAATCGGCTGGGTCATCGTGAGCCTGGGCAACGGCTTCGTCGAGCAGGTGCTGCCCCGGGCCGTGCTGCGGCGCCTGTCCGATACCGAGATGGCCCACTACCGGGCCCCGTTCCCGACGGTGGCGAGCCGCCGCCCCGTGCGCCAATGGCCGCGCGAGATCCCGCTGGACGGCCGACCGGCCGACGTTGACGCGGTCGTGACCGATTACGCCCGCCGCCTGGAGGTGGACGACCTGCCCAAGCTGTTGCTGTACGGGCGGCCCGGCGGCGTCATCCGCAGTGAGCAGGTTGCCTGGTTTCGGGCCAACCTGCCCAACCTGGAGACCGTCGATGTGGGCCCGGGGATCCATTTCCTGCAGGAGGATCGGCCCACATCGATCGGCCGGGCCTTGGCGGCTTGGTTCACGCGACGCTGACGGAGCGCCATCAAGCGCTTCGGCCCGCGCATGGCCGCCATGACCGGATGCACCCCGGGACCTAGCGGCGACTATCCCCGCCGCGATCGGCGGTCGCCCGCGCCCAGGGCTCCAACCAGCAGAAGTCGAAGCTGCTGTTGCGATGCCATCGGCGGTCGGACCAAAGGGCGTCGATGAGGTAGAATGTTTGTGGACTGACCTGCTCGCCCGAGGTCAGTTCGAAGGCGGTCGTCCAGCACAATCCGCCCGTGTCCGTGCAGCCGCACGAGTGAATGCCCAGCCCCGCCAGGCGCCCGTGCCCCCGCAGGCTGAATCCCGTCGTCCGGCGAACATCGAGGGGGGCAGCGACGATGACGGTGCACAGCTCGGGTACCACCGGGTCCGACCAATAGCGCCTGTCGGGATCGGGCACGCCCGGCGGGATGGCATAGTCGAGATTGCGCCGTAGGCCGGTGACGGTGCGGCCGAGGCGCTCGCCGACGTGCCACCCGAGATAGCGCATCAGGAAGTCGATCCGATTGTAGACGCTGGTATCGAGGCAGCGGTCAGCGCCTGTTGGGGGCTTCGCAACCATTCGCGCGTCCGCGGCCCGGCCCCGCCGGGCGAAACATGCCGTTGCATTCGGATGGCGTGCTCAACCGGTTGTACGTGCTCAGATGGCCGAGCCGACCGTGGTAGCGGGCTGATGCTCGAAGAGCTCCTCGAGCGGGCGCGCGGGCCCGATGGAGTGACCCTGAACGTAATCGACGCCGATGCCGTCGAGGACTTCCCGTGTGGCTTGATTCTCCACGAACTCGGCCACGGTCTCGAGGCCGAGGACGCGGGCGACCTCGTGGATCGAGCGCACCATCGCACGGTCGACGCGATCGTCGACGATGTCGCGGATGAATTGCCCGTCGATCTTGAGGGTGTCGACGGGCAAAGCCCGCAAGTAGCCGAACGACGACAGGCCGCTGCCGAAGTCGTCCAGGGCCAAGCGGCACCCGAGCGACTCCAAGCGTTCCATGAATTGGCGTGCCTGCGCCAGGTGACCAATGGCGGCGGTCTCGGTGATCTCGAAGCGCAATTGCCGCGGAGCCAGCGGTGCACCGCGGATGTCTCGGATCAGGGCCTGCGTGAACTCGGAATCGTCGAGCGACGTCCCCGAGAGATTGACCGCGCAAGAAGCGACCTGCATGGCCGCTTGCGGGTGGTGGCGGAACCAGTCGAATAGGGCCTCGACGACCCAGCGGTCGAGCCGTTT
>CAYUKN010000031.1:20543-22096 GCA_964445325.1 uncultured Ectothiorhodospiraceae bacterium
TTCATCGCCCCGTAGCCGAGCCAGCGTGTCGCGCTCACCCGCGTGCTCTTGCAGGACACCCGCGACCTGTCGCAGCACCTCGTCACCGGCGATGTGGCCTTGCACGTCGTTGATCAGCTTGAACCGCTCGAGCTCGAGGTAACCGAGTGTGTGCTGACCCCGACCGGAAGCGCTGCCGGCGAGCAGTGGCTCGAGCCGGCGCACGAGGGCGCGACGATTGATGAGCCCGGTCAAGGAATCGTGCTCGGCCTCGTAGCGCAGCCTAGCCGACAGCTCGATCGATTCGGTGATGTCCTGGATTTCGACGATGAAGTAGGGCGCTTCGTCGGGGCTCTCCAGCGCACCGATGGCCACTGAGGCCCACAGCGGTGAGCCCGCCGCGGTTCGGAACCGCATTTCCAGTTGCGTCGAGGAGGGGGCTGCGCCCGCGCTGAGTGCCTCGATCGCTCGCTCCAGATCGGACATGTCCTCCGAGGCAACGTAATCGGTCAGGCACAAGTCATCCAAGCTGTCACCGCCCTGCCCGAGCAACTGGGCCAGCGTGGTGTTGGCGTGGAGGATGCGTCCGTCACGCGTGACCAGGGCCATGCCGATGGGGGCGTGATCGAATGCGGCCTGGAAGCGGTGTTCGCTGCGCGCGAGGGCGCCTTGGGTTCGCTGGCTCTCGTCGACTTGGGCTCGCAGCTGCTCGTTAGCGCGTCCAATCCGCGCATTCACCCGCGCGAGCTCGTCGGTCAGCTCGTGCGCGCGATGGAAGTCGCGCGCGTGATGGCGCGCCGCAAGCACCAGCGCGAGTGTAGACAACGCCATAATCGCACCGAGCAGCGACGAGTTCGCGGTCGGCAGGGTGAAAAGCCAGGCGCAAGCGGGTGCCAGTAGGGCGCCCGAGAACACCGCGTACGCCCGCCATACGCAGGCCATGAAGGGGATCGCCGCCGCAGCCAACCCGACGAGCACGAGCAACAGGGCGAAATCGAGGGCGGCGAGCCCACGCTCGAGCAAAAGCCAAGGCGTTACGCCCCAGACGCCCGCGCTGGCGATGGCCAGGGCGCACAAGGTAATGACGGTGCGCCGCGGCAAGCGTCCACGTTGCGGCACGTAACGCGCGGCGGCTAGCTGCGCAACCAGCAGCGTCCCGACGGTGGCAACCCAAGCGGCCAGCACGGCCGGCGAGACCTCGCCCTGGAAGAAGACGGCCACGAGGGCGCAGGCGGCGAGGTGGAGCCCAGCAGCGGTTCGGCCCTGCTCGACCAAATGCGCCAGGCGCGCGCGATCGAGCGTATCCGCGGCCGCGTCACATTCGCCGGCCCAGCCTTCGTCTTGCAGTGATCGAGTGGTCAACTGGCGTTGTCCCACAGTGCAGCCCTTTCTCGTTCGTCTACGACCCCCGCCATTGTTCGCGGTTTGTTCGTTGTACGGGCCGCGTCAGACTCCGCCTTACGGACGTCTGCGCCGGTGCCCGGGTGGATAAGGCGGTGCATGGCCGCCGCGCTCGGGCGCCTCGTGTACCCGATCAGCCTAGGAGCCTGTCCGAGAATTCGGTGCCGTAGCGA
>CAYUKN010000032.1:0-21917 GCA_964445325.1 uncultured Ectothiorhodospiraceae bacterium
TTCAAGCTGGGGACTCCGTAGACTCCAGCGTCGGCATGGTGGGGAGGAACCAGTCGTCGGCGAAAGGCCGACCGATATCCTCGACCAGCGGCGCCCCCTGGAAAAGCGTGATGCGAACCCAGCGGTCGGAGCGCGGATCGAACTTCGTCACCCCGAAGAACGATAACTTACACCGCAACAGATCCATCGGCAGGACGTGGCGATCGAGCAGATTGGCGCGAATCTCGCCATAGCTCGTGCGCGCCATCGACTGGACCCGACGCACGATCGCCTTGAGCTGCGGATACTCGAGCAGGAACTCGACGACCGACACCCGATCGCCGAATTCACTTCGATACGCGTTCAGTTTGTCGTAACAGCGCCGAACCTGGCGCGCGATGTCGAGCGGCATCTCGCGATCGTCGCCCTGGTCTTGACCACGCACGCCCAGCCGCGGTTCCTCTTTCTCGGCCGAGCGGTACCAGAAATAATACTGCGCCTGCGGGTCGTCGAAATCGTAGGTCAAGGCCCAATCATAGTGCGTCTCGATCACGCTCGCCAGCTTCTCGAGCGTCATATCGGGCACGAGGTCGTAGTCCTCTTTGGCGCCCATGTAGAGCTCGAGCTCGTCGACCTGCTCCGGATAGAGCTCGATGATCAACGAGTGCAACAGTTCCTGGGTCTCGTACGACCAGTGCGCCCGCGCATACTCCGAGAGCTCTTGCCACAGAAAGCGCCCGCTTTGCGGATCCTGGTGCTCGAGCCAGCCATAGGCTTGGCACAACTGCTCAACCAAGGTCGCGTTCTCGCGCTGCTGGCGCGCGTCATCGACCCAGGTCTCGCGCGTATGCTGCGCCGCACGGGCGATGAGCTCGAGCAACCGACCCCAGCGCGCCCGATCGGCGGCCTCGGCGAGGCAGCGCGCCAGTGCCGTCTCGCGCATCAGCAGCCACTGATTGATCAACTTGGGGTGACTGATCAGAAACGGCGCCATGCCCAGGCCAGTGGAGTTGCCGATGCCCAGGTAGCGCTGGAGCCGCTCGTCCATCTTGACCGCGGTCTCCGGCGAGCGCGTGGCTGCGATGTGCTCGACCTGCTTGATGCTGAAATGGCGCAGCAGATAGACCGTGAACATCTGCGCCGAGAACGGCAATCCGAAATCGCCCCAATTGCGGATCTTGGGATAATCGGCAAGGCCGAATTTGCCGTTGCCGTAGACAGCGGTGGTTCGGTAGAGGTAGCCGACCCGGGCAAACTGCTCGGGATCGGGCTGTCGCCCCGCGGCCAAGGCATCGACGACGGACTCGAAGTTGCGCACGCTGCGGTTGGCGCGCGACAGAATGAGCACGCTGGGATCGCAGCGCCCCGCCTCCTGCTTGGGCAGGTTCGCGCGCAACGCCTCCAGCCGCGCCTCGTCGACATCGCCCTGCACCAGAGCGAACGCGCAGTCCCAGGCATTAGCGATGACGCGATCGCTGCGCTCGCTGTCATCGAGGTACTGAGCGAACAGGACGAAGTTGTAGGTAAATTCCTCGGTGCGGATCCGGTAGATGACGGTGCCGTAGCCGTTGGCGTCGAGATCGAAGCGCACGCACTCGATGTCCCAGCACAGGCGCATCACCTTGCGCATCAGCGTGCGGATGAAGCTGATCCGAGTCGCGTGCAGCCGGCCTAGGCGTTCCAGATCCATGACCTCGCTGGCAGGCCGCAGCGGGCTCGGACCCGCATTGGACCCCGCGTGCAGTTTCGTCGCATCTGGCGCCTGCACTGGCATGCTCACCTCCGCGGTCGGCGTGATCGGTTGGGTTCCACCGGTTACGCTTTCGCCGCCGATACGCGCCCGGATGCGGCGGGCGACGCACGGCCACGCCGCGCGCCGCCCCCTAGCCCGGACCTCAGCGCACGACGCCCTGTTCGCGTGCCATCTCGTAGGCGGCCTTGGGCCCGGTCCACAGCGACGGCAGCAACACCAGCGACACCGGGATCGCCGTGATCACGATGAACTGCTGCAGGGCGCTGATCTGGCCCTCACCCATGAACAGCAGGATCCCGGCCATGACCGCGAGGGCGATGCCCCAGAAAGCGCGGACGAAGGTGTTGGGCTGGTCGTGGCCCGAAGCGACCATGGAGATGGTGTAGCTCATGGAGTCACCCGTCGTCGCCACGAAAATCGTGGTCAACACCAGGATGAGCACCGCCATCAGGGTACCCAGTGGCAGCGCCTGCGCGACCGTCAGCGTCGCCACGTCGAACTGGAAGTTCGTCAGTGCCTCCTGCAGGTCGATCGCGCCGGTCATCTGGTAGTAGATGCCCGAGCCACCCAGCAGGGTGAACCAGATCGTGGTCGCGATCGGCGCGGCGACCGCCACGGCCAGAATCATCTGGCGCACGGTCCGGCCACGCGAGATGCGCGCGACGAACAGCGCCATCAGCGGGCCGTAGCCGAGGAACCAGGCGAAGAAGAAGATGGTCCACCACTTCATCCACCACCCCGGAGCGGTCTCCGCCGTCATCGTCGCCATTTCGAAGAACGACGAGATGTACTCACCGAAGCCCTGGGTATAGGCATTGATCAGGAACAGGGTCGGCCCGAACACGAGGATGAAGATGGCGATCGCCAAGGCGAGGAAAACGTTGAAACGGCTGAGGATCTGAATGCCCTTGTGAATCCCGGTGACCGCCGAGGTCACGTAGATCGCGCCCAGGGCGATCAACACGACCAGCTGCGAGCCAAAATTGTCCGGGATGCCGAACAGCACCTCGCCGCCGTACGCCACCTGGGTCGCCAGGAAGCCGATCGGCCCCACCGTGCCGGCGACGACCGCGATCACGCAGACGGCGTCGACGATGCCACCGAAGGCCCCGGTCATCACGCGCTCGCCGAATACCGGATACAGCAGCGTGCGCGGCTGCAAGGGCTTGCCCTTGACGTAGTGCGCGTTCATCAGCACCAGACTCGTCAACGACCCCAGGATCGCCCAGGCCAGGAAGCCCCAGTGCATGAAGGATTGCGCCAGCGCCGCCTGAACGGCACCCGGCGAGCCCACCTCGGCGCTGAATGCCGGCGGCGATTGGGCAATGAAGTGATAGACGGGCTCACCCGCCGCGAAGAAGACGCCGCCGCCAGCGAGCAGCGTGCACAGGATGATCGATATCCACTTGAATGTGGACATCTCGGGGCGCTCCAGATCGCCCATGACGGCGCTGCCGGCAGGCGACACGCATACGCCGATAGCGATGAAGAACGTCAGCAGCAGGATCAGCTGGAAAAAAGACCCGAGATACTTGGCCGTCCAAGTGAAGCCGGTTCCCACTGCGCTCGACACCAGGTCGACATCGTAGATCGACATCGCGATGAACAGCAGGATAAAGCCGGCGCTGATGCCCAGTACCCATGGATCGCCCAGCGTGGCGTTCATTCCTGCGCGCGGTGTCGTATCCCCACTCGTGGTTCCTGCGTTATTGCTCATGGCTAGTCCCCGCTTGGGTTACCCGTATGCACGGTTGGTTAGTTCGCCGGTTGGAGCGCCTCGTCGAGGAAGCGCAGCCAGTTGCCCCCCATGATCCGCGCGACATCCTCCGCGTCGAATCCACGCTCGCGCAGAGCGTTGCCGATATTCGGGAAATCGGCCGCCGTCCGGAACCACGGCAGCGGATCCGGCCAAGCCGGCTTCTCGGCCGATCCCTCGCCATAGTCCATCACCTTGGACCAGCGGCCGTTGCGCATCCATTGCAGAATGGACACGGGCTGGTCCTGACACAAATCAGTACCGATGCCGAGATGCTCTGTGCCCATCACATCGGCGCTGCGGGCGATCATCTCGGTGAACTCCTCGATGCTCGTCTGCGACCCGTTGCTCAGGTGGAACGGGTAACACGAGAACCCCATCAAACCGCCGCTCTCGGCGAGCGCGCGCATGACGCGCTCGGACTTGTTGCGGCTGGTCGCATGATAAAACTGCGGGTTGGCGTGGGAAACGACGATGGGCCGCTCGGATAGCCGAATGGCCTCGAGCGTGGAGTACTCGGCGCTGTGTGACATGTCAACGACCATGCCCACGCGATTCATCTCCTGGATGACCTGGCGCCCGAAGCGCGTGATCCCCGCGTCCTCGCTCTCGAAACAGCCGGCGCAGATCAGCGTCTGATTGTTGTAGGACAGCTGCATCACATGGACATTGAGCTGCTTGAGCAGCGCGACCATGTCGATGTCGTCCTCGATGGGCGAGCAGTTCTGGAGACCGAGGATAATGCCGGTGCGAGCGCTGTCGCGGGCGCGGCGGATATCTTCGGCGGTCGCGACCGGCATGATCAGGTCGCTGTGGGCCTCGAAACGGCGATTCCAATGGCCCAGATTGGTCAGCAGCTCGCGCGCCTGCTCCCAATAGGTGACGGTCACATGCACGGCATCGAGACCGCCGGCACGCATCTGCTCGAAGATCGAACGGCTCCAGTTGGAATACTGGAGCCCATCAATGACCGCCGTATCACTAGCCATGGCGCGGCCTCACATCGCCCGCATGTAGGTCGTTTTCACCTCCGTGTAGAACTCGCGTGCGTACTGGCCCTGCTCACGCGGTCCGTAGCTCGACTCGTTACGCCCGCCGAATGGCACGTGGTAGTCCGTACCCGCAGTCGGCAGGTTGATCATCACGCAGCCGAACTTGGCGTTGCGCTTGAAGTGCATCGCCGGGCCCAGCGAGCGCGTGACGACACCGCAGGTCAGGCCGAAGCGCGTGTCATTGACGGCCTCGAGCGCGGCCTCGTAATCCTTGACCTTCTGCACGCAGCAGATCGGCGCGAACATCTCCTCCTGATTGATCGTCATGCGATTGTGCGTGTCGGTGAACAGCGTCGGCTGGAGGAAGTAGCCCGGCGTATCGCCCTGGACCTGCTGGCCACCGAACGCGAGTGTCGCGCCCTCCGACTTGGCCTTGTCGATCCAGGCGAGATCCTGTTCGAGCTGGTTGGCGTCGACCACGGGCCCGACCTCGACGCCCTCGCCCAGCGCGTGACCCACCTTGGCGCGTCCGAGGCGCTCGGTCATGGCCTCGACGAAGCGGTCGTGGATGCCCTCGGTGACGATGATGCGCGACGATGCCGTGCACTTCTGCCCCGTGCCGGAATAGCCCCCGGCGAAAGCGCACTGCACCGCCGTCTCGATGTCGGCATCATCGAGGACGACCAGGGCGTTCTTCGAGCCCATCTCCATCTGGACCTTGGTGAGATTCTGCATCGCCCGGGCGCCGACCTGCTTGCCCGTGTCCACCGAGCCGGTGAACGTCAGCGCATCGACGTCGGGTGATCCGACCAGGGCGTTGCCGACCGTGCGGCCCGAGCCCATCACCAGGTTGAATGTCCCCGCGGGCAGATCGTGTCGGTCGATGATCTCGGCGAGGGCATGGGCGCTGGCGGGCACCAGATTGGCGGGCTTCCAGACGACGGCGTTGCCGAACGCCAGCGCGGGTGCGATCTTCCAGACGGGCGTGGCAATGGGGAAGTTCCACGGCGAGATCACGCCGACCACCCCCATGGGCTCGCGCCACGTCTCGACCTCGATGCCGGGGCGGACCGAGTCCGCCGTGTCGCCGATCTGACGGTGGACCTCGGCCGCGTAGTAGTGGAAGAACTGGCCGGCCCGGTAGACCTCGCCCTTGCCCTCGGCGAAGGGCTTGCCCTCCTCGCGCGCGAGCTCGCGGCCCAGCTCCTCGGCCCGGCCCATGAGCTCCGAGCCGATCGAGAGCAACACCTTGTAGCGGTGCTCGAGGCCACTGGCGAACCAGCTCGGCTGGGCCGCCTTGGCGGCCTGGATCGCGTCGAGCGTATCCTGCTCCGTGGCCTGGGCGTAATACCCCACCACGTCATCGGTATTCGAGGGGTTCACGTTGGCGACCGTGGACTGGCCCTCGCGCCACGAGCCGCCGATCAAGTTCGAAAAGGTCTCTCCCGCCATCAGTCCTCCGCATTTCCTACCAAGGATGCTAGATTATCGGCGTAACAAGTACAATTCATTGGGAAAATACAGTATTTAGTTCAATTTATCGAGGGAGCGCCATGCTGCCCGACGTCAAGCTGCAACAGCTGCGCTACTTCGTCCTCGTCGCCGAGCTCAAGAGCTACCATGCCGCCGCCGAGCGGGCCGCTCGCACCCAGCCCGCGATCTCGCTGGCGATCCGTGAGCTCGAGCACCGCCTGGGCGAGGCCTTGTTCGAGCGCGGCAATAAAACCGAGCTCACCCCCTTCGGCGAGCACTGCTACCCCCAGGCCAAGTCGCTGTTGGAGCACTACGGCCGCGTCGTCGGGCAGATGGCGATGGCCGCGGAGAAGCGCATAGGCCAGGTGGCGTTGGCCTGCGTGCCCTCGTTCGCGAGCCAGATGCTGCCCGCCATACTCGAGGTATTCAGCGAGCGCCATCCCGACGTCCACATCAGCGTCGAGGACGACAGCGCCTACAACGTCCAGCAGCGCGTGCTCGGCGGCCACGTCGATTTCGGTGTCGCGAGCCTGTGGAGCGGCGATGCCAATCTGCATTTCGAGCCCTTGCACCAGGACCCGATGGGCCTGGTGTGCCGCCGCGACCACCCGCTGGCAAAGGCCGAGGGCCCGCTCGAATGGAGCGATCTGGAAGGCCACACGTTGATCACCAATGGCACCGTGCGCCTGCTCGACGGCACGCACGCCCACGAGGTGATGAGCCGCGCCAAGTTCTCGGTCTCGAACGTAATCTCGCTGCTGGCGATGCTGCGCGCCGGCATGGGGGTAACCGCCCTGCCACAGTTGGCGCTGGATCCCGCCGACCCCGAGCTGCGCTTCATCGGCTTGAGCAACCCGACGGTGCGGCGCGACCTGGGCATCCTGACGCCGCGGCGCCAGACGCTGTCACCCGCCGCCAAGGCATTGCGCGCGTGCATCCTCGAGCGCATGGGCATCGCCCCCGGGCCGGAATCGCACACCGCCGCCCCGGTCAATGCCGGCGACGAGGCCGGCTGAGCACCCGCGTTGACGCCCCGGGGCGGGTGTCTTAACGTCCCTTCCATGCCGGATGCCATCGGCCCGCGCGATGCCATCATCGTAGTCGAGGTCCAATGCGACTTCTTCGCGGGCGGTGCCTATCCCGTGCCCGACGCCGACGGCGTTCTCCCTGTGCTCAATCACTGGTTGCGATCCGCTCACGGCAGCGGCACCACCATCGTCGCGGTGGTCGACCGCCACCCCACGGATCACTGCAGTTTCGCCGAGCAGGGTGGCGAATGGCCGCCCCACTGCGTCGACGACAGCCCGGGAGCGCGGCTGCATCCATCACTCGAGCTGCCCGAGGACGCGCTCCTCATCGCCAAGGGACGCATGCGCGCTCGCGACAACATCTCCGTTTTCGACGACACCAGTCTCGCCGATCGACTGCATGCGGGCAGCATCGAGCGCATCTGGATCGGTGGCCTGGCCCAGGACCTCGCCGTACGCGAGAGCTCGCTGGACGCGGTCGACGCCGGCTTCGAGACCCGCTTGATCCCGGATGGCACCCGGCCGCTCGAGCACCGCCGCGGTGGCGGCCTGCGTGCGCTCGAGGCGATGCGCGCCGCCGGTGCCCATGTCCAGGCAAACCACGCGTAAAACCAGCGGCTGCGAGGCTGCGAGATCGATGGAAAGCGCGCTCTTCACCGACCTCTATGAGTTGGCCATGGCGCAAGCCTACGTCGCCGACGGGGTCGACGATCACGCCGAGTTCGAGGTGTTTTTTCGCCAGCTCGGACCACGCCGCAGCTATATGCTGGCGGCCGGCCTCGAGACCGTACTCGACTGGCTCGCAGCGTATCGTTTCAACAGCCACGAGATCGCCTACCTCGACTCGCTCGGGCAGTTCAGCCCCGAATTCCTCGAGTGGTTGAGCGCGCTCGATTTCAGCGGCGACATCGACGCGGTACCCGAGGGCACAGCCGTTTTCCCGAACGAGCCCTTGCTGCGCGTGCGTGCGCCCCTGCCGGTCGCCCAGTTGCTGGAGACCCGCATACTCAATGCCCTGCATTATCAGTCCCTGGTGACCACCAAGGCCGCACGCATCGTCGATGCCGCGGGCAACCGCGGTGTCGTCGATTTCGGCGCGCGCCGGGCCCACGGCATCGACGCCGCAAGGGTGGCGGCGCGCGCGACCTGGATCGCCGGCGGCGACGGGACATCGAACATGGTCGCCGGTCACGCCATGGGCCTGCCGGTGGTGGGCACGATGGCCCACTCCTTCGTGCAGACCTATCCCGACGAGATAACGGCATTCCGCGCGTTCGCGCGTCATTACCCCGAGACCACTCTGCTCGTCGACACCTACGACACCCTCGAGGGCGTGCGCAACGTCATCCGCCTGGCCGATGAGCTCGGCGAAACGTTTCGCGTGCGCGCCATTCGGATCGACTCGGGCGACCTGGACAGCCTCAGCCGCCAGGCCCGCCGTATGCTCGACGAGGCCGGCCTAAGCGGTATGCATATCCTGGTTTCGGGCGGGCTCGACGAGGATCGCATCG
This sequence comes from uncultured Ectothiorhodospiraceae bacterium, assembly GCA_964445325.1. Taxonomy (GTDB): domain Bacteria; phylum Pseudomonadota; class Gammaproteobacteria; order XJ16; family Halofilaceae; genus Halofilum. Next base: position 8,493 of record CAYUKN010000032.1, read on the forward strand.
CCGCCCTGGTCGCCGCGGATGCACCCATCGACGGTTTTGGCATCGGTACCGATCTCGCAGTCTCGAGTGACGTGCCCACGCTCGACTTCGCCTACAAGCTGGTCGCCTATCGCGGCGAGCCGCGCCTGAAAGGCTCCACGGGCAAATCCACCCTGCCCGGCCCGAAACAAGTGTTTCGGCGCTACGACGGCGAAACGATGGCGGGCGATACCATCGCGCGGGCGGGTGAGGATCTCGCCGGTCAGCCTCTGCTGGTGCCGGTTGTCCGCGGCGGCGAGCGCATAACGGCGGCCGACGGGCTCGACACCATCCGTGAGCGCGCCGAGCGCGAGCGCGCCGCTTTGCCCGGCCACCTGCGTCGGCCACTGCCGCAGGAGCCGGCCTATCCCGTGGCGATCAGCGACGGGCTCGCCGCCGAGCGGGATCGCTTGCTTGCGCAGCACCGGCCGCGGGACGCTTCCTGAGGTCACCCCCTGAACCGGAGGCTGTCCGAATAACCCGACTCCTGCCGCGGGCGGCATCGGGCGGAGGAGGACCACCGCGCCCGGGCGCGGGACCGGTTGCAACATGGCGCGGGCTAGCCGCGCCCGGGATGGATCACGCTAGCGCCCGCGAATACGGTGAGGATCAAGAACAGACCCAAGGTCCATTCGGGGATGGACAACCCGAGGAACTGCCACTGCAGCTCGGCGCACGAGCCCGAACCACGCAACACCAGATCGAAGGCCTCGGCCAACGGGAAATGGGCAACGATGTAGCCCAGGCTCGGCCCGCATGCCGGCACTTGCTCGGCCGGCAGGTGTTGCAGCCAGACGTGGCGACCTGCCGAGGCCAACCCCACCGCGAGCGCCAGTATCGCCACGATCGCATAGAGCCGGCGACCCATACGCTGCGGACCGTGCAATGCGGCGAGCAGGAAGACGACGCCGGCGACGGCGAAGGCGGCGCGGTCGACCACGCACAGGGGGCAGGGCTCGAGCCCGAGCGCCAGCTGAAGCCAGCCCACGGCATAGGCGATCGCGGCGAAGCACACGCCTGCGGCCAAGGCGTTGGCCAGCCGCAGGCTCGGCCTCAAGCGCGATACCACTGGGAGAACAGCTGCAGCTGGCTCGCCGTGTTCGTCACCGCGGCGATACAGGAGTCGGCCCGGGCATCGGGGATCCAGGCGGAGATCCGTAGGACGTAGGTCGAGCCCTTCGCGTCGACCTCACGCTCGGCGTTGAGGCGCACGATATTGGCGTCGTAGTCCTGGAATACCTCGGTCAAGCGCGCCACGAGACCGGGCTGGTCATCGCCGCGAATGACGATGCGGTGTGTGACTTGCGCCTGCGGGGAGTGCGTGGGCTCGATGTCGAACTCCTCGACCTGGATCTCGGCGCCGTCGAGCTCCGGCAGCTCGCGCAGACGCTGATCGATTTCCTGGGTGGAGACGGGCACCGGCTCCTCGACGACCACGGTGAACTCGGCCCCCGTGCCCAGCACGGCAAAGGTCGTGTCGCCCAGATTCAATCCCAGGTCGAACAGGCAGCCGGAGATCGCCGAGACCAGGCCAGGGGTATCCCGGGCGAAGATCTGGATGAGCAGGCTCTTGCGCGTGGTCATCGTCGAACTCCCGAAAGCGCGTCGAACACGGCTGCGCCGACCGCCCCGGACTCGCATCCGGGCGACGGGCGCGACGCGGCGACCGATGGCAGCCGACAGCGTAGCGCGAGGCCGGGCGCAGCCGCCAGTGCCCGCTCGCAAGCGTACTGCGGGCGCTGCTTGCCGCCTTATGCGCGCGCCGGTATCGTGCCCGCCCATGAACGAGCACCCGGATCAATTGCTAGCGCCTCGGTGGCTCGTCACGGTCGATGCGAGCGATCGGGTCCTGACCAATCACGTCATCGCCATTGCCGACGGCCATATCCTGGCCATCGAGGAACGGGCGAACGCCGCCTCGCGCTGGCCCGACGTCGCCATCACCGAATACCCGGATCACGCGCTGATGCCCGGCATGGTCAACGCCCATACCCATGCCGCCATGAATCTCTTTCGCGGGCTGGCCGATGACCTGCCGCTGGGCGAATGGCTCCAGGAGCACATCTGGCCGGCCGAGGGACGCTGGGTCGACGAGGCCTTCGTCGCTGATGGCACCGAGCTAGCCCTCGCCGAGATGGTCGCGGGCGGGGTGACCTGCTTCAACGACATGTATTTCTTCCCCGAGGTCACGGCGCGCCTGGCCGCCGAGCGCGGGGTGCGCGCGGTGATCGGCCTCATACTCCTCGACTTCCCCACCCAGTACGCCGACGGTCCGGACCAGTACCTGGAGAAGGGCCTCGCCCTGCACGACCGCTACCGCGACCATCCGCTGGTGCAAACCGCGTTCGCCCCCCACGCCCCCTATACAGTGTCCGACGGGCCGCTGGAGCGGGTGCGCACCTACGCCGACGAGCTCGAGCGCCCCGTCCACATCCACGTGCACGAGACCGCGGCCGAGTGCGGCGAGGCCTTGCAACGCAACGGCGAGCGCCCGCTCGCGCGGCTCGAGCGCCTCGGGCTGCTGTCGCCGACGCTGGCGGCGGTCCACATGGTCCATCTCGACCAACAGGAGATCGAGGCCACGTCGCGCGCGGGCGCGAGCGTGATCCACTGTCCCGAGTCCAATCTCAAGCTGGCCAGCGGCTTTTGCCCGTTACAGGCCCTGGAGACGGCGGGCGTCAACGTCGCGCTCGGCAGCGACAGCACGGCGTCGAACAACGACCTCGATCTCTTCGGCGAGATGCGCACCGCGGCCCTACTGGCCAAGGCGGTCGCCAACGACGCCGCTGCCATGCCCGCGCACCGGGCACTGCGCATGGCGACGATCAACGGCGCGCGCGCGCTCGGCCTCGGTGACATCACGGGCTCACTGGAGCCGGGCAAGGCCGCCGACATGGTCGCAGTCGATCTCTCGGGAGCCGAGACCCAGCCGGTGTTCGAGGTCGTCTCGCAGCTGGTCTACGCCACCGGCCGCCAGCACGTCAGCGATGTCTGGATCGCGGGCCACCAGCACATGCGCGACCACCAGCTCGCGACCTTCGACACGTCGCAGCTCAGCCGGCGTGCCGAGTCGTGGCGGGCGCGCATCGACGCCTCGGGCTGAGGTGGACCCTTCGTGTCCGGGCCGCAGCGCAACGCCGATGCCACCGAGCTGGGGCGCTTCGCCGCAATGGCCGAGCGCTGGTGGGATCCCGAGGGCCCCTGCGCGCCGCTGCATGCGATCAACCCGCTTCGATTGGCCTGGATCGAACGCCAGGCCGGCGGGCTGGCGGGCCGTGCGGTCGCCGACGTCGGCTGCGGCGGCGGTATCCTGTCCGAGGCGATGGCCCAGCGCGGTGCCGACGTGGTGGGCATCGACCTGGCCGCCGACGCCGTCGACGCCGCCCGCGCGCATGCAGGCGAGACCGGGGTCTCAGTCGACTACCGCGTCATGGCGGCCGAGGAGCTTGCCCACGCGGCGCCGGCCGGCTTCGACGTCGTCACCTGCATGGAGATGCTCGAGCACGTACCCGAGCCGCGTGCTGTTGTGCGCGCCTGCGCCGAGCTGCTCGTGCCGGGCGGGATCGCCGTGTTGTCGACGATCAACCGCACGCCCAAGGCTTGGTTCGAGGCCATCGTCGCCGCGGAATACGTGCTGGCGCTGTTGCCGCGCGGGACCCACGCCTACGCGCAATTCATCCGGCCCCGCGAGCTTGCGCGCTGGGGGCGCGAGGCCGGCTTGGTCGAGCTCGACACCATCGGCGTGACCTACAATCCCCTTACCCGACAGTACCGATTGTGCGGCTCCGTGGACGTCAATTACATGCTGGCCATGCGCTTGCCCAGCGGTGACGACGATGACTGATACCGACCTCGTCCTATTCGATCTCGACGGCACACTCGTCGACACCGCCCCGGACATGGCGAACGCGCTCAACCGGGTCCTGGTCGACGCGGGCGAGCAGCCGCTGGCCTTCGAGACCATTCGGCCCCACGTATCGCGCGGGGCGAACGGCCTGCTCGCGCTCGCTTTCGGCGAGGACTTGCCGGGCGCGCGCCACGAAACACTGCGCGATGCGCTGTTGCACCATTACCGCGCGGATTTGGCGAGCCAATCCCGTCCCTTCCCCGGCATGCTCGACGTGCTCGACGCCATCGAGACGAGCGGGCGGCGTTGGGGCGTGGTCACCAACAAACCGGCCTGGCTCGCCGAGCCCCTGCTCGCCGTATTGGGCCTGGCCGAGCGCAGTGCCTGCATCGTCGCCGGTGACACGCTGGCCGAGCGCAAGCCCGACCCGGCACCGCTGCTGCACGCGTGCCACCTCGCCGCCACCGCCGCTGCGCGCGCGATCTACGTCGGCGATGACGAGCGCGATGTGCAGGCGGGTAACCGGGCGGGCATGCGCACCGTAGTCGCGTTGTTCGGGTATCTCGGCGCCGATGCCGTGCCATCGGCGTGGGGCGCGTCGGCGCTCGTCGAGACCCCCGACCAGCTCCGCGCCTACCTCGGAACCGGCGGGGACGCGCAGGCCTCTTGACCCTGACCGTGCTGCTATCGCTGGCACTCATCGTGATCGCGGCCATCATCATCACGTGGTCGTTGACGTATTGCGCACTGCGCCGACGCATGGACGCCTTGCACCGGCACAGCCGCCGCCTCCAGGGCGAGATCGAGCTGCGCATGCAGCTCGTCCAGGCGAAGTACGACCTCAAAAACGAGCTCGTCGCGGCGATCGGCGGGTCGGCCGCGCAATCGCACGCGCGCACCGCGAACCGAGCCCAGTTCAATGCAGCGGCGCACGCGCACGGGGCCGAGCCGGGGCCAAGCGCGGGCGACGGTCGCCGGGGCGAGCTTACCCTGGAGCGTGTCATCTCGATTGCGGGCCTGGACGCGGACTGCGAGTTCCTCGATCCGGATCCCGGCGGCAGCGCCACGCCCGACGCGATCGTGCACATGCCGCAAGCGCGCGTGCTCGCGATCGACGCCCAAGCCCCGCTGGCTGCCTACGACACCGCGATGCAGACCGGCGCCGGCGAGCAGCGCCGGCACGCAATGGCGCACTTTGCAGGGGCGCTGCGCGAGCGGGTCGCGACCCTGGCCAGTACCCCTCTGGGGCGCCCGACCGGGCGTACGCCCGAGCTCGTCGTGCTATTCCTTCCCAGCGAACAGCTGCTCAACGCCGCGCTGGATGTCGACCCCCATCTCCAGGCGGATGCCTTCCAGCGGGGGGTCGTTGTGGCGACGCCAACGCACCTGGTCGCGCTGTTGCACATGATCGCCCTCGGCTGGCGCCAGCACGCCGCGGCCGCCAGCGCGCAGCGGATGCGCGCCGAGGCCGTCCGCGTGTGCCAGCAGCTGCGCCGCTTCACTGAGCACCTCGTCGGCGACGGTCGGGAGCGGGAGCGGCATGTGGGGGGCGAGAACGTGGCCCTGGGGGCCCTCGAGCAGCAACTGCCACCGGCAGCGCGCCACCTCGCCGAGGAGGGCGTCGCCCCGAAGCCGGCGATGAGCGAGGCGGGCTGCGCCACCAGGGGCGTCGGGACGCCGGCCGGCGACGGCGGCGGCGGTGGGGCCCGCAGCCCGCGTGCAAACGACGACGCGGAACCGCCCCGGTGAGGCCGAGCAGCGACCGCCTCGGCCGTTACTCGCCTGGATCCAGGGTCTCCTCGGCCGCCTCGCCTGCCGCCTCCATGCCCTCTTTAGCCTCGTCGACGGCGTCACTGGCGGTCCGTCCCGCGCGCTCCGCCAGCGGTACCTCGGCGAATGGGTTGGACAGCAAAGGCTGGTTCTTGGCGATGTTCATGCCGGCGGAGAAGCCCACGAGACCCCCCACGAGCAAGCCGAGAGCGAAGGAACGGAGTATTCTTTTCATGAACCGCTTCCCCGGTTGCGCGCGCCCGTCGCGCGATCCTACCACAAGCCCATGAATCCGCAGGACGCCTATAAAGCCTGCCTGGCCAAGGCCCATGGCCACTACGAGAATTTCCCGGTGGCCTCAAGGCTGCTGCCCAAACGCCTGCGGGGGCCGGTGGCAGCGATCTACGTCTTCGCGCGGCGCGGCGACGACCTCGCCGACGAAGGCTCGGCGTCGGCCCATGAGCGCCTCGCGGCCCTGGACACGATGGAGACACAGCTCGAGTGCGTCCTCCGGGGCAAGGGCCCGGGCGACGACCCAATGTGGGTGGCGCTCGCCGATGCGATCCATCGTTTCGGCCTACCCGACCACGAGCTGCGATCACTGCTCATCGCATTTCGCCAGGACGTCACCCAGCATCGCTACTGGTCGTTCGAGGACCTGCTCGGTTATTGCGAACACTCGGCCAACCCGATCGGCCGCCTGTTGCTGCATCTCACCCATTCAGCCAACGGAGCCAACGTCGCGGCCGCCGATGCGGTTTGCACGGGGCTCCAGTTGATCAATTTTCTTCAGGACCTGCGCCAGGATCTGGTCGACCGGGGACGACTCTATATCCCGGAGCGCGATCTCGCCCGCCACGGTGTCACGGCGGAGACCCTGGCGACCGGCGAGCCCCATCCGCCCGTTCAGACCCTGCTCACCGAGCAAATCGAGCGGGCCGGCTGGTGGCTCTACGAGGGGCGCCGTCTACCGCGCGGCCTGCGCGGACGCTTCCGCGCGGAAATCAAGCTCATCATTCGCGGTGGCTGGTGCATCGTCGAACATCTGCGCCAAGTCAAACCCACCGACCCTTTTGCACGGCCGCGGCTCACCCCCGACGATCGCCGCTGGATCGCGCGCGGCCTGCTGCCCGGACCCACCCTGACCCGCTCGATCACCCCGCCAACCGACCCCATCCCCCGCGGTTAAACGCCAACCTATGCTATTGAATCGGGAAGCCGTTCGTTGACGCCCCCGCGAAGGCGCGAAGGGGGCAAAGAATGGCAAGCAGTTGAAGATAAGCTCTTGTATACGATCGAGTTTACTCAATCCGGCATTGGGCTCGCGCTTCCTATGCGCGCCATAGCGGATCGCTTATGTAAGGCCAAACACAATCGAAGTATACGAACCAGTGCGATACAACTGACGCTCATGATCACAAACAAGACAGCGACGCCTCGCTGGCTCAAACAGCGTGGGCTGTTTCACCAAAGCCCCACCAATCAATCGTCTTTTTATTTTTAAGGACCTCGCGCCCTTCGCGCCTTAGCGAGGACAGCAGCGCACGGTGGCGACAGCGGCAAGACCGCGATGACGCCGCGAAGGCATGGTCAGATCGTGAGTATTTGCGTTCCGTGGCTGTGGAGGGGGATGGCCCCGGCCTCGGTGATCTCGACCGTTTGGCCCAGGGTCATGGCCTGGCCGGCGTCCGAATCCATGATGATGATGTGGATGAAGAACGCCATCTCGGCGCTGATCTCGGCCGGATTGCCGCTGTAGAACATGGGCCAGTCCATCCAGCTCGGGGCGAACTTCGCCCCCATGGCGTAGCCGCAGGCGTTCATCCGGTGGCCGCGCAGCCCCGCTTCATCGAGCACGCGCGCATGGGCGTCGAACACCTCACCGCAGGTGGCGCCCGGCCGCGCCGTCTCGACACAAGCCGCCATCGCATCGGCGGCAGCGGCGTGCAGTGAGCGCTGGTGTGCATCGATCTCACCGAGCAACACGGTGCGCATCATGGCGGCGTGATAGCGCCGGTAGGCACCCGCCCACTCCAGAGTGAGCTGATCGTCCGCGTCGAGATGGCGCCGCCCCGTGTGATCACGGCACAACAAGGCATCGGAGCCCGAGCCCAGCACGAATGGATTCGCCGGGTAATCGCCACCGCCGCGGAACACCGCTGCCTGCATATCGGCGAGGACGTCGCCTTCCCAGGCCCCGGCGCCGATGCGCCCCAACCCGGCATCGAGGGCATCGTCGGCCAGTCCGGCCGCGCGGCGGATGTAGGCGAGCTCGGTCGGGCTCTTGATCACGCGCAGCCGGGCGACGAGCTCGGAGGCATCCACGGTATCGGCCAAGCCCTCGAGGGTGCGCTCCAAGCGCAGCCCGTGGCGCCCCGTGAGGCCCGCGGCATCGTACTCGACACCCAAGCGGGCGCCGCCCAGTCCGCGCTCGCCCAACAGCGCGACGAGCTGGTCGGCCGGCTCGCTATCGGCGGCGTCCGCCCAGACGCGCACGTCCTCGATCACCGACGTGTGCCGGGCCTGCAGCCGATCCGGCGCGCGCGTGAGCAGCGTCATGTCGCCATCCGGTGTTACGAGCAGGCACTGGAAGAAGCAATAGCCGAATGTCTCGTAGCCGGACAAGTAGTACATCGACTCCTGGTGGAAGCACAGGAGCGCATCCAAACCGGCCGCGACCATCGCCTGGCCGGCGCGGCGGCGGCGTTGCCCGAATTCCTCGGACGTGAAAGGTAATGCCATCGACTCAATCCGTAACGCTTTGATCGGCCCGCGTGGACAGCACCACGCCGGCGATCACCAGGCATGCCCCGGTCAGTTGCCACGGGCCCAGACGCTCGCCCAGCAACAAAGCCGCACCCAGCATGGTGATGATGGGCTCGGCATTGAATACGATCGAAGCGCGCGACGGGCCGGCCAGGCGGATCGCGGTGAACTGCAGCAGCACCGCCGAGACGTAGAATACGCCGACGCCGGTGAGCCCGATCCAACCCGAGACACCGGCCGGCACTGCAGGCAGACCCCAGGCGATCAGCGCCGTCGCGACCACGACCACGCAGATCCAGTGCAGATGGAAGCTGAAGGCGAACATGTCCTGCTCGGTGACCAGCCGGCGACTCAGGATGAATGTCGCCATCGCGCCGACGGCGGCGCAAAACGCGAGGACGCAACCGCGCAGATCCAGCGCGCCGACATCGGGCCCGAGGGCGAGCGCCAGCCCGAGGAAGGCCAACGAGGCCGCGCCCAGCGTGACCGCTTCCCAGCGCCGCCCCTGGACGAGCGGCGCGACCAGCGCGATCTGGACGGGGAAAGTGAAGAAGATCAGAACCGCGAGGCTGACGGGGATGTAGAAGAACGAGGCCATATAGGCCACGGTCACGACGATCCAGGCCGCCGATATCAGCAAGGTCCCGCGCCACTCGCTCCGGGGCAAGCGCCAGGGCCTGTTGAGCACGGCGACGGTGATCGCCGCCGCCGCGAGCCCGAAGAGCAAACGCGCGGCAACGACCGCTCCGGGCGACGCCCCCTCGCTGTAGGCCAGCCCCGCCAGCGGCGCCACCGTCCCGAATGAGGCCGCCGACCCCAGCGCCGCCAGACGTCCCTTGTGGACCGAACGCAACCGCAGCAGCGGAGTCAAATCGACGCACCCAGAGATGCGCAATTTGCGGCGAGGGGTCGTTCATGCATAATTTAGCCGTTTCAAAAGCGACGCTTCGACCGCGCCGTGCCCGGGCAACCGGGTAGGAGAAGGCATGGCGACCAAAAAGGGCCAACCTCCAACGAAGCCGATCCGTTTGGGCTTCCTGCTCGTGCCGCGATACTCGATGATCGCGTTCTCATCCGCGATCGAGCCGTTGCGGATGGCCAATCGCCTCACGGGCAAAGAACTGTACCAATGGAAAACCTATACGGTCGACGGAGCGGCGGTCGAAGCGAGTAACGGCCTCGAGGTTCGCCCCGACGGGCCCATCGCTGAGGCACGGGACCTCAACACACTGTTCGTGTGCGCCGGTGTCGACGTCGAGGGCGCTTGCGACCGGGCCACGCTGTCCTGGATCAAGAAAATGGGGCAGCAGCGGATCAATTTCGGTGGCCTGTGCACCGGCGCCCACTTGCTCGCGCGCGCCGGTCTACTCGATGGCTACCGCTCGACCATCCACTGGGAAAACATCGCGAGCATGCGCGAGGCCTTCCCGCGGGTCGCGGTCTCGTACGAGCTCTTCGAGATCGATCGCGACCGCTACACCTCCGCCGGCGGCACGGCGCCGCTGGACATGATGCTCAACCTGATCACCCAGCAAGTGGGCTCGGATACGGCGACGGCCATCTCCGAGGCATTCGCGTGCGAGCGCATCCGGGGACGCCATGACCGTCAGCGGATCCCCCTGCAGCTGCGGCTGGGAACCAGCCAGCCCAAGCTGATCGAGACCGTCTCGATCATGGAATCGAACATCGAGGAGCCCATCAGTCTCGATGAGCTCGCGCGCCACGTCGGCGTCTCGCGGCGCCAGCTCGAGCGCCTGTTCCAGAAACATCTACACTGCGTGCCGACGCGCTACTACCTCGAGCTGCGCCTGGCGCGGGCGCGCCAGCTGCTCCTGCAGACCTCGATCTCGATCGTCGATGTCGCCTTCGCCTGCGGTTTCGTCTCGGCGCCGCACTTCTCCAAGTGCTATCGCGACTACTATGGGATACCGCCGCGCGAGGAGCGGCGGCTGCGCGGCGCGCGCGGGGGCGACTTCGGCAGCGACGAATTGGCGCTGCAGTCGGGCTCGGAGCCGCCGCTACCCGCCGAGGGGGCCGAGGCGTTCGTGCGTCAAGCGCGCGAGCGCCGCGAGGCGGCCGAGCGCAGCGAGGCAGGTGTCGATGGCGACACCGAGACACCGGCCTCGCCAGCCCCATCGTCGGGTGCCGTGGACCCCGACGCCATGGCGGGTGGGCGCGGCTGACCACACAGACCGCGAGGGCCCATCAACGCGCCGATCCGTGGATCGACGCATCCGGGTCGAACGACTCGGGTCGGGCCGAGCGTGGCGTATCAGGAGGCGAAGCTGGCGTGCTGGCTCGGTTCGGCGTCGCGGTGCGGGTGCCACGGCGTGCGCCCGTCCAGGACGCCGGAGGCATCGATGATCTCCGCCACCGCCTCTTCCTGGCGGTAGGCCATCACGTGGACGCCGTGCACACCCTCGATCTCGCGGATCTGCTGGATGAGCTCGACACAGATCTTGCGCCCCTCCAGCTTGGGCTTTTTCGCCCCCGCCAGCCGGTCGATGATCTCATCGGGGATATGGATGCCGGGCACGTGCGTGCGAATCCAGCGCGCCGCGTTGGCCGACGCCAGCGGCCCGACCCCGACGATGATGAAGACCTTCTCGTGGAGCCCGAGATCGCGCACGCGCTGCATAAAGCGCTTGAACATCTCGATGTCGAAGCAGTATTGCGTCTGGATGAACTGCGCACCCGCCTCGATCTTCTTGGCCAAACGCTCGGGGCGGAAGTCATAGGGCGGCGCGAATGGGTTCGAGGCCGCACCGATGAAAAGCTTGGGCGAGGCGCTGAGATTGCGTCCGCTGAGCAGCCGGCCCTCGTCCCGCATCGTGCGCACGGTCTCGAGCAGGGACATGCAGTCCATGTCGAAAACGGGCTTGGCCTCGGGCTGGTCGCCCGCCTGCACGCCGTCACCGGTCAGGCACAATACGTTGGCGACACCCATGGCGGCCGCACCCAGCACATCACCCTGGATCGCGATCCGGTTCTTGTCGCGGCAGGACACCTGCATGATCGTGGAATAGCCCTCGCGCGTGAGCAACGAGCACACCCCGGTGGAGGACATGTGGCAGTTGGCGCCGGAGCCATCCGTGGCGTTGATGGCATCGGCATAGCCATCGAAGATGCGCGAGCGCAGATAGACCTCGTTCGGGTCGGCCGAATCCGGCGGCGCAATCTCCGCCGTGACCGCGAAACGGCCCGCACGCAGCACCCGCTCGAGTCGACCCGGCGAGGTATGCCCGGGCAGGATCGGCAGCTGGAAGCCGGGAACCGGCTCGTCGTCGAATCTCATGCCGAACCGCTCCGTTCGCGTCGATCCGTACTCGAGCGCTGAAAACGCTTGGCCTCGCTCTTGAGACGGACCTCACGCAGCCAGGAGGATTTACCCTGGAGGGTAAGGTCGACCGGATGATCGACCATCTGGATCGTCGACCCCGCTTTCATCCGCCGCGAGCCTTCCCAGGCGTCGAGCCAGACGCAGCGCATGTCCGGCTTGACCTCGCACATACCGTTCGAGCGAACACCGCCGCACGGCCCGTTGCGCAACTGCTTCGGGCAGTTCATCGGGCACGACATCCCGGTGCGCGACAGGGCGCATTGGCCGCACATCTGGCAGTCGAACAAAAAGCCCTTGATCTTCTCCTCGAACCACGCGACCGGGCGCTCGAGGCGGTTGTAACCAACACGGCGGATCAAGGGCTCGAGCAGGAGCAACGACCGCTCGAAGAGATTGTAGAAGATCTCAAACCCCCGCGCGTGGCGAACGGCCCACCGACGGACTGCGTACATGGTCAGCCTCCGATTGATCGATTTCCGCTTGTATTGGCTCGGTAGCGGCATCGAACCACCCACCGCCGGACCAGCCAGCTCGAGCGGGCGATGCGACGCTCAAGGCATCGCCACCGCGATCGAGTGATCCGGGCCAACGCCGCCAAGACGGACTCTGCCGCAAGCGTTCGCAGGGCCAAGGGCTACGGGTGCACCCATGGCCCGCCACCTTCGTGGTCCACCGCACGGAGCGCTCGCTCGTGCCCGGAGAGGCACTCACCTCGGTACCGCGAAGAGACAGTAGGGAGGCAGCACCCCACCTGCTGACTCGACCACGACGCGCAATTGCCTTCCGACGACAATGGGATGACAGGGCAAGCGCGCGGTTGCGCAAATCGAAAAGGGCGAAAGCCCCGAGACGATCGCCGACACGCTGGGCATCAACCGCCGCACGATCTACCGCTGGATCGAGCGTTACCACCATTGGGGGTTTCGAGGGGCCGAGCACCCGGCAAAAGTCGGGGCGCCCGCCCAAGTCCACCAGCGAGGATCTGGGCTGGCTGTCGCAAACGAGTCGCGGTGGCGATGCGCGCCGATTCGAGTTGCCGTTTGCGCTTTGGACGCGGGCGATCGTGCGCGATCTGTTGCGCCGTGAGCGCGGCCTACGCGTCTCGGATGTCACCGTTGGGCGTATGCGCAAAAAGCTGGGCTTGAGTCCCCAGCGGCCGCTGCGTCGGGCCTGGCAGCGAAATCCGCAAGTGGTCGAGCAGTGGCACAACGAGACCTATCCCGAGATCCGGCGCCGGGCCCAGCGCGAGCGCGCGCGGATTGATTTCGCCGATGAGGCCGGCATGCGCTCGGACGATCACGCGGGGACAACGGGGGCCCCAATCGGCGAGACCCCGGGGGTCGAGGCCACGGGGGCGCGCTTTGGCGTCAACGCCGTCTCGGCTGTGTCGCCGGCCGGCGAGATGCGCTTTCGCTTGGTCGAGGGCAACGTCGATGGCTCGGTCTTCGCCGACTTCATCGAGCGCCTAGCCGGCGATACCGCCGGCAAGGTGTTTTTGATCGTCGATGGGCGCCCGGCGCATCGCTCGGCGGCGGTCCAGCGCAGGCTCGCCGAAGCCGGTGGCCAGGTCGAGCTCTTTTGCCTGGCGTCGGAGTCGCCCGAGCTCGACCCGGATGCGCTGGTCTGGTCGCAGCTCAAGCGCCATCTGGGCCGCGGCGCGCTCGCGAGCAGGAATGAGATCTAG
>CAYUKN010000033.1:0-20379 GCA_964445325.1 uncultured Ectothiorhodospiraceae bacterium
TCCACGTGCTCCAGGGCGAGCGCGAGATGGCCAAGGACAACAAGTCGCTCGGGCGTTTCGATCTGCAGGACATCCCGCCGGCACCGCGCGGCGTGCCGCAGATCGAGGTGACGTTCGACATCGACGCCAACGGCATCCTCAACGTCTCGGCCAAGGACAAGGCGACGGGCAAGGAGCAATCGATCGAGATCAAGGCCTCGAGTGGCCTGTCCGACGACGAGATCGAGCGCATGGTCAAGGACGCCGAGGAGAACGCCGAGGAAGACCGCAAGCAGCGCGAGCTCGTCGAGGCCCGTAACCAAGCCGACAATCTGATCCACGCAACCGAGAAGTCGCTCAGCGACTACGGCGACCAGATCTCCGCCGAGGAGAAGAAGAAGGTCGAGGACGCAATCGAGGCGCTGCGTGAGGCCAACAAGGGCGACGACAAGGAGGCGATCGAAACCAAGACGAAGGAGCTGTCCGAGGCCTCCGCCGAGCTGGCCCAGAAGGCCTACAGCCAAGGCGCCGAGGGCGAGGCCGCCGGTGGCGCCGAAGGCGGCGGCCAGCAGGGTGGCTCCGACGACGAGGTGGTCGACGCCGACTTCGAGGAAGTCAAGGACGACGACAAGAAGTAACACAGCCGTCGACAGGCGACGGCAGCGGCATCAACCGACGTCCCGGCCGGGTCCGCCCGGCCGTGGACGTTGTTGCATGTAGCACTCGGGTGCGAGGGTAACGGAGCGAACCATGGCGAAGCGGGATTACTACGAAGTCCTGGGCGTGAGCCAAAGCGCGAGCGAGAGCGAGATCAAAAAGGCTTATCGCAAACTCGCGCAGAAATACCATCCCGATCGGAATCCGGACGACGACGAGGCGCAGGAGAAGTTCCAAGAGGCCAAGGAAGCCGCCGAGGTCCTGATGGACTCGGACAAGCGTGCGAACTATGACCGCTTCGGGCATGCCGGCGTCGAAGGTGGAGCGGGCGGCGGTGCCGGTGGCTTCGGTGGCGCCGACTTCGGCGACATCTTCGGTGATATCTTCGGCGATATCTTCGGTGGTGGCGGTGGCCGCCGCCGCAGCGGGCGCGGAGCCGACCTGCGCTACAATCTCGAGATCACGCTCGAGGAAGCGGTGCAGGGCACCGAGCGCGATATCGACATCCCCACCCTGGTCGACTGCGAGACCTGTAAGGGCTCGGGGGCAAAACCAGGCTCGGATGTGCGCACTTGCAGCACCTGCTCGGGTATGGGTCAGGTGCGCATGCAGCAAGGCTTCTTCTCGATCCAGCAGACGTGCCCGACGTGTCGCGGCGAGGGCCGCATGATCGACAACCCCTGCGGCACCTGTCGCGGCAAGGGCAAGCGCGAGGAAGACAAGACCCTCAACGTCAAGATTCCCGCGGGCGTCGATACGGGCGATCGTGTGCGTCTGTCGGGCGAGGGCGAGCCCGGCGAGCGCGGCGCACCCGGCGGAGATCTCTACGTCGAGGTCCGAGTCAAGCCTCACCCGATCTTCGAGCGCGACGGGTCCAACCTCATTTGCGACGTACCCATCGATATCGCCACCGCGGCGCTCGGCGGCGAGGTCGAAGTGCCCACGCTGGACGGGCGGGTCAAGCTCAAGATCCCGGCCGGCACCCAGTCCGAACGTGTCTTTCGCCTCAAGGGCAAGGGTGTCAAGCCGGTGCGCGGTGGTCCCCCGGGCGATGTGCTGTGCCGGGCCCGTGTCGAGACCCCGGTGAATCTCACCAGCCGGCAGAAGGAATTGCTGCAGGAACTCCAAGAGAGCCTGCATTCGGGCGACACCACCAAGCACAGCCCGCGGCGCAAGAGCTGGCTGGACGGTGTGAAGAAATTCTTCGAGGATATGAGCTTGTAGCGAGCCCGAGGTCCGTGGGCGTGCCCGAGCGGCCTACCCCGGCGCGGCCGGGCGGCTCGGGCTAACGCCGGTGTATCGGGCAACCTCGCCGAATCCGCGAACACGAGAAAAACAAGGGAAGCGCGATGACGCGAGTCGCCATCCAGGGCGCAAGCGGGCGTATGGGGCGCAACCTCGTGGCCGCTTGTCTCGATCATCCCAGCCTTGAGTGCAGCGCGGCGATCGTGCCGGCCGGCGACGCCGCGGTGGGCTCGGACGCCGGCGTGCTCGCCGGTCGGGATGCGATCTCGTTGGCGCTGGGCGCCACTGTCGACACCAGCGCTTTCGATGTTGCTGTCGATTTCAGCCGGCCCGAGGGCACGCTCGCCCTGGCCAGGGCCTGCCACCAGGCGGGGCGGCCCCTCGTCATCGGCACCACCGGCTTCACCCCGGAGCAACGCGCCGAGCTGGGCGCGCTCGCCCGCGACATCCCCGTCGTCCTCGCGCCCAATACCGGCATCGGTGTCAACGTCGTCGTCGGTCTGGTGGAGCGGGCTGCGCGCGCGGTGGGCACCGACTACGACGTCGAGATCATCGAGGCCCACCACCGCCACAAGGTCGATGCGCCTTCGGGTACGGCGTTGCGCCTGGGCGAGGCCGCGGCCGATGCGCGGGGCCAAGACTTCGACGCCCATGCCGTCTATACGCGCCACGGGCACACCGGCGAGCGCGAGCAAGGTACGATCGGCTTCGCGACCGTGCGCGGCGGTGAGATCGTGGGCGAACACACCGTCGTCCTGGCGGGCGAAGCCGAGCGCATCGAGATCACCCATCGCGCCCAGAGTCGCAGCGTGTTCGCCCAGGGGGCGATGCGGGCCGTGGCCTGGATCGTCGAGCAAACGCCGGGCCTTTACGATATGCAGGACGTGCTGGATCTGCGCAGCCGCTGATCGCGGCGCCACCCTGGAGACGCTGTATGATCACCGATGACGGGAGCATGATGTGACCACGATCGCTGCGGTCTTTCCGGGCCAAGGCTCACAGAGCACCGGCATGCTGGCCGAGCTCGCCGAGCACTACGGCGAGGTCCGATCGACTTTCGATCAGGCCAGCGAGGTGCTGGGCGAGGACTTGTGGCGCGTTGCCCAAGCAAACCCCGATGACCAGCTCAACAGCACCCGCTACACGCAGCCGGCCATGCTGGCGGCCGGGGTGGCGTGCGCGCGCATTTGGCACGCCGCCGGCGGCCCGGCCCCCGCCCTCGCAGCGGGGCACAGCCTGGGCGAATACAGCGCCCTCGTGACCGCGGGCGTCGTCGATTTCGCCGATGCGGTCGCCGTGGTTGCCGAGCGCGCGCGGCTGATGCAGGAGGCAGTTCAGGCCGGCGAGGGCGGCATGGCGGCCATCATCGGCCTCGACGACGACACCGTGGCGGCCTTGTGCGAGGCGGTCGCCGAGGGCCGCGTAGTTGAGCCGGTCAACTACAACGCACCGGGGCAGGTCGTCATCGCGGGCCATGCCGACGCCGTGCATACGGCGATGCAGGCGGCATCCGAGCAAGGCGCCAAGCGGGTACTCGAGCTCGCGGTGTCCGTGCCGGCGCACAGCACGCTGATGAAGGACGCGGCCGATCAGCTCGCGCCCGTGCTCGAGCGCACCGCATTCCACACACCGAATATACCCGTGATCCATAACGTCGATGCGGCGGCGCACAGCGAGCCCGCCGACATCCGCGAGGCGCTGCGCCGCCAGCTCTACAATCCGGTGCGCTGGACCGAGTCCGTCGCCGCGCTCGAGCAGCGCGGCGCGGCGCAACTGCTCGAGCTGGGTCCGGGTCGCGTGCTGACCGGGCTGACCCGACGAATCAACCGCCGATTGCCCGCGGCATCGGTGGAGGACCTGGCGAGTCTGGACAAGGGATTGGCTTTGTGCGGAGGAGACACCCGATGAATCTGGACAACGAGATTGCGCTGGTGACGGGCGCGACCCGCGGCATCGGTCGTGCGATCGCGCTCGAGCTCGGCAGCCGCGGTGCCACCGTCGTCGGCACGGCCACAAGCGACGACGGCGCCCGACGCATCGACGAGGCCCTGGTGGAGGCCGGCATCACCGGGGCCGGCCGGGCGCTGGATGTCACCGACCGCGCGCAGGTCGACGCCGTGGTCAAAGAGATCGCCTCGACGTTCGGCTCAGTCACGGTATTGGTCAACAACGCCGGCATCACGCGTGACAACCTCCTGATGCGCATGAAGGACGAGGAGTGGGAATCGGTCATCGACACCAACCTGAACGCGATCTTCCGCGTCTCGCGCGCCTGCCTTCGCGGCATGATGAAAGCGCGGCGCGGACGCATCATCAACGTCGCCTCGGTCGTCGCTGCCACGGGGAATCCCGGCCAAGCCAACTACGCCGCGGCGAAGGCCGGGATGATGGGCTTTGGCAAGTCCTTGGCACGCGAGCTCGGCGCCCGCGGCATCACCGTCAATACCCTGGCCCCCGGTTTCATCGATACGGACATGACCCGGAGCCTGCCCGAGGACTATCGCAATGGCCTGCTCGAGCAGGTCCCGGTGGGGCGCTTCGGCGAGCCCGAGGAGGTCGCCCACGCCTGCGCCTTCCTGGCCGCACCGCAGGCGGCCTACATCACGGGGCAGACACTGCACGTCAACGGCGGCCTTCACATGGAATGAGCGGACACACGAGCGTGACGAGAACTTCAATATTTTTTCATAACTTACTGTTCATACTGCCTTTAATCGAGCGTCTTAAGGGCGGCTCACTGCGACCGACACTGGGTAGATCGGGCGGACCGATTGCCCTACAATACGCCGCACGCTAGGTTGCCTGGCTGCACGATCAAGAGCGGAGGACCAACCCGAGATGAGTAGTGTTGAAGAGCGCGTGAAGAAAATTGTCGTCGAGCAGCTCGGCGTCAAAGAAGAAGAAGTAACCAATGCCGCCTCGTTCGTCGACGATCTCGGCGCGGACTCGCTGGACACGGTCGAGCTGGTCATGGCGCTCGAGGAGGAGTTCGAGTGCGAGATCCCGGATGAGGAAGCCGAGAAGATCACGACGGTCCAGCAGGCGATCGACTACATCAATCAGCATCTCGGCTGACGGGTGGTCCTCCGGGCCGCCCGCAGCGCGGGCGACCAACCCGCTGGGCCGGTGGCCCTTGGATCGCGCATCGACGGACTGTCGGGCTAGCTAGACCCGCCGGTCCCACCGTGAACGGGAATCGCCACTGTTGAGCAAGCGACGCGTCGTAGTCACCGGCCTCGGCACCGTATCGCCGGTCGGCCATAGCGTATCGAGCAGCTGGGAAAGTGTCCTCGCCGGCCACACCGGAATGGCACCCATCGATTGGTTCGATACCACCCGCTTCTCGGTGAAGTTCTCGGCGTCGGTCAAGGATTTCGATACCCAGGCCTACTTGTCGCCCAAAGAGGCTCGCAAGATGGGCCTGTTCATCCATTACGGCATGGGCGCCGGGATACAGGCCATCGAGGACAGTGGCCTCTCCATCGATGACCAAAACCGCGATCGCATCGGTGTCTCGATCGGCTCGGGGATCGGTGGTATCCCCGAGATCGAGCAAGCCGGAGAGACCTTCGAACAGGGTGGTCCGCGCAAGCTCTCGCCCTTTCTGATCCCCATGACCATCAGCAACATGGTTGCGGGCAATCTCTCGATCCGCTATGGCCTCGAGGGACCAAACCTGTCGATTGTCACGGCGTGCACCACGGGGACCCACAATCTCGGTGACGCGAGCCGCATCATCGAGTACGGCGATGCCGATGTCATGGTCGCCGGCGGTGCCGAGATGGCGACGTCCAAGCTCTGCCTCGGCGGCTTCGCAGCGGCCAAGGCATTGTCGACGCGCAATGACGAGCCCGAGCGCGCGAGCCGGCCCTGGGACGTCGACCGCGACGGCTTCGTCCTCGGCGACGGCGCAGGTGTGATGGTTATCGAGGAATACGAGCATGCGGTGGCCCGGGGTGCCCCCATCTACGCCGAGCTCGCCGGCTATGGCATGAGCGCCGATGCCCACCACATGACTCAACCCGCCGCCAATGGCGCCGGGGCCGCGCGCTGCATGCGCAATGCACTCCACCATGCAGGGCTTGCCCCGCAAGAGGTCGACTACATCAATGCCCACGGCACCTCGACCCAGGTCGGCGATGTCGCCGAGGTCGAGGCGGTCAAAGGGGTCTTCGGCGACCACGCCCACGAGCTCGCGATGAGCTCGACCAAGTCGATGACGGGTCATCTGCTTGGAGCGGCCGGCGGCGTCGAGGCCGTGTTCTCCGTGCTGGCCCTGCGCGATCAGGTCGCGCCCCCCACGGTGAATCTGGATCAGCCGGACGAAAAATGCGATCTGGACTTCGTCCCGCATGAGCCGCGATCCATGTCGATGGACACCGTCCTCACCAATTCATTCGGCTTCGGCGGCACCAACGGGACGCTCGTTTTCCGTAGCGTGTGACATAGCAAGGCGGGATTGGGTGTGAGCGCGACGCCTTCGCCTGCTGAGCCCCGAATCGTCGTCAATGGCGCGCTCGGCGGCAGTATCGAGCCACACGATCGCGGCTTCACCCTGGGCGACGGCGTCTTCGAGACGATGCGGATCACCGCGGGACGGATCGCTCTACGCCGACGCCACTTCGAGCGACTCCAACGCGGTTGCCAGGCGCTCGGCTTCGCTGCCCCCGCTGAATCGGCGCTCGACGCTGACTGTGGCATGGCCATAGGCCAAGCCAGTGAGGGGGTACTGCGCTTGAGCGTCACGCGCGGCCCGGGCCCGCGTGGCTACGCCCCGCCGCGCGAGCCCAGGCCAACCCGCGTGGCCTCATTCCAACCCGGTCTGCCGCCGGCGCGGTGGGATGGGCTGAGCCTGCGCTGGTGCGATATGCGCTTGGCATGCCAGCCGCGACTCGCCGAGTGGAAGCACCTCAATCGCTTGGAGCAGGTCATGGCGCGTAGTGAGTGGGATGACCCGGCCATCGATGAAGGCGTCATGTGCAGCGTCGACGATCGCGTCATCGAGTGCACCAGTGCCAATCTGTTCTGGGTTCGGGATGGGCAGGTGGTGACCCCCTCCCTGCACGACTGCGGTGTCGCCGGCGTGATGCGCGCCCATGTCATGGAGCGGGCCCGAGCCCTGGACTGGGAGGTCGTGGTCCGCGATGCCGCTGCCCACGAGGCGAGCCGCGCGGATGAGGTATTCATCACGAGCGCGGTTCGGGGCGTGGCGCCGGTACGCGAGCTCGGCACGACGCGCTTTGATCCACCCGGGCCGGTAACCCGGGTGCTCATGAACGATGTTGTCGACCCCCCATGAGCAAGCGTTGGCGTCGCCCATGGGTGATCGCGGGCACCATCGCCGTGTCGCTGGCCGTGGCCGGCGGTGTCGCGACGGCCGATGTTCTGCGCTTCCTCCACGCGCCGCTCGCCGGTGTCCCCGACGACGGGATGGTCTATCGACTCGAGCCGGGCACCCCGGTTGCGGGGGTTGCGCGCGAGCTCGCCGAGCGGGGTGTGATCGAGCAACCCTTGTATCTGCGGCTGGCGGCGCGCGTGACCGGCGCGGCCCGGCAACTCCAGGCGGGCGAATACCGCATCGAGCCCGAGACCACACCGTATCGCTTGTTGGCCCAGTTCGAGCGCGGGCAGGTCGTACAGCACCGCATTACCATCATCGAGGGCTGGACATTCGACCGCGTCCGACGCGCGCTGCAAGACCACGATGCCATCCGCCAGGAGCTGGCCGAGCGTCCGCCCGAGGCCATCATGGACGCCCTGGGCCACCCGGAGCAGCACCCCGAGGGGCGCTTCTTCCCGGATACGTACTCGTTCCCGCGGGGCACCACTGACCGCGAGATCCTGGACCGGGCCTACCGGCGCATGGCGCGGGTGCTCGAGCAGGCATGGGCCGACCGTAGCGAGGATTTACCGCTCGACAGTCGCTATGACGCGCTCATCCTCGCTTCGATCATCGAGCGCGAGACGGCGGTGGCATCGGAGCGTCGGCGCATCGCGGGCGTGTTTGTCGAGCGCCTCGAGCGCGGAATGCGCCTCCAGACGGATCCCACCGTCATCTACGGTCTCGGCGACGACTACGCAGGCAACATTACCTACGAGCATTTGCGCCGGGATACGCCCTACAACACCTACACCCGGTCGGGCCTGCCGCCCACGCCCATCGCCATGCCGTCAAAGGCCTCGATCGAGGCGGCGGTCGATCCCGAGCGCCGCGGCGAGCTGTACTTCGTCGCCACGGGCGAGGGCGAGCACGTCTTCTCCCAGTCCCTCGAGGAGCATCGCGAGGCCGTGCAAAAGTATCAGCTGGGCCGCGGCGACGGTGACGACGGAGATTGAGCGGTTTGGGGACACGCGGACGCTTGATCACGCTCGAAGGCATCGAGGGCGTCGGTAAATCCTCGCATGTCCCCGCGCTCCGCGATGCGCTCGAGCACGCGGGTCAGACGGTCGAGGTCACGCGCGAGCCGGGCGGGACCGCACTGGCCGACCGGATCCGCGAGCTGATCCTTGCTCCCGGCGACGCGCTTCCCTGCGCCGAGACCGAGCTACTGCTGATCTTCGCCGCCCGCGCCGAGCACCTGGCCAAACGGATCCGGCCGGCGCTCGATGCCGGGCGGTGGGTTCTTTGCGACCGCTTCACCGATGCGACCTACGCCTACCAAGGCTCGGGTCACGGGCTGTCGAGCCAGCGCATCGGGACCATCGAGTCCTGGGTACAGGACGGGCTGCAACCCGACCGCACGCTGCTGCTGGACGCCCCCGTCGAAACGGCGCTGGCGCGCGCCCGCGGGCGCGGCGGCGACAGCGACCGCTTCGAGGCCGAGGGCCGAGCGTTCTTCGAGCGCGCCCGGGCCGGCTATCTCGAGCGCGCGCGCGCCGCCCCGGAGCGATTTCGTGTGGTCGATGCCACGGGCCCGGTCGAGCAGGTCGAGCGGGACCTCGTCGAAGCTGTGATGGACTTGATCGATGCCGACTGAGCCCGTCCACCCCTGGCAACAGGCACAGTGGCAGCGGCTTTTGCGCAATCGAGCGGCGGATCGGCTCCCGCATGCGCTGCTCATCGCCGGACCCGGGGGCACGGGCTTGCGCACGTTCGCCGACGCGTGGAGCCAGGCCCTGTTGTGCGACGCCGAGGCGAGCGCCGCGCCTTGCGGTGCTTGCCGTGGCTGTCGCCTCTACACCGCCGGGACCCATCCCGATGCCGTGCACATCGAGCCGAGCGAGGCGGGCAAGGCGATCTCGATCGATGCCATCCGTGCGCTGACTGAGCGCCTGGCGCTCACCGGTAGCGAGGCAACCAAGGTCGCGTTGATCGATCCGGCCGAGGCGCTGACCGCCGCGGCCGCCAACAGTGTCCTC
Source organism: uncultured Ectothiorhodospiraceae bacterium (assembly GCA_964445325.1). Classification (GTDB taxonomy): domain Bacteria; phylum Pseudomonadota; class Gammaproteobacteria; order XJ16; family Halofilaceae; genus Halofilum. Next base: position 9,241 of record CAYUKN010000033.1, read on the forward strand.
AAGACGCTGGAGGAGCCCCCCGGAGGTGCGCACCTGGTGCTGCTCGCGCGCCGCGTCGCGCGCCTGTCGGCGACCGTGCGAAGCCGCTGCCAGCGGGTCTCGTTCGGATTGCCCGACCACGCGAGCGCGGTGCAGTGGTTACACGCACAGGGCGTCGATGACGCCCACGCCTGGCTGGCACGGGCCGGGGGCGCACCCGTGCTCGCCCGCGACTACGCCCACACCCCAGACGACACCGGGGCGCAGGCGGACACCGCCGTCGAACGCTTGCTGACCACGCTCGAGCGCGGGGCCATACCATCGGCCGCCCACGGCGACACCGACCTCGCGCTGAGCGTCTCGGTACCGGCGCTGTCGGCCGCGGTCGAGGATATGCTGCGCCTGCGCTATGCGCCGGCGACAAGCCGGCTGCGCTGGCCCGAGCGCCGTGGGCGCATGCAGGCCCTGGTCACGCAGTTGGACGGGCCCGCTCTATTCGACTATCTTGATGCACTGTATCGCTCCATACCGGGGCCGAGCAGCTCGTTGCGCTCCGATACGCAGTACTTGGGGCTTCTGGCCGATGCGGCGGCCATCGGCGCAGCCTCGAGTCGAACAAGGGGGTAGACCATGGCCGAAGGCGGCGGTCGGCAAGGCATCATGTCGTTGACCATCAAAGACAAGGGGGCGCTCTACGCGGCCTACATGCCCTTCGTCAACAACGGTGGCCTCTTCATCCCGACGAACAAGGCCTACAAATACGGTGACGAGGTCTTCATGCTGCTGACGCTCATGGACGACAAGGAACGCCTGCCAGTCGCGGGCAAGATCGTCTGGGTGACGCCGCAGGGCGCGCAGGGCAACAAGACCGCCGGGATAGGGGTGCAGTTCTCGGATCAGGACAACGGCGCCACCAAGAAAAAGATCGAGACCTATCTCGCGGGCGCACTCGAGGCCGACCGGCCTACCCACACCATGTAGCGCTGGAGCCCGGACCGGGACGGCGCCGGCCCGAGCACTGGCTGATCACGCCGCATCCCCGCGCTGCTCACGGTAGCGCAGTGGCCCGCCGGTGAACGGGGCGAAACCGCAGCCGAATACCGCACCCGCATCGACCAGATCGGCGTCGGCGACCACTTGCTCATCGCGGCAGCGAACGGCCTCATCGAGCAAAGGCTCGGCCAACTCGCGCCCGAGCTCATCGAGCTCATCCGTGCGCATGGACAACCGCTTGCGATCGGGATTGCCCTTGCGGTCGTAGTTGTAGAAGCCACGCCCGCTCTTTTGGCCCAGATCTCGCGCTTCGACGCGATCCCGCAGGGCCGCGGGGACCTCCAGCCCTTGCGCCTCGGCCATCACGTCGGCGGCCGCCACGCAAACGTCTAAGCCGACCGAGTCGGCGAGCTCGAGCGGGCCCATGGGCATGCCGAAGCGCTTGGCCGCGGCGTCGATGGCCTCGCGTTGGCTGCCGGCGGCGAAACGCCGGGCGGCTTCCAGCATGTAGGGCATGAGCAGCCGATTGACCAGGAAGCCGGGCCCGCTGCGCACCCGTAGCGGCAGTTTGTCCACATCGGCCATCAGGGCCTGGCCACGCTGGAGGGCGCGCTCGTCGCTTGCACGCCCGGCGACGACCTCGACGAGCGGCATCTTCGCGACCGGGTTGAAGAAGTGCAGGCCGATCAAACGGCCGGGGTGGTCGAGCGCTTTCGCCAACGTCTCCAGCGGGATGCTGGAGGTATTGGTCGCCAGCACCGTGTCGTCACCGATGCGTTGCTCCAGATCGCGATACAGGCGTTGCTTGGCATCCAGGTCCTCGATGATGGCCTCGATCACCAGGTCAGCCCCGTCGACGCCTTGCCCGTCGGGATCCGGGATCAACCGATCCAATGCCGCCGTCACTCGCTCGGGCCGCTTGAGCCGGCGCTGATAGAGCTTCTCGGCGCGCTTGAGCGTCGCCGCGATCGCCTCGACTCGGCCGTCGGTCAACGTCACGCGGCAGCCACTGAGCGCCAGCCAGGCAGCGATGTCGCCACCCATCGTGCCGGCGCCGACGACGTGGATGCGCGTCGGCACCGCGACATCGCCCGCACGCGCCTCCTTCTTGAGCCGCTCCTGCAGCAGAAACACCCGGATCAGATTGGATGCGGTGTTGCCCTCGACCAGCCGGGTCAGGGAGTCGACCTCCGCTTTCAGGCGCGCCGGCAGGGCCTGACCGCCATGACGCGCCCACAGATCGAGCATGGCGTAAGGGGCAGGGTAGTGGGCCTGACGGGCCTTGGCGCGTAGCTGGCGCTCCATGTAGGCCCGCAACACGGCACGCGCCGGCTTGGTATTGAGCAATTGCTTCCACGCAGGCGGCTGATGGCGCCCCGGATCGCGCTGCGCCAGATCCCGTGCGGCGTCGGCGAGCTGCCAGGGCGACAGGGCATAATCGACGAGGCCCATGCGACGCCCGCCGCGCCCATCGACGGTTCGCCCCGACAGCATCAAATCGAGTGCCGCGGGCGCGCCCACCAGCGCAGGCAGGCGCGCGGTCCCGCCGAAGCCGGGATGGATCCCCAGGCGAACCTCGGGCAAGCCGAGCCGCGTCGCCGGATCGCGGTCGCAAATGCGATAGCGGCAGGCGAGGGCAAGCTCGAGACCCCCGCCCAGGCAATGCCCGCGGATCAGCGCGATCGTGGGCCAGCCAGCGCCCGCGATACGGTCCATGACGCGCTGACCTTGCTCGACCAGTGCCCGTGCGTCCTCGGTGGTCTCGAGCTCGCTGATCGTCGGAACGTCCGCCCCGGCGCAAAAGCCCGATTTCGCCGATTGGATGATCAACCCCAGCGGCGGCTGAGCTTCCAGGCCCTGCAGGACCTGGTCGAGCTCCTCGAGCACGAGTGGGCCCAGCGTATTGGTGGGGCTGTCGGCCACGTCCAGCGTCAGCCAGGCGAGGCGATCGTCATCCCGTTCGATATGCATGTGTTGTAACCGGGGATCGGTCATCGGCTCGCCTCCGGATTCTCGATCAACATCGCGCCGCCCTGACCGCCGCCGATGCACTGGGTCGCCACCCCACGCAGCGCGCCGTGGCGGCGCAGCACGTGCGCGAGATGCAGTGTGATGCGCGCCCCACTCGTGCCCACAGGGTGGCCCAGGCTGATGCCGCCGCCGTCGACGTTGAGGCGCTCGCTGTCGATATCGCCCCAAGGCTTGGACAGGCCCAACTGCTCGCGGCAGTAGCGCCGATCGCGCCAAGCCGCGGTACAGGCCAGCACCTGCGCCGCGAACGCCTCGTTGAGCTCCCAGTAACCGACGCTGCCCAGCGCCATGCGATTGCGCTGGAGCATCGGCGTGACGGCGTGGACCGGACCCAGACCCATCTCCGCCGGGTCGACCCCCGCCCATTGGCTGTCGACGATCCGTGCCAGCACTGGGAGGTTCCAACGCTCGACGGCGTCGGCGGAGGCGAGCAGAACGGCGCATGCGCCGTCGGTGACTTGCGCACTGTTGCCCGCGGTGACTTTGCCGAACGGCTTCTCGAAGACGGGCTTGAGGCGCGCCAGATCCTCCACCGTGCTCTCGCGTCGCAGGCCGTCGTCGGCGCCATAGACCCGGCCATCCGTGCCGAACAGCGGCTGGAGCTCGGGCAACCGGCCCTCGTCCTGCGCCGCTGCCAGGCGCTGGTGGCTGTCGCGCGCATAGGTATCCATGGCCTCGCGCGAGATCCCGAAGCGCCAAGCGAGATTCTCGGCGGTCTGGCCCATCGACATGCCGCTGACGGGGTCGGTCAGTCCCCGCAGCAGGGCGACCACGGGCTTGAGCATACCGGGGCGCAACCGCGCCAACTGGCGCGCCTTGGCCCCCATGGTTTTCGCCTTCTGGAAATCCGCCAGCCACGCCACGAAGCGCTCATCGAATTGCAGCGGTGCACGACTCATGGCCTCGGTGCCACCGGCAACCACCAGTTCCGAGCGCCCGCCCTGGATATCGTGAAGGGCGCAATCGAGCGCCTGCATCCCCGAACCGCAGTTGCGCTGGACGTGCCAAGCCGGCACCCGGTGGCCGCAGCCCATTCGCAGCGCGATCACGCGGGCGATATTGGCCTCCTCGGCGGCGGGGCCGGCGCAGCCGAAGATCACCTGATCGAGCGCATCGGGCTCGAACGGCTGCCGGAGCAAGAGCTGACGCCCGGCGGCGGTGGCCAAATCCGCTGCGGCAAACGGTAGGGGCTTACCCCGAAACTTCAGAAAGGGCGTGCGTGCCCCATCGACGATGTAGACGGCACGGCCGTTCGTACCCTGCTGGCGCCCCGTGCTCGAGCTTCCCTTTGCGCCCAAGAGCAAGCCTCCCCGCGCGGCATAGCGCCGCGATCACTGACCAAAGAAGCCTGATTCTATCAAGCCAGTGCGGACATGTACGGGTCATGTCGGTCGGCGCCATCACCCTCGCGCCGCAGCCCTCGGACAGTCTGTTGAGGCCGTTCACATGAGCGACGCCCCGGCAGCGACCGACACGAGCACCGGTGCAATGCACGATGGGGACACCCGACGCGCATCATGGATCCAAGGATGCTAGCCTAGCCACCGGCGCCTGCAGCGGGGGCGCGCTGCACGGCGACTCGACCGTCGCTACACCCACTCGTGCGCGGGCGGTCGCGATTAACAAACAACCTCGGATGAGCCGGCTAAGCCCGCCCACACGCTGCCTTTTACGGCCGCCGAGTCGTTGCAACCCCGGATTGAAGATAATAGAGTCGATCGCCGAGCGACCGGTGACAACAAGGGAGCACGTCATGTCTCGCGCCCGTGATCTGCCGGGCCCCTCAAGCGTTCGATTGCTCGGTTCAGCTCGTCGCGTCACCGGCCCAAGTGGCATGAATCCTGCTTATGGTCCCGCCATGATGAGTGGAATCCGATGAGCGAACTGGTCCCACTGGATAAGCTGATCTCCGCTCTCAACACAGCGACGAAGGGGTCGAAGACGGGCGCTTTCTTCATCACCACGGAAGATCAGCACTCGGCGATGATCACCCTCAACAAGGGCCGCATCACGGGGCTGAAGTTTCGCACCACACGTGGCTACGATGCCGCCACCGCGCTTGCCAAGTGCAATCAGCTCAAGTTTCAGACCGCAGCGGAGCCTACTGAGCTCCCGGGTGAGGGTGAGATCGACGCAGCCACGGTCATCAACGTCCTGCAAACGGGCGATCCCAGTGTGGCACCGAGCCAGACCGGCGGCGCGTCGGCCGCGCCGAGCGCGAAAGTCGACCTGGATGCCTTGCGCACGCGCTATATCTCCGCGATCGGACCAATCGCCGGGGCACTGTTCGACGAGGCCGTCGATGAGCTCGGCGACGCCTTGCAGACCAACGAGGGCGTCGAGCAGTTCATCCAGAAACTCGCGCAACAGATCGACGACCAGGCAGAGGCCGACCGATTCCTGCGCGACGCCCGAGCCCAGATGTAACAAGCTGCGAGGCGGCCTGCAGCGAATGCCGCCACGGCCGGCGCACGACCACCCACGGCCCGGCGCCGGCCGCGGCCACAGGTTCTAGAAGGGGAACGCGAGATGGCGAAAAAAGACGACAAAGGCCAGATCCAGAAGGTCCCGTGGTATCGCAGCCTCACCACGAAGATCCTGGTAACGCTGCTGGTCGTGACGACGCTCATCCTGGGCGGCTTCGCTGTCTACAATCTGGCGCAAGCGCGCGATCGCCTCGAAACCGAGCTCGAGCGCCTCGCCGAGACCACGGTGCAGCGCCTGTCCCAGCACATCATTGGCCCGCTGTGGGCACTCAACGAGGAGCAGCTGGCCGAGTCCATCGAGGCTGCCATGCTCGAGCGCCGGGTCTACGCCATCATCATCCGCAAGGAAGATCGCAACGAGATCCGGATCGGGCGGCGCCGCGCGGACGGCGACTGGTCGCGGGTCGTGCCGGCGGAGTCCACCCCGCAGGGTGATTACATCCTGAGCAAGACGACCTTGCTCCACGACAACGAAGAAATGATCGGCGTGCTCGAGGTCTACGTCTCGAGGCGCTTTTTGAACGAACAATTCAACGAGATCGTCGACACCGAGATCGGCCGTGCCGCCGTGATCGACGTCGCGCTGATCATCGTCACGCTGTTGCTCATGCGTGTGCTGTTGGTGCGCCCGATCCGTCAGCTGACGGATGCATCCGAGCGCATCGCCGGCGGTCAGCTCAGCACCAAGATCGAGGTGAGCTCGCGGGACGAGATCGGCATGTTGGCGGGCGCCATCAACAAGCTCCAAACCAGCCTGCGCATTGCAATGGAACGGATGAAGAAGGGTGGGGGCGGTTAAGCCCATCGGCCGCGGGCGCGCTGATGCCGGCCGCGCGCCGTTCCACCGACAATATAGCGAAGTCCGACTCCGGTGTACTGCGTTCACCGATGCACCGAAGCCGGGCTCGGAGGCTATCGCATCATGTCCATTACTGCGCTAGGCAAGCGTTTCCTGCCCGCGCTTGCGTTGATCATCGCGAGCGGCATAGCCAGCCCGGTGCACGCCCGAAGCGTCTCCATGTGCACCCTCAACTGGGAACCGTTCTACGGCGAGGAGCTCCCCCGGAATGGTTTCTTCACCGACATCGTGCGCACCGCATTCGAGCGCGCCGGCCACGAAGCCACGACCCATTTCATGCCCTGGGCTCGAGCGAAGGTTGAGGTCGAGCAGGGCGATCGCGATGTCTTGCTCGGGGCGTACTACAACGAGGAGCGCGCCAAGACGTATCTCGCGAGTGAGGCCATTTACACCGCGGAGGTCGGCCTCGTCGCGCTCGAGAGTCTCGGAGTCGAGTCGTTCGATTCACTTCGCGCGCTGAGCGACTACACCATCGGCTTCGGTCGCGGCTTCACGGTGAACGAGGAATTCGACAATGCCGACTACCTCGACAAGGAGGCTGCCGAGGATCTGGCGCTCAACGTCAACAAGCTCTACGCCGGCCGCGTCGACATGATCGCCGGTAGTTTCGAGAACATCAGTTACATCGCGCAGCAACAGGGACGTGATGTCAGCCGGCTCGTTTTCCTCGAGCCCGCGTTGAAAGAGAGCACCCTACACATCATGGTCTCGCGCGCCATCGACGATGGCGAGCAGTTGCTGGCGGACTTCCACGAAGGGTTGAACGCGATCCGTCAGGACGGCACCTACGACCAGATACTCAGCGAGATGGGGTATCAATAACGACCACGAGGATCGCCTGATAGCGCGCATTCGGCGTGCGCGTGCACGCACGGTGGTGCCAGCCACCGACGGCTCCGCGGATGCGGGCGATTCGTGGCCCGATCGAACGCACCCAGACGACCGAGCACGAGCACCACACATGAGCTGGACCACGCTGATCGAGCCGGGAGAGCTCGCCGCCCATCTGGATGCGCCGGACTGGCGGGTTTTCGACTGCCGCTTCGATCTGCTCGATCCCGAGGCGGGCGAGCGCGCCTGGCGCGAGGCGCACATCCCCGGCGCGCATTACCTCCATCTGGGCAACGATCTATCGGACCCGCCCGGGCCAGCCACCGGGCGTCACCCGCTGCCGGAGCCGGCTCGTCTACGGGCGCGACTGGCGTCGTTCGGGGTCGGCGAGACCACCCAGCTCGTGTGCTATGACAGCGACAGCGGTGCATTCGCGGCGAGGCTGTGGTGGCTGACCCGCAGTCTCGGCCACCGCCACGTCGCGGTCCTTGACGGCGGCTTCGACGGCTGGTGCCGCTCGGGGTATCCGACCAGTGTCGAAGCGCCGGCGGCGCCGGCGACGGCGCACGGGCCGGCGCGCGGTGAGCCGGCTGCGCAGGCGGTCGACGCCGACACGTTGATGGCCGATACCACCTGGACGATCGTCGACGCCCGGGCACCGGCGCGTTTTCGCGGCGACGAGGAGCCCATCGATCCGGTTGCCGGCCACATACCCGGGGCGCTCAATCGCCCCTTCGCCGACAATATCGCTGCCTCCGGGTTCTGGCGCCCGCCCGAGGATCTGCGTGCGTCCTGGCTCGAGCTCATCGGTTCCAATGAGCCGGACCACGTCGTCCACATGTGCGGCTCCGGCGTCACAGCCGCCCAGAATCAGCTCGCCATGGAGCACGCCGGCTTGTTCGGCTCGAAGCTCTACCCGGGATCCTGGAGCCATTGGGTCACCGATCCGAATCGGCCCATCAAACGGGGTTCATCCTCGTAGGCAATGGGCACGCTGCGGCTCGAGCCTGCCCAACCGTTGGGCGAACGCGCTGTCTTGCCACGACTCGACAGGCCCAGCGTCGCGCCCACTTCGAGGACGAGCCTCGATCCACTCTTGCGCCTATGAGCGTTGTCGCCCCGATGGCTCGAGGTGGTCGAGGACGGCGGCGAGACCGGAATCGGTAACATCGAGCGCATGCAGGTGGGCGAAGGTCTCGCGGACATACTCCGGGTTGGGACCGCTCTTGCCGCTCGCCGAGCGGATATGGCGCGCCGCCTCGGTCGCGCTCAACGCGCCGGCGTACTGGGTGTGGTTGCGATCGAGGACGAATGTGAGGGCGAGATAGCTGGCCGCGGTCGTGTGCGCCTGCACCAGGCGGGGGGTGTAGACCGACGTCACCATCTCGCGCTCCCACAGGTAGGCCGCGACCGAGTCCTTGGCCGAGGCCGGCACGCGGAAGAGGCAGCCCTGACACGAACCCCCGCGGTCCAAGCCCAGCACGAGCCCGGGCTGGCCCTCGGTTCCACGGTGGTGGTACGACCACACGCGCAGTGCCCGGTGGAAGCCGTGGATACGCGCCTTCGCCACCCAGTCGTAATCGAAACCGGGACGCCACAGCAACGACCCGTAGCCGAAGACGTACAATGGACCGGCCGGTAGTTGCGTCGATGAAGCGATCGGTCCCGGGCCCAGTGATGCGTGTTGTTGTGATCCGGTCCGCGTTCGTCTGGACTCGGTCATCTTTGCCCCTCGCCGCAGCAATCAATCGCAGGTGAGCAGGTCACCCGTGCGACCGGCGTCGTAGCGCAAATGGCCGTCGGCGTCGTGACGCGCGCTCGCGCTCGCCGAATGGCACTGGTAGCGGTCGGGCCGGTCCCACCAATGCACCACCGTTAGACCATCGACCAGGGTCAACCGATCGGCCAAAAGCCAGCGGTGGCAGTGCGCCGGCTCATGCTCGGCGCACATCAACCCCAGCGTCGCCTCATGGGCCCAGGCCGTGAGCTCGGCACAAGCGAACTCGAATCGCGTCGAGCGCATGTGCTCAGCGAAGGCCGCGAGTGCGTCGGGCAGGGCGGGATGGTGCCAGCGCGCCCTGTCGGTGACGCGGCGTTTGCCCCCGAAGGCGCGCCCCCACCAGCCGTAGCCGATCCCGGCATGCCCGAGCCGCTCTTGCAGCCGCTCGCGCGCGGACCACGGTACGCGTCGCGAACGCGGGTAGCTGCGTACATCGACGAGCCACTCGACGCCGGCTTGCTCGAGGAGTTCGACAAAGGCATCGGCCGAGCGGTTGCCGTGGCCGACCGTGATCAGCTGCGCGGGTGGCGCCTGGCCCATCGACGTCATGATGGCATATCCACGGCATCATTTCGGTGCCAGGACGGCATTCGGGGCGCGGCGGAGTTGTCGCCGCTACCGTCCATCGCTGCCGCCGGGCGCTGGGTGGCCCGTTCAGGGGGCGCTTGGCCGCGCTCGCGCGTCATGGATCGAGCCCACTCAGGCGTCCGCTGGGTCGGGCAGGCCGCCAGCGTCGAGCGCAGCATGTAGCCTCCCAGCGATCGTGCTCGCTCCACGCGATCGCGCCATAGCGCGTAGCCATCGGCCACGGCGGTCTCGACCCGGCGCTGGCAACGATGCGGGCCCGGAGCAGGTCGGTGGCCTGATCTTGCGACCGTGGTTGCGCATCGACTCAGTACATTCGGCCGCCACCGCGCTCGCGCCGGCTCAGGCGCTCGAGGGAACCGCGAGCGCCTCGGTGCGCTCGACGACCGCCGCATCGAATGCCTCACGGGTAAAAATCCGCCGCACCAGGGGCTCGAAGTACGCCAGCGATTGGGTCGGGTAATCGGGATCAAACGAGGCCTGGTCCCAGCGCTCGCAGAACAGCACGCAAGAATCGTAATACGCATGATTGCGGTAGCGATCGCGTATATTCGGGTCTTCACCGAAGTGATGCGCGTAGTAATACTTCTGGAACAAACCGTGGTGCTCGACCACCCAGGTGACCTCGGGGCGCACATAGGGGCGGATGATCGATGCCGCATACTGCGAATGATTCTCCGGCGCGAGATCGTCGCCGAGATCGTGGAGCAGGGCGCCCAAGACCATCTCCTCATCGGCGCCGTCGGCCTCGGCCCGCGTTGCCGACTGCAACGAGTGCTCGAGCCGGGTGACCTGATAACCGCTCAAGGTGTCATCGAGCGCCTGGAGGGCGCTCAGCACGCGGTCGGGCAGCCCATCGACGAACTGCTGCTCGAGTCGTACCAGAAGCTCATAGTCCGCATGGGTGCCGTCTTTCATTTGGCGGAAGCTGACTGTCTGCATGGAATGTTCCTATTTGCTATCCATCGTGGAGAGGCGGCGGCCGAGGTGCCCGGATCGCGCGGTGCTCGGATGGCCCAACGAGCGCGCCCTGCAGCGTATCGCGTCATCCAGCCCACGCGACTAGCGGTCGAGGATCGTCAACGATGGGCGATGGTCTGTTGACAATACCCCTGAGACCCCCCGGCAACGAGTCGAACCGCAGGCCACGCGACGGAGGCGGTCATGCGGGCCCACACCGCTGCCTAAAGTGGCCCTGCAAACGTCGTCATAGCCGGCATGCCCGGCCCATGACCGCATCCAAGCTTAGCGGTAGCACGGCAAGTCGCGCCGCACGGCCCGGGCTCAATGCAGCCCACACGCCGCGGTCACCGCCGCTGCTACCTCTGCCGCCTCGAGAACGCAGCGCCGCAATCGACCACACCAATCACGACCGCCGCGCCCCGGGACCGTCCTGCCCAGCAACGCAGCACCTGCCGGCGAGCGCCGCCTCGAGAGGCCTCGCGTCAGGCGATCGTGGGTAAAACGCCATGGCATGGGCAACGGTTGTTGGACCCAATGGCTGCTCGGCATCGCCGGACGGCTGATGTGATGCCCACACTCCGGCTTCAGGCCGCGTTTCCGTTTATGCGCATAAGACGTATTATGTTAAATAT
>CAYUKN010000033.1:20479-21595 GCA_964445325.1 uncultured Ectothiorhodospiraceae bacterium
CGATCGCTGTCGGCCGGCGCGATCGAGTCGAGCCCGTGCCCACGAACACGGGCAAGTCGGCGTGCTCGCGCACCAACTCCGCGCGGGGTTGTCCCAACGGATGAGCGACCTGGCGGGACCCGCTGCCCAGAACCGATAGGCTTCGACTACCGAGCGTTGAGCGGCTCGGACGACCAACCCAGAAACAATACGAAATAAATCGTTTAAGTCTCTGATTGGTAGGCTTATAACCAAAGACCCGCCCAATCAGGGCAAATATCACAAAATACTTGAAGTTTGTACTTTAACTTTTTGATATACATATCTTTAAAACAACTTCTGGTTCGACATCGGGGCATTCGCACGGGCCCTGTGGCCATCATCGATGCCCGGGCCCGTTTGCCCGTATAATCACGGGTAATAGGCTCGGCGCCGCCGAGACCGCCCGCAGTACGCCGGAGGAGTCATGACAGGAAACCAAGAGGCGCGTTCTTCGCTCGAGATCAACGGCCGGGACTACCGGATCTATCGCCTGAACGCCGTCGCCGACGATCGCCAGATCCGTCGGCTGCCCTACTCGCTGCGCGTGCTGCTGGAAAATCTGCTGCGCCACGAGGACGGCGAGACCGTCACCCGCGCCGAGATCGATGCCCTGGTCAACTGGGACCCGAAAGCGGAGCCCAGTCAGGAGATCGCATTCACGCCGGCGCGCGTGGTGCTCCAGGATTTTACGGGGGTACCCGCGGTGGTCGACCTCGCCGCCATGCGCGAGGCAATGAAGACCTTGGGCGGGGACCCCAAACAGATCAACCCGCTCTCGCCCGCCGAGCTCGTCGTCGATCACTCCATTCAGGTCGATGTCTACGGCACCGCGCAGGCGCACGACCGCAACACGGAGATCGAATTCGAGCGCAACAAGGAGCGCTACAAATTCCTCCGGTGGGGCCAGCAGGCACTGGACAACTTCAAGGTGGTGCCGCCGAATACGGGCATAGTCCACCAGGTAAACCTCGAGTATCTCGCGCGTGTGGTCTTCGGCGAGCAGCGTGATGGCGTGCTCGAGGCCTACCCCGACACGCTGGTGGGCACGGACTCGCACACCACCATGATCAACGGCCTGGGCGTGCTCGGCTGGGG
>CAYUKN010000034.1:0-21374 GCA_964445325.1 uncultured Ectothiorhodospiraceae bacterium
CCGCCGCCGTCCGGGTTGTCGGTGAGCCGCTCCGACTGGAACAGCTTGATATCGTCACGCAGGATCGTCACGGGTTGGCCTCCATGAGCCGCAGTGTCAGGGCGTAGAGCGTTTCAGTGTCGGGGGCCGCGCGCGGGAACAGCGGCTCGGCCTCGACGCCGGCGCTGCTGTCACGGCGAAACAGCACGGTGAACGTCCGGCCGTCGGGGAGCGTCAGCGTCATGTTCGTGCCAACCTGCTGCTCGAGCGAGCGCAGCGCGTCGACGGTCGTGCGGTCTATCCAGGCGCCGCGCAGCGTGATCGGGCGCCCGCCCTGGCGAGCGGCTTCCTCGACCACCATCGCGCCCGACAGGGTGCGCTCGGTCGTCTGGCCGACCGGCGACCAGGTGAACTCGTCGGGCCAGTGCAGGTTATCCGGTAGCGTCACGCCGTCGAGGTCACTCATTCGGTGCGCAGCCCCACTTTCTGTAGTTGCTCGACCAGGGCGTCGGCCTGGTCCTCGGATGCCTCGATGGTGGCGGTGCCGCCGTCGGGTCCTTTCAGTTCGATGGTTTGTTTACCGGCCGCGGGCGCGGTGGGCTGGCCGCTGTCGCGGCGATCGCGACCCGACTGTCGCTTTTCGCGCTCGCGGGCCAGCTCCTGGGCGTTGATCTTCTCCAGCGTTCGCAGCGACTCGCGCAGCTTCGCGGCGGTCTCGCCGTCGCCAGCGGCCTTCGCCTCGGCGAGTTGGCCGCGGATCTGGTCTTCGCGCTGCTCGTTGCGCCGGCGCGCGAGTTCTTCCTCGCGGCCCTGTAGCTGGAGCAGTTCTTCCTGGAGCGAGTTCAGCGTGTCGTCGGCACTGGATCGCATCTGCTCGAGCTGCTGTTGCGCGCGCTGGATCGCTTGGCGTACGCCCGACAGCTTTTGCTCGCTCAACTTCTGGAACTGATCGGTGGTCAGGCTCGCGATGCGCTGCAGGTCGCGGGTCGAGCCGCTCGAGCGCTCGATCATGGCCTGCATGTCCGCGAGCGCCTGTTGCTCGCCCTCGACCTGGGCGCGCAGCCGGTCGCGGCGGCTCGCGAGGTCCTCGAGGAAGTTGCCGACCAGCCCGCTCGTCTGCTGGGCCTTGCGAATCGCGGAATCGAACGCCTCGCCGGCGGCCTCACTGATGCCCTGGAACTTCTCGCGGCTACGCCCGATGAACTCTTGCAGGGCCGCGCTGGCGCCCGAGGTACTGCGCTGGGCGGCATCGTCCACGTCGTCGACGGCCTGCTGGGCCTTCTGGCCCGCGTCGGCGGCCTGGTCCATTGCCGACTCGGCCTGCTGGCTGGATGCCTCGGCCTGTTCGCCCATGCCCTCGAGCGCGTCGGTCAGGCCGTGGGCCGCGGCCGTGGCCTCGAGCTCGCTGCTGACGATCCCCTGGTTCGCCTTGACCGCCTTCTCGGCGTAGGCCTGAAACGCGCGCTCGACGTCGTCGCGGGAGGCGTCGGCGCTGTTCACTACGGTCCTGAAGGTCTCGCGCGCGCTCGCGGCCGCTTTGTCGAGCGACTGCTGCGTCTTGACGCCCAGGGCCTCCATCGCTTCTTGCAGACTGGCGGCCTGTTCCTCGGCGTTGCCGGATTCTCGCGCGAGCCGCTCGGTGGCCTGCGCGGCGCGCACCTGCGCCTTCTCGTACTCGAGCGCGGCGCGGCGCAGCTCTTGTTGCGTGGCGTCGCCGCTGGCGCGCAGCTCGTCCAGGTGGTCCTTGGCTGCGGCGGCGGCCTGGCGGGCGGCGTCGGCGCGTTCGCGCAGGGCGTCCGCGACGGCGTGCTGGCTGTTTGCCGCGGCGTCCTGTTCGAGGGCCTCGCCGACCTTGCGGGTCATGCGTGCGAGCTCTTCGTAGGACGTAGCCGTTTCGTCGGCCTTGTCGCCGGCGTTGTTGACCGAATCGGCCGCGTCGTCGGCCGACTGCGCGGTGTCATCGAAGCCCCGGGCGAGGTCGCCGCTGGCGTCCGCCAGCGCCTTCGTGTTCTCCCAGGCGTCGCGCGCGGCCTCGTTGCCGTAGCGCAGCGTCGCGTCCGCGGCGGCGTTCATCGCCCCGACGTGCGTGCGCAGCTTGCGTACGGTCTCGTCGGAGACTACGCCGAGTCGATTCAGAGTCTCGGCCAGGTCGAGGAAGCGCTGCCCGGTCTGCGCGGCGATCTTGCCGATCAGCCCGAGCACACCCGCGACTGCGCCCTGGATCGTGTTCACGACCGCGCCGATCGCGTTGCCGACTGCGCGGAAGACCGCCACGGTCCGCCCGAATTGATCCGCCAGCCCGCGTATCTTCGACGTCGTGTTGCTGATGACCTCGTCGACCGAGTAGTTCGACAGGAACGAGCGCACGGCCTTCTCGCCGCGGCGGAAGGCATCGGCCATCGCCCGGCCGATCTCGGTGAGCTGGTCGCCCTCGTTCAGGCGCACGAGGTCGCGGCGCAGGCGGCCGACCGCCGCGCGCACGGGCTCGAGCACGGGCTGCCCGATCGTGCGCTTGAGGGTGTTCCACGCGCTGCCGAGTTCCTCGAACGCGGCGCGCAGGGTGTCGCGCATGGTGTTGGCGGCTTCGGCCGCCGCGCCTTCCGCGCCGGCGATCTCCTGGGCGAAGCCGCGCAGGTCATTGCCGCCCTGCTCGACCAGCAACTCGAGCGCGGCGCGGGCCTCGACCGACATGGCGTTGATCGCCGCGCGCGTGCCCTCGCCGCCTTGCTTGAGCTGCGTCAGGACGTCGAACAGATTTCGGGTCTCGATGCCGGCCTTCGCCAGCGCCTCGGAGAACGACGAGGTCGGGTCCTGGAGCTGCGCGAGTATTTGGCGCAAGCCGGTGCCGGCGCGCGTGGCGTCGAGGCCGGCATCCTGGAGTTTGGCGACGGCGCCGGCGGTTTCCTCGAACGACAGGCCCGCGTTCTTCGCGATCGGGGCGACCTGCGAAAAGCCCTGGGACAGCTGCCGCACGTTCGTGTTCGCGCTCTGCGTGGTCGACACGAGCGCGTCGACGATTCGCTTCGACTCGCTGAAGGCGAGGCCCATCGCGTTGGCCGTCTTGGTCACGGTCGACGCGGCCTCGCTCAATGCCTGCCCGCTCGCGGTCGCCAGGTCGATGACCTGGGGCACGGTCTCGATCTGCTCGGCGGTCGTGAGGCCGGCGCGGCCCAGGTTCTCGATCGCGCCCGCTGCCTGCACGGCGGTGAACTGCGTGGTCTCGCCGAGCCCGACGGCCGTCTGGCGCAGCTGGTCGATCGCGTCGTCGGCGGCGCCCGTGACCGCCTGAATGCGGGCCATCGCTTCCTCGAGGTCTGCCGCTTCGCCGACGGTGGTGCGGAACGCGCCGATGATTGCGCGCCCGCCGAGGTAGGTGGCGATCGCGCCGCCGGCGGCAATGGCGGCGTTGCGGATCGCGTTGAAGGTGGCGCTGCCGCGCTGGTTGAGGCGATTGAGCGCCCCGCGGGCACGCTGCGTGGCCTTGCTGACGGTCTCCTGCCCTCGCAGCAGGATACGGACGGCGAGGTTTTGTGCCATCGCTACGCGCTCGCGGTCAGGGTGTCAGGGGCACGACGGGGCGCGAACGCCCCGCCGTGGTCGTTCGTCGTTACTTGCACACCCCCTGGGCGCGCAGGTTCGCGGCGGTGCGCGTGGATACAGTGATCCGCTCGCCCGCTTCGCGGACCTGGCGCTCGTGCGTGTGCTGGCAGCGGAGCGTGACGGTCTCCGTTTTGCTCTTGCCCCCGGTAGCTTTGGCGGCCTCGGTGTCGTTGCCGTCCATCGGTCGGCTCCTTCGTGTCGGTGAGTGGGTGCCCTACCAGGCGTGCGGCATTACTGCTCCTGCATGACCTGGAAGAACTTGGACACGCCCGTGCCGGTCTTGCTCGAATCCGCCAGCACGGTGCCCTCCAGCTGCATCGACGCGAACTCGTCGCCGAGCAGCGACAGGCCGGTGGTCGGGGCGAACTTGACGCGGTGGTAGCGCACCAGCACCGCCTTGCCCGACTGCGCCTCGTTGAGCCCGTCCTGCACGAGCTCGAACTCGAGGGCCGCGTCGGTCAGCGCCTCGACGATCGTCTGCGCGGCCTTCGTGTAGTCGACGCCGACGGTGATGCCCTCGGCCACGTTGGTGCCGCCTTCGAGCAGGCGCACGCCCACGTTCGTGATCTCGTAGTCGTCGCCTTCGGTCATCGCGGTGGCTGTGCCATCGGGGTCGAGCGTCACGGTGAGCGTGTTGGTGGCGTCCGACATATCGGGCAGCTCGTCGAACGCGATGAGCTGGCCGGGGCCGCCGCTGTGCTTTTCGCCGCTGACGGTCGTGCCGCCGGACAGCTCGTTGCGGGTGCCGCGCAGCGCCATCGCGAGGTTGTGCGGGCTAAGATCGAGCATCGTGATGGTCACGCCGACCGAGTCGACGCGATCGACCTTGTTGGCCGCGCCGCCGCCGCCGGTCGTGTAGTCCGGCTGCGTTTGCTCGCTGACCTCGACGTTGATGTCGTTCTGGCTGGCGTTGCCGATCGGGACGAGGCCCTTGGTCCCGCTGCGGTCGCGGGCGTAGAGCGGCCCCTTGCCGATGTAGCTATAGTCCTTCGTGCTCATCGCTGGTCTCCTGCGATTTTAACGTCGGTGGTGAAGGCAACGGGCACGTAGATGAAACCGTTGCTGTAGGCGGTCTGGAACGGGCTGTCGGTTGGTACGAGCGCGCTATGCTCGGCCGTCGGGGGCCAACCCATGAGCGCCCGCATGACCTCGAGGACGCGCGGGCCGATCGTGGCCCGCTGTGCCGCTGCCTGGTTGCTCTGGCGCACGTTGCGCTCGACCACGACCGCTATCCAGGTCTGACGAATGCGCGCGCGCTCGCCCGCGGCCTGTTCCTCGGCCACGGTGTAGTCGGCGAACAGCACGTGAGCGGCCGGCGTGGTTTGCTTGCTCTCCTGCACGCCCTCCAGGTCGGCGGCGCTTAGCACCATTCTTAGGCCCGGGACCTGGTCACGGATGCGCTGCTCGATCGCGGGGCCGGCGGACAGGAAATCGTCGGTCAGCATCTACGCCCCCAGGGCCGCGTTGTAGTGGGCGAGTACGCGACTCTCGACGTCCTGCGCCCAGGCTGGCGGCAACTGCGTGGCGCCGTCCGGGGTGATCGGCAGGAACGGGCGCGCGGGGATCTTGACCGACTTCGTCCGCACCCATCGGTCGCCGACCTTGAATGTCAGATAGGGGTGGTTTTTCGCGGTGATCGTCGCGCCGAATTGATGCACGGGCGCGTATCGGCTCGCCGCACCGCCGGCAGTGATCGTGCCCTCGGTGTCGGTCGCGCTCGGCGTGATCCCGCGCTGAAGGATGCCCGTATCGCGCAGGGGCTGGCCGCTGCGGCCCTTAACGGGCGCCCAGGCGTCGCCGTACGGGCTCATGCCCTGGCGAAAGCCGACCATGATGCGCGCGTGGATCGCGCTCACCACGCCCTGCATCGCCGGGCGCGTATTCGCGCCGCGCTTGTCCAGCTTTTGAAGCGCGGCGATGACCTCGCCATCCTTCTGGATATACCCCTTCGCCATATCAGTTGGTGAACCCCTTGAGCGAGCCGCGGTCGAACACGCGCTGCCCGCTGCTGCGTGTAGAGACAGCCGGGGCGGCGTCCGTGTCGACCCGGCCCTGCTCGCTGATGACGTCCGCCTCGCCCTTCGCCACGCGCTTGAGCCAGGCGAGCGCGTCGTCCTTGCGGCTGGTGACGACTTCGGGCGCGTTGTCGTCGTACAGGCGCGCCCGCGCGAGGTCGCACACCACCGCTACCAGCACGGCCGGGGCCGCGGACAGCGGCACGTCGTGGCGCCGTGCGAGGTACGAGTCGGCCGTGGCGCTGGCGTCCTCGAGCGCCCGGTCGGCGACGCCCGAGTCCGGGCTGTCGTCGCCGTCGCGGTCGGTGAGCTGGAGGATCTCGTTGTCGCCGAATCGCTCTTGTAGGTCACTCACAGAGGCGTAGGCCATCGATTACTCCGCACTGCCCTCGGCGGCCTCGCGGGTCTTGGCGAGTTCGTCGGCGATTGCGTCGTTGCCGAGTTCGCGGACCTGGACCTCGGCCTCGCGGGCGTTGTTGTAGTCACCGGCGGCGATGGCGGCCTCGTGGACCTCGCGGTAGCCGGCGATCTGCTCGGCGTTGTTGCCTTTCTGGCCGGACTGTGCGCCGCTGTCGCCGGACTTCGACGCACCCTTGCCGGAGCCCTTGCCCCGACCGGACTGCACGGCCTCGGCACTGCCGCGCTCGATCCAGCGTTCGGCGTCGGCCTTCGCGGCGTCGAACTCGGCGCCGACCTCGTGATAGCCGGCCTTGTCCTTCAATACCTGGTGTGCGCGTACCTTCGGCATGGTCAGGCTCTCTGCGTTGCGCTGTAGGGCCGGGACGGGCGGCGTACCGCCCGCCCCGGGGTCAGTCGGCTACCGCTTAGGCGGTGACGTCCTGGATGAGATAGCCGACGTCGGCGGCGACTAGCACTTCTTGGATGCTCTCGCCGGTGCGCACGCGGCTGCCGCCGCGGAGGCCGATGTTGCGGTCCTCCCACTGGCCGGCGACGCGGTCGCCGAACACGGGCGACATGCCGAACGTCACGCCCTGGCGGGTGTCGGCCAGGTTGTTGACGTGCAGCAGCGCGCAGTGGTCGCCCCACAGCCGCTCGAAGGTCGGGGCCTGGCCGGGGCGGGCGGTGTTGTAGCGACCGCGGCCGATCAGCACCTGGTCCATCTCGAACAGCTGCGCCATCTGCTCGCGCGTGACCACGCCCACGTCGCCGCTGTTGCCGTGGATCGCCTTGGCGATCTTCGGGTGCGTCGACAGGGTGCGGAACGCTTCATGGCCCAGCACCATGATGTTGGGTGCCATCAGCGGGGTGTCCTGGCCGCGGTGAATGTCACCGATCGGGTCGGAGCCCGTGCCGTCGCTCCACTGCGTCGAGTTGGTCAGGTCGACCTTGTTGCTGCCCGGATAGGTGGCCGGGTCGAATACCATGTCCGCGACGCGCTTCTCGCGGTCGAGCATGATGAGATCGGTCATCGCCTCGGTGGCGTGGCCGACCGGGTCGTAGCCCTCGGGGGCGTTGGCAATATCCTGCTGCGGGATCGCGTCCTCGAGGCCGTAGTCCTGGACGCTCGCGGTGCTCTCGCTCGCGCCGAACTCGACCTCGGGCACGCTCGACTTGCGGCCCACGCGGGTATTCGGGATGGTGAACCGTTCCTCCTGCTCATAGCGGAGGTACTTGAACTCGCGCTGACCGACTGGCGTGCGCGGCATGACCTGGTCGGCGATCATCGCCGAATTGCTGTAGGCCACTGCGATGCCGGACAGGCGCGGGTCTACCGGAAAGGGTGCCTGCTGCATGGTGGAGTTCCTCGTGGTTCCTGCGTATGTTCGTGGTTACGGTGCCCGCTCGGGCGTCAGGGCTTACGCGCCCTGGAGCTCGAACGGTCGGATGAATGCTGCGCCGATTTCGCCGGCGACGCCCGAGACCTCGGCCCGGCCGATGACCTGGACGTTGGTGCCCGAGGCCGGTGCGGCCGTCACCGCCTTGGCGTCGGCGTCCGCGGTGAGCCAGTCGCCCCGGGTCACGCTGCCGCCGTACTCGATGTTGCCGATGCCGTCGCGGATCACGTCGACGGGCTCGCCGCTTTCGGCCTTGACGTCGGTCGACAGGCCCAGGAACGCCTCGCCGTTACCGGTAGCCTGCAGGGCCTCATAGTCCGAGCCGCCTACCTTGACAATGCGGTGCGCGTTGATCGTGCCGCCCGCGTCGTAAGCCACGATCAGACCGTCATTCTTGGTCGGTCGCATGTTGATTTACCTCGCGTTGATGCTTGCCTTCCCGCCCCGGTAGGGGGCGGACGTGATAGGGCGGAGTCGTCAGGTGTCCGCCTTGTCCTTGCCTGCTGCGCAGGCGTCCATTGCCACGGTGTATGACACGTTGTGCTCGCGCTGGTACGCCCGGGCGCGGTGCGCGAGGCTCGGGTCGCTGTAGTCGATCGCGTCCTCGCCGGTGTCGCCGCCGCCGGCCTCGTTGTACTCGACGGACTTGGGCAGCTGGCCGAGCAGCGACAGGAACTGGTCGCGCCGGGTGCGCTCGACGGTGCCGTCGCCCTCGCTGAACTCGACCTGCTCGTCGGCGTCGAGGCCGGCGGCGAACTCGGCGGCGGTTTCGGCCAGCGCCGGCGGGATGCGACCGGCCTGGACGTGGGTGTCGACCTGCTTGCGGGCCTCGCTCTGGGCGACGAAGGCGCGCAGCCGATCAAGCTCGACTTTCTCTGCGTCGGACATTTTGATTACCTCGGGGTCGGGGTCGGTGTTGCCGTCGCCGGCGGACTCGTCGCCGCTGGCGCTCGGTTCGGACAGGTCGGCCGGTGCTTCCTCGGGGGTGTCCGCGTCGCTCGGCTTCGAGAACTCGTCGATATCCTCGGGCACGTAGCTCGGAATGACCGCGTCGGCCTTCTCCGTGCCCCACTGCTCGATGAAGAACTCGCGCATGCGGCGCAGCGTCCCCGACAGGACCTGCCCGACCATGCTCATGTCGGCCAGTTCGATCACGCCCTCGTCGTCGCTGTCGCTGAACTCCACGCCCGACAGGCCCTTCACGGCCGGCGGCTGTGCGCCCAGGAAGCCGACGTGGCGCAGGTAGAACACGCCCGGCACGGGGTTGTTCTGCGCGTCGGGCTTGTAGAACGAGGCGCTGCGCTTTTTGAAACGCCCCGCCTGAACCATCTCGGCGAAGTCGTCGTGAACCTGGTCGGGGACGGCGACCATCTCGCCGGTTTCGTTTCGCTGAAGGCCCTTCACCCAGCCGAACGCGGGGCCGTTGTCCTTCGGATGGCCGACCACGATCGGGGCCTCGGAAACGTCCGGGTCGTAGTGGTCGATGGCTTCCTGGAGGCGGTCTTCGGTGAACTCGTGCGACTGGCCGTTGGCGGCCGTATGCCGGCCGGGGCGGAAGATAGCGAAAGGCTGCATGGGCGCGCTCCGTGTCCGTTCCAGGTGGCCCGGGGCGCCGCAAACGGGCGCCAGTCGGGCGATTGCGGCCTATCCTCCCCGTGCGCGCAGGTTGTGAACATGGGGAGATTTATCCACCCGTCGGTTCCCGCTATTGCTCCGTGTATAAATCTATGGTTTAGTGAGGGGCGTGGGGCGAAGGCCCCGCAGATCAACAGTAGGGGGTATTGCGATGACGATGGGAACCGACACGCACGCGCTCGCGCTCGAGGGGGCGCGGGCCATCCACGAGCGGCTGCGCCGCGACGCGCAGGAGCTCGACCTGCGCCGTATCCCGTTCACGACCGCGGCCGAGATCGCCCGCAACGACGCGCTCGCCTGGGACGAGGTTGCCGGGGCGCTGGCGGCGGGCGATCCGCAGGTCGCCGCCGAACGCTGGCACGCGATGGATACGTTCGTGCGCGACCAGGTCGACGCCCTGCCCAACGAGCAGCGTCACGCCCTGGCGTCGGTGCTCGGCTTCGAGGTGATCCGATGAGTGTCCGCACCGAAGCCATCCGCCAGCCCGCGCGCCGGGGCGGCCTTCGCCGGCGGTTCTCGGATAGGTGGGCCGATCACGCCGTCAGCGCCTACGAACTCGGCGAGCTCGATGCGCTCGGGGTCGTCGCGCACCTGGACTGGATCGCCAACGAGGCCCGGGCCGAGTGGCCCGAGGCCTCGCACGTCGACCGGGTGACTCGCCTGCTCGTGCGCCTCGGGCATGAACTGGTCGAGGAAGATTGGGCGCGGATCCAGCGCGAGCGGTTCGCCTACATCACGCACGGCGGCGACCGCCCGATGCCCGGCACGGGCGCGCGGCGGCGCTACGAACTGGCGCACAAGGGGCTGCTGGTGGTTGGCCGGCGCCTCGACGACGTGACGCTCTACCACGCTTCGACCAGCTACGATTCGCATACGGGGATGCCGTCGGTCGAGTGGCCGGCGCTCGGCGGGCCCGCGGCCGACGAGGTCTCGGGCTTCCACGAGGCGTGGGGGCTGCTCGCGCGTGAGTACGAGGCCGGGTGCATTCCGTGAGTCGCACCGCTCGGGCGCCCGCCGCGTGCGGGCGCCCCGGCGGGTCGATTCCGGCCCGGATCAACGGCAGGGGGATCTGCAATGGCAACACGCTCGATCGTGTCCGTGTTCGTCGGTTTCGAGGCACGGCACTTCTACCGCCACTTCGATGGCATGCCGTACCGCTGCGGCGCGGACCTCGCCACGCTGCTGTATCGCGTTAACGGCGACGCCGAGGCGTTCATCGCCGCGCTCGAGGGCGCGAGTTACGAGCACCGCGACAAGCCGCGAGTGGTGTTCGACGAGTTCGACCCGGGCGCTTCGCCCGTCAATCTCGACGCGACCGACTGCGACTGGCTCTACGAAGTCTATTTCACGTCGGAGTTCAAGTTGCCGCGTTTTGATCCTGGGCCGGGGGCGGGCGTATTTTTGCTTGTGAGGCGGCGCGCGGGTTATGCCCCCCTATTCGCCGGCGACCGCGAGGCGTTCATGAACTGGATCGACGCGACCATCAGGACGCTGAATGCCGAATATGAGGCCGACCTCCAGCCGCTGCGCGATCTCGACGGGCGGTTCGCGCGCCCGTTCACCTGCTACGAAGGGGAGGGCTGATTGTGTGGATCTTCACTCCGACCGCCTTCGTGTCGCTGGTCGAGGACCGCGACGACGCCACCTGGCTGATCGCCCGGGCCCGCTTGCCAGGCGATCTGGCGCGGGTGTTCCCCGCCCAGGCGAATCAGGTCACGGTCACGCCCTGGGCCGACTACCGCTACCGCCTCCACGTCCACCGGGAAACGGCCGCCGAGGCGATGGCCGCGGCCGTGCGCGGTGTCACCTATCCGAATTTCAAGGACGCGGCCTCGGCCCGAGGCGCGGATCTCGAGGGGCAGGCGCAGCGCATGAGCGCCCTGCACCAGGTGTGGAACGTGATGGCCGACGCGCAGGAGTTCGCCCACGACGACGGCGCGGCGACGCTGTCGCTTGTATCGCGACCGCTACCCTACGGCGGCGCCGTGGACCTGGCGGCAAAACATGAAGACGACGGGCTCGACTGCGGCTTCTGCGGCGACTGGCCGGACCTGTGCGACTGCGGGGCGTTCAACGATGCCTCGTGATCCGCGCCAGTACGAGGGCAGCGACAAGGCGCGCAGGGAGCGCGCGCGGCGTGTCCAGGAGTCGAGCGAGCAGGCGAAGGGGGTGGCGTCATGACGCGCGATGATGCACGCGACGAGGCCCTCGTCTACCTGCACGCCAAGCTGTGCTTCGGGGCGACGCGCCGCGCGATGCGCGAAACCGTGCACGAGGGGTATGGCGCCCCCGGTCAGCCCGGCTACATGATCGAGCGCGGCTGGATCACGGTGCCGGGCGTGGCCTACAAGGGGAAGCAGCATCGCTTCCGGGTCGATGAGCTCGTCGACGAGATGGAAGTGGAGGCCCGCGAGCGATTCTGGCGCCACTGGCGCGCGTACCGACGTGACCCGAGCGCGGACGGTTATCTGCGGCTGGCGATTAACCAGCTTCGGGCGGTCGGCGTGCGCGCCGGCCTGTTGCCGGTGCCGTCCGGGCCGGTCGGGTTCGAGCCGAGCGACCCGCGCCAGCGCGAGCCGGTCCAAGCCGACCTGTTCTCGATGTAGGCCGTCCGTCGTGCCCGTCGGGCCTCGCCGGTCACGGCGGGCACGGGGCCGCGTTCGCCCTCCCCTATTGTGCCCGCCCTAAACTTGTGGTTTAATCATGGGTGTCGGGCAAGGCCCGGCGGGTCAACAGCCACGGGGAGCCGATCATGCAGACAGAGGAAACCATCACGATCCGCGGCCGCCGGTACACGGTCGTCACCCATGAATCGCCGACGAGCCACGAAAAGGCCGGGCGCCGGCGTCTGGCGGCGTATCTTCGCGCGCGCAACGTGGTCGATCACTACACGGTGCGGGTGAAGGGCGGGCGCTGTGCGCCGGTCTACCGCTTTGCCAACGGCACGATCCGATAAGGGGGGCGACATGAACTTCAACGGTCTACAGGTCGGCGATCCGGTCATCTGCCACCACGAGCGCGGCACGGTCTCGGCGCTGTGCGAGTGGAGCGACGGCCGTCTGATCGAGGTTGCGATGCCGCACGGTCAGGTCTGCGTCAGCGCCAGCGAGGTCGCGCGAGCGCATCCCGGGGGACGTGATACGGGGTTCGCAATGCTCACGGCCGCGCGTCATCACCTGCTGGAGCATAACTGCCGCAAGGCGGCCACGCTGCTGCGCCACTTCTTGGCGCCCGACCTCGTACAGTCGGCACGGCAGGCAGAGTTCGGCCGACGGGACACGGCTCTAGGCTATCTCGACGGGCATTGTCGCGGGGCTTACGGGCGTATCCCCGTCAACTGACCATCGACGCTGCACACGGCGTTCGGCTGGCCCCGCTTCGGCGGGGCTTTTTTATGAGCGGGTGTCAGACCAGCACGCGACCGGCGAGTTCGGGCAGCTTCTGCTCGAGCAGCTCGCGTGCGTCCTCGCGCGACGTGCCCTCGGGCTTGCGCTCGCGGTAGGCGAGCCAGGCATCGACCTCGGCGGTGAGGTCGACGGATATCGGCGGCTGCGACGGGGTCAGCTCGAACTCGTCGCCGTCGGGCGTGGTCCACGTCCACTCGCGCTCGCCGGTCTGCTCCATCGTGCCCTCGATGAAGTGCAGCGGCTGGCTCGGGGTCGTATCGAAGCCGGGATTGGCCCAGGCGAGCCCGTTTTCGGTCTGGAACGCCCAGGCGCCCACAACAACCATCGGCCGGTTGCTGGGCAGCAGGATGAGCACCGGCCCCGCTTCCAGGACCTCGCGCAGTTCGGCCATCGTCTACCCCCTAGTTCTTGCCTAGCCGCGCACGACGACGACTTCCTCGAGCGTGCGCCCGTCGGGCCACTGGTTGCTCGCGAACGGCTCACCCTGCTGGCGCAGCCATTGTAGCACCTCGTCGACCTGCTGCTGGCTCGCCAGCTGAAGCTTGAAGCCGTGGCTGTAGAGTGACAGGCCGTGCTTGAAGATCCACTCGTAGTGCGAGCTCGCGCGCTTGCCGGTGAAGTCGTCGCCGTCGCGCAGGTGCGTGCGGATATTGTCGCCTACCTCGCCGATGGGATCGGTCCTGTGCCCGCGGGCGTCGACGCGCCGGGCGAGGTCGCCGTTCCAGGTCAGGCCGACCTTCTTGGCCGTCGTGCCTTTCGTGCCCGCCCCGGTGTAGACGTAGTTGCCGCCACCCGCTTGCATGTCGGGCTTCGGGCTCATGCCAAATTGGGTAAAGTCCTTACCCCGGCGGAAAAAATCGCTCTTGGCGTGGAAATAGCCGCCTTCGCCGATGAGCCCCTTGAACAAGGTGACCGGGTTCGTGGACTCGTGGATAAACCGGTTCTTGTTCATCCACTGCTTGCCCTTCGAGTCGTTGAGGTCGGTGCGCATGTACTCGGGGCGTGCCTGGCCGAAGGGCGGATATTCGGCCTCGCCCGCGCTGTCGAGCTTGGCGAACTGCTCGGCCGTCATGTCCTGGCGCAGTGTCTCGCGCAGCGCGTCGATGCGCTCGGCCTGCGCGGGCTTGGCGAGCGCCGCCTCTACCTTCGCCCGCCCGATGCCCCGGGCATGGACTAGCTGCGCATAAAAGCGCTCGCGGCTGTCCTCGGCCGTCGCGCGCCGCGTGTCCAGCCCCAGGGTGCGTAGCGCGCTGTCGATGCGATCGGCGGCGGTGCTCGGGTCGCCGTCGGCGTAGACGTCGAGGCGGTTGCGCAGGGCGACCGACACGTCTTTGGCGTCCGGGTAGTAGCGCACCCGCACGCCCTCGACCTCGGTCTCGAGGTAATACTCCCACTGGGTGCCGGCCTGTTTGAACTGGACTGTCTCTCCGGCCTTGCGCTTGAGGAAGCCGCGCTCGGTCGTGTAGGCGGGATAGACGCCGTCCTTCTTCGTCCACTGGAGGCCGGCGCTGTCCTCGGGCTGGCGCACGGGGATCGTGCCGTAGCCCCCGAATTGCTCGGTCGTGGGCCGGGTCGCACCGTCGACGCCTTCGGCGACCCCGTTTTCCAGGGTCTGCAGCCAGGTCCGGTAATGGCTGGCGACCTGGTCGCGGGTGGCCTTCGTGATTCGGCTTTCGTTGACGGCTGCGTCGAGCTGGCTCTCCAGCGTGTCGAGCAGTTGCCGCGACCGTTGGACGCGCTCGACGTCCTTCTTGCGCACGGTCGGGTTGGAATTGATGCCTTTGACCGCGGCCAGCATCTGCTCGTCGATATCGGCGGTCGACGGGGCCTTCGGGCCGCTGTCGCCGCCGGTGACGCTGGCCGCCGAGCGCTTGAGCTGTTCGGCCCATGCGCTGCCCGGGCGTGCGCGCACCGATGCGGCCGTGACGGGGTTGCTGTCGGGGTCGAGCTCCTGCCACAACAGCACCTGTTGATCCTCGACGTCGCCGCCGTCGGTTGGGCGCGTGATGCCGTTTGCCCGCGCCTCGATGACCTCGTCCTGCTCGGTCCGGGTGAGCAGTGCGCCGTCGCTGTCGGGCCCGGGCTCGGCCTCCGGGCGGGTGCGCGCCTCGGGGAAGCGTTCGAGGATATCGTCGCGCCGCGCCTTGAGTTTCGCGGACAGCGCCTCGGCGGTCGGAATGTCGCGCGGCCCGTACTGCTTGACCAGGTCGTCGATCTGCCCGTCGGTAATCCGCGCGACCTTGCGCGCGCCGGCGACCATGTCCTCGTGCGACAGGCTCTTGAACACCTGGGCCGACTGCGCGTTCATGCTCGGGTCGCGCAGGGTCTCGATCTCGGCGACGGTGTCGCCGAAAGCCGCGTCGGATTTCAGCCCGCCCTGGGCGCGGAAGCGTAGCGCCCCGCCCGTGTCGACGCGCACCGCGCGCCCGCCCTTGATCAGCAGGTTGTCGTAGTCCAGTCCGACGACGTCCCAGTTGCCGAGCCATGCGTCGACCATGAACTGACTGTGAGCGCCGTCGACGTCACCCCAGTCGGTGCCCGGGGCGCCGGTGTCGAGGCCCTCGATGATCTGCGAGGCGATGCTGCGGGTGCCGTCGACCTCGACCATCTCCAGGCGAGGGACTTCGGCGCCGGCCGCCTCGTAGAGCTTGCCCGCGAGCACCTCGTTTCGGGCCACTTCTTCGGAGTCCGGCTGCTTGATGTACCACTTCTGGCCGGTCTCGGTGTCCTGGTACGTCCCGCCGGGGTTCGACCCCTTCTGTGCGCCGATCTTCGTCAGCGACTCGGGGTGAATGTCGGCCTCGGGCACGACCTGCGGCGGCGGCTCGGGCTCGGGCGCATCGGCCACCGGGGGCGTCGGCGGTCCGGGGTCGACGCTGTCGGGCACCTTGTCGACGTCGACCAGCTTCGCTTTCGCCTGGTCGTAGTTGCCCTGCGCCTTGGCGATCGTGAGCAGGTCGCCCCACAGCGCGTGGCGCTTCTCGGTCGGGAGTTCGGCGGGCGCGAAGAGCACGTCCGAGGGCGGCGTGTCGGCCGTCGGGCTGACCACGTAGTTGGCGAACGCGCCGATTCGCCCCTCGGTTTGGAGCCCCACGTTGGCGTTTTTGGTCGCCTTGAGCACCGCGTCGTCGGTCTGGTCGGTCACGTCGGCCGCCGTGTCGCCGCCTGTGGCCGCCTGTGCGCCGGGCGGGCTGATATCCGGGGCGTCGGTCGGGGTGTACTGGAAATCGTCGAGTATGAGCTGCGCGGTCGCCTTGCCGTTGCCCTTCGCGTTCGCCGCTTGCTGCGCGCGGTCGAGGATCAGGTTGGTCTGCTCGGGCGTGTAGTCGGTTTCGGCGAGCTGTTTCTCGAGCGCCTCGCCGAGCGGTTCGCCTTCGGCCAGCTGCTTGATTGCGGCCTCGTGCGGGCCGGGCGGGAGCTCCGCGTCGGCCTGGTTGACGATGAGTTGCACCTTGGCCTCGACGTCGCCGGCGTCGGCCGCTTCTTGCAGCTGCTTGCTCTTCGCCTTCTCGATCTTCGCGAGGAACTGCTCGGCCTCGTCCTCGTCGAGGGCATCGAACGCGGCCTTCTGCGTCGGCGTCGGGATCTTGTCGGCCACGACCTTCTTCTTGTAGCCCGAAAGCGCGTTGGCCTTCTGTTTCTTCTCCTTGTGCGCGAGGTAGCGGGCGTCGAGCTCGTCGACCAGGGCGATCGGCCCCATGCCGTCGGCCTCGCCCTTCTCTTTCATCTTGGCGAGTTCTTGCGTCTTGAACGGCGGGACGTCGTCGGCGCCCTGCTCGATCTTGGCGAGTTCGTCCTCGGCCGCCTGCAACTTCGCGGCCTGCGCCAGCTGGCTTTCGATGCTGGCGTCGAGGTCGGCCTGCGCCTCGTCGGGCAGGTTGTTGTAGGCCGCGATCGCCTTGTCGCTTGGCGTCTTGCCGGCCAGCTTCGCCTTCTTGTACGCGGACAGGTAGGCGCTCTGTTCGGACTTCTCGGCTTTGGCCTGGACGGCCGCGAGCTTCTCGCTCGGGGTCATGTCCTGGCCCTTCTTGGTCTTGTTGACCTGCTTGAGCGCAGGCGCGAGCCAGGGCTCCTGGTTGGCCTCAATATCCTTGAGCTGCTGCATCGCGACCGTGTCGGGGTCGAGGTTCGCCAGTTGCTCGTCGGCGACCTTCTTGCCCTGCGTCCACGCCTTGTCGGCCAGTTCCTGCACCGCCGGCGCGGCGTTCTGCATGGTCGCCGGCAGCGCGGCGATCTTCTGAGACAGCACCTGCTCCAGGTGCGTCTGGCGGGCTTTGCCGATGTGGTAGTCCCAGCCGCGGTCGATGCCCCGCGGCACCTGCTCGACCTCGCCGGTGTCAGGGTTGGTCCAGGGCACGGTCCGGGTCGGCGGCGCGCTCGACGAGGGCTTGAGGCCCATCGCTTCGGTCTGTTGCTCGTCGAGCTGGATCACGCCGCAGCGGCAGTTGAAACCGTTCGGCGGGTAGTGGCGGTCCCACCACGGGTCGTCGACCGGCAGCACGGTGTTGTCCCATGCCGCGTGGGCCGGGCGCGTGCGGTGGTCGTCGACCGCGTCGTACATGAGAAACGGCGCGGCTTCCTTCTGCTCGCGGATGGTCTGCCACTGGCCCGCGCTGTAGGCGGCCTGCACGTTCGAGCGGTAGATGGTGTTGAGGCGCGCGGCGCTGCCGAGCTGCGCTTGCGTTTTCGCGCCCGTGCTCGGGTCCGTGACCTCGGCCTTGCCCCACCAGCCTTTTTTCTGGAGGTGCGGGATTAGGCGCTTGCGGAAGTCCGCCGGGGTCTCGCCGTTGACGATCGCGTCTTCGACGGCCTGCTGCACGTCGGCGAGCAGGTCGACGTCCATCATCTTGGCGACGCTGAACGCCGCGACGTGTTCCTCGGCCACCATGTCGGTGTAGTTGAACGTCGGCGCCAGGCCCTTATCGCGGAAGAACGCGACGGCCGCCTCGGGCGCCTGGTCGAACACCGAGGCGAGGCTGGCCCCGCTGGAGAAGTCGCGGTAGTCGAGGGTCCAGGCCACGGCCGCCCCCGGTCAGTTGCGCTGCTGGCGCAGGGCGCCCATGAGCCGCCCGACCACGCCGCCGCGGCGCGTGCGCTCGACCGCTTCCTCGGGCGGGTCTTCGATCAGCATGTCGGCCAGGTGCGCGCGCACCGCGTCCCAGTCCTCGGTCTGCTCGGCGTACTCGAGGACCTGTTGCACGCGCTCGCCGACCGTGCCGGGGTACTGGTGGGCGAACGCCCGGGCGGCGGCGACGACGGCCTGCGTGTCGCTGCGGTGGCCGTTGCGCTGGCTGGCGAGTTCCTCGGGCTCGGCGAACGCCGGGCTGTCCTCGTCCTCGACCGGCGCGCCGGGGCCGGACGGGCGGCGCATGGTCTGAGACTCGCGCGCCACCCACCCTTCGCCGTAGGTCTCGCGGATGTAGTCTTCGGTCGGCTTGTAGCCGAGGCCGTGGATTTTCTTGTCGCGCTCGGCGCGCTGGTTGAGGTCTTCTTCGGGCTCTAGGTCGCGGTAGACGCGCGGCAGCGCGGCGTTCGGGAAGTTCCAGTCGCGCAGCCAGCGCACGGGGCCGTTGATGAACGCCTCGTGCAGCAGGTCCGCGTCGGCCTTGACGACCTCGTCTTTGACGTCCTGGTGGACCTCGGCCTGCGCCCGCGACGAGCCGTTGTCGGTCGTCATGGTCTGCGACAGCACCACCTTAGCGATCGCCGCGTCGAGCACGCGCAGCAGCTCGCCCTGGTTGCTCGCGCCGCTGCGGAACGCCTCGAGCAGCTCGATTTCGGCGTTATCGGGCAGCACGACGCTGCTGTCGGTGTGGATCGCGTCGAGGGCGTCGTGCACGCGCTGGCGCGCCTCGTCGTCGCTGAACTGCCCCATCGGCACTTTCGCCGTGGCCGTGGGGCTGCCGAACTTCTCGACGGCCGACAGCCAGAACTGGAAGTCGTGGCGCTTGAAATAGACCAGCCAGTAGAGCGCGTGCGCGAGGCCGAGGCCGTAGTGGTCGTCGTCGTTGTCCGCCCCGGTCGCCACGGTCCAGAACTTGCGCTCGGGCATGCGCCGGGGCTTGGCGAAGTTGTCGACGAGGTACAGCTGGCGGGACTGGTCGAAGCCGAAGCGTTCGCGCCGGCGCACCTTGATATCGTCGAGCACGACCCGGTTGCCCTCGCGCGCCCACATGCACTCGCCCACGGCGTAGCCGTAGAACGTGGCATAGTGCATCTTGGCCGTATGATCGTCCCAGCGCAGGCCCTCGAGCTGCTCGCGGATGAAGTCGGCCAGGGCCTTGTCCTGGCGGCTCTTGCCGGCGGCGTCGACGCGCCACTCGGCCTGCGTGAGCGCGAGGCGGCGCTGTTGCAACGTGCTCGCGACCTGGTCGTCGCGCAGCAGGTCCGAGTAGATGCGATAGTGTCCGCCCCGCGCGCGCAGCACGTTGTCGCTCGGGATCACGAGCGTGGATCCGAAGCCGCGCACCTGGTGGGCGCTGTCGTCGGTGGCGAGTTCCTGGAAGGTCGGCTTCTTCACGGCCATGTCGGGGCCTCCGTCAGAGTTGGGCGTCGGCGCTGGCGCGTCGCCGGCCGCCGCCGTAGATTTGCACCGCGTCCCGGTTCGCGTGCCGGTTCGCATAGGCGAGCGCCTGCACGACCGAGTCGACCTGGTCGTCGTGGGCGCCCTCGGGGAAGATCGTCAGCTCGATTTCGTGGTCCTGGAGCCACGGGGCGCTGCGCGGGTGGAATACGCGACCCGCTTCGTACAGGCTCGTCACCCCCATCGCCCGCGTGACCTTGTCCTTGTCGCCCGGCTCGTAGGGCACGATCGGCAACGCGGTCTCGCCGCGCAGCTCCTGGATCGCCGACGTGCCGCTGCCCTTGTCCTCGATGATGATGGCCCGCGGGACGTGCTGCGCCGCGTTGTCCACGATCGCGCGCTTGAGCGCCGGATAGGTCAGCTTCTGCCGGTCGACGTCGACCAGGAAGAACCCGAGCCGCGACACGCCCCAGGTCGTGCACACGCTGTAGTCGTGGAGCTCGCCCGCCTTGCTCGCCGTATCCCAGGACTGGATCAGGAAGGCGTCGGGCGGCAGCCGGTCGTAGTAGCGGAACCATTCGGGGCTGAACACCCCGCCGTCGGCGCTCGCGCTCCAGTCGCCCTTGAGCCATGCCTGCACCAGCCACGGCGGGCCCGAGGCGCGCAGGCGCTCGACGTAGTTCGGGTCGGCGTCGAGTAGCGCCGGGTTGTCCGACACCCGGCTCGGGATATACACCCGCCGCGCCCCGGTGGTCTCGTCGGTGAACGGGACCATCGCCGGCCCGGGGTCGATGTAGCGCTCTTTGATCCACGCATGGCCTACGCCGCCGGGGTTCGCCGTGAGGCGCATCAGCGGTGGCACGCCGGCCTTCGAGCGCATGGTCCCGCGCAGGCGATCGATGCCCGCCGGCGTCGGGAAGTTGCCAGCCTCGTCGATGCCGAGCCACGTGTAGCTGTGCCCCTGGTAGCGGCTGGCGTGGCGCTCGGCCTCCAGGTAGCGCAGCTTGAGGAAGCCGCCCGAGGGGCCGCCCTGGGGCATATAGAACGTCTTGGCGCCGGCGCGGTAGCGCGCCCCGAGCGGCGGCAGAAGGTCCAGCAGCCGCGCGAGCACTTCCTCGAGCTCGTCGTAGGTGCGCCGGAATAGGATGCCCCGGGCGTTGCTGCCGTGATCCACCCAGTGACGCAGCCACGAGCCGGCGAGCCCGTCGGTCTTGCCGCCGCCGCGCGCCCCGCCGTACAGGACCTCCTCGACCGGGCACGAGGTAAGCGCCGACTGCGGGCCGGGTTGCGGCGTCCACGTCAGCCATCGCCCTGTGAGTTCGTCCCGCTCGGGCCGTATTGTCGCAGCCATTCATCGACTCCAGGTGCCGTGGGCGGCAGCACCAGCGTGGCGCCGGGCGAGGCTTCGCCGCCGTCCGGCGTCGTCGAGGCGACCTTCTGCGGGCTGTCGAGGCCGAGCAGCGAGGAGCGGCGCTGCGATATCTGCACGAGCAGCGTCATGAAGCGAGGCTCGCCGACCGCGGTCGTGGTCTCCAGACGCACCTGGCGCCCGCCCTGCTTTTCCTCGACGATGCGCTTGGTCTGCTCCTGCTTGGAGGCGGCCCACTGCGCCCACAGCTCGCGCTCCATCTGCTCCAGGCGGGCCAGTTCCTCCATCTTGTACTCGTCGATGGCGGCCTTCGCGGCCTCGCGCCACTCGTCCTCGATCTTGCGCAGGCTGCGCTTGACGGTGGCCGGCGAGACTTCGACCTCGTCGGCGATCTCTTGCTGCGTGCAGCGTTTCAAGCGCAGCTCGGCGATGCGGCGCTGGTCGTAGAGCCGCTGCTCGCGCGATCGCTTCTGGCCGGGTCTGCGCGGGGTCGTCATGGTTCACACCTTGGTCGGTCATTCATCCGGGGCGGCCGGTTCCCACTCGTGGCTGCAGCGCGGGCAGCGCACGAATGACGCCTTGCCGTCGTCGTTGCTCTGCTCGTCGCCCCCCGCGCCCTCGCCCTGGCCGATGCCGTGGACTTCGGCGACGCGGCGCTTGAGGTCGCCGAACGCCTCGGCGTCGTCGTCGATGGCCCCGAGCAGGTCGTCGAGTTGCTCGCGGTCGGTCGTTGCGGCCTCGGCCAGCGGGTCGAGCGAGGCTAGCACGACCGCTTCCTCGTTCTCCGACAGGTCGACGTATTGGACCGGCACGGACTCGCCGCGGGCCTCGGCGCGCTCCACGCGCAGGTGCCCGTCGATCACGCGCCCCGTGCGCTCGTTGACGATGACCTCCTTGAGCCAGCCGACCGAGTCGAGCAGCCCGTCGACGGCGTCGCGCTGGCTGACCGGGTGGTCGCGGAAGTTCAGCGGGTGCGCGGTGAGCGCGGTCGCGTCCACGACCCCGCTGCCTGTGATCCGGTTGCGCCAGTGTTCAGACATGGGCGAGCGT
>CAYUKN010000035.1:0-21316 GCA_964445325.1 uncultured Ectothiorhodospiraceae bacterium
GGCAAGCCCCGGCGCAGACGCCCGTGGGGCATCGATCCCGGCTCCGCCGGGCCAGCCTCGCAGGCGCCCTGATGGGCCCGCCGACGCCCGGCGCCGGCCGTGGCGTGTCACCCGATCGCCCGCCACTCCGCCGTTTGAGCACCCGGGCGATCAAACGGCATCGGTGGAGAGGTCGATTTCGTCGGTGCTCTCGCGGTGCAGATAGTCGTAGAGGCGTTGGCGGAACAGCGCCGTATGGGTGCGTGCAACCGCCTCGGCGCGGGCGCCGTCGCCCTGGCGGATGGCGGCGATCAGTTCGGCGTGGTCCGCCGACACCCGCGCGAGGTGGCGTCGCTGCTGCTCACTGTCGGTGCGGGCGCGGCCGAAGGCCAAGTGCAGCATGCGCGTGCCGTGATCGAACAGCTGGCGGTAGGTCGCCTGGAGATAGCCATTGTCGGCGGCGCTGGCGACCGCCATGTGGAGATTGTGGTTGTGCTCGGCCAGCGCCACCGGATCGCCGGTCTCGGCCTCCACGTCGAATAGACGGGCCGCGTTCTCGATGGCCGCGAGATCCCCTTCGGTGCGCCGCTCGGCGGCGTAGCGATTGATCGCTCGCGAGACCAGATCGATGGCCTCGATGAAACGCGGCAGCTCGGCCAAGTCGATACGCACCACGCGGGCCCCGCGATCGGCGGTGAGCTCCACCCAGCCCTCGGCGGAGAGCCGAACCAATGCTTCCCGCACCGCCGCGCGCTTGCAGCCGAAGCGCTGAGCCAGCGCGGCCTCGTCGAGCGCCTCGCCCGAGCGCACGCGCAAACCCAGGATATCCTCGCGCAGCTGCTGGTAGATCGAGCTGACCCAACCCGAGCCGGATTGGGTGGTTTCCTTCGGCGTGTCGTTCCTGGTCGCCATGGTCAGTGCCTGCCGTTGGCTTGGGCCCCGTTGGGCGCGGGACCGCGTGCCGTTCCTTCGTCTCGTCGGTGCCAAGCCGCGCCCCGACGGGCCACGAGCCCCGGGCGCGGCTGCGTCAGCCTCGCTCGCCCAGCCAGAACGTGCGCGCGTCGCCCCCGCTTGCCCGCCATGCTAGCAACACATACACACCGGCTACCACGTTCCCCAGAGCCAGCAGGGCGATGATCCAGCCGGCCGTCCAGGCGGGCCAGTGGCCGTCGCGCCAAGCAATCCAGCCGGCGAACAAGGCGAAGCCGGCGTACAAGTCGACCAGCAGCACCTGGCCCCAGGCGATGCTCGCGATGGCCACGAACTGGTTCCAGAGCGAGCCCTGAGTGGCCGCGTAGCCGCACGCGAGCACCATGGCGGTGATGACAGTAAGCCCCAACACGGGCGCGCCGTGCCCCATCCGGTTAGCTGCGCTCTTCATCGGGTCTCTCCAGGCGGTGGTGCACCACCCACCACTCGTCGCCGTTGTGCAGGCCGAAGAGCTCGGCGCAGGCCATGAAGAAGACGCGCCAGCGCTGGCGCCAGCGCTCGGCATCGGCTCCGTACGTCGCCTCCAGGATCGGCATCAGCTCGTCGCGGCGGCGGTCCAGGTTGGCCAGCCAAGCATTGGCTGTGGCGCTGTAGTGACGCCCGCTCCAGCGCCATTGATCCACCGAGCGCAGCCGATCCTGGAAGCGTAGTGCCAAGGAGTCGCTGGGCATGATGCCGCCGGTGAAGAAATGCCGCGCCATCCAGTCGGTCGCGCCCTCGGGCGTGAACGCGTAGGGCATCTCCCGGTGGCAGAACACATGCATGAGCAGCTGGCCACCCGGCCTCAGCCAGTCCGCAATCCGGTCCAGGAGCGCGCGCCAGTTGCGCATGTGCTCGAACATCTCGACCGATACCACCCGGTCGAACGGACCATCGTCGGGGTCGAAGTGGTTCATGTCGGCGGTGACCACACGCACGTTCGTCAGGCCCGCCTCGCGGGCGCGCGCCTCGATGAATGCACGCTGCGTGGCCGAGTTCGACACGGCCGTGATGCGGCTGGCCGGGTACTGCTGGGCCATCCACAGGGTCAGCGCCCCCCAGCCACAGCCGAGCTCGAGCACGGCCTGACCGTCGGCCAAGCCCGCGTGCGCGCAGGTACGCGCCAGCGAGCGGTCCTCGGCGGCATCGAGGTCGCCCTCGGCCTGGTCGAACAGGCAACCGCTGTACTTGAGGCGGTGGCCCAGTACGCGCGTGAAGAACTCGGCTGGCAGCTCGTAGTGCTGCTCGTTGGCGGCCTCGGGCACGGGGGCGATGGGACCGGCGTCCATGGCGGCGACGAACTCGCGCTCGCGTGCGCGGCGGGCCTCGCAGTCCCCCGCGGTCTCGCGTGCCAGGCGTGCTTTGCACAGCCGCCGTATACCCGCGCGCACGGCCGGATCGGGGATGCGCCCGAGCTCGACCCAGTCCAGCGCTCGATCGATGAAGGCCTGGTTGATCACGACTCGGCCCCCGCTTCAGCGGGCACGGGACGCCCCATCCAGCGCGCGATGTAGACCGCGCCCGTGAGCACGAGGGGTGTGGCAATCGCCCATTCGACCGCCACCGCCCCGGCGAGCACCCAGACGCCCGCCGGCGCGGTTAAGCCGCCGAACTGCCAGCCGCCCATATAGGCCAGCGGGGCGCCGACCGCGCCGAGCACTGCCCCGAGCACGCGCTTTTTGACGAGCCAGTAGAGGGCGATGTTGAGCGCGGTCGCCAAATTGACCCACAACGCCACCATCCAGACGGGTGATGGCCAGCCGACCTGTGCGCTTGCCGGTATACCGAAGGCACCGGTGATCACCAGCACCGAGTCGACCCCGTAGCCGAACAGGCCCGCGGCGGCCATGTTGGCGATCTCGCGTCGCCGCGCCGGCATCAGTGTCAGATGGATGGCGACGAGCACCGCGATCACCGTGGGGCCGATCCAGACGAGCCCCTGGGCGGCCGACAGAACGCTCGACCACCAGCCGATGTTCAGCGAGACGATGTTCCATAGGATCAGGGCGAGACCGGGCTTGTTGGCGCTCATGCAGCGCACTCCTTGGCGATGGCGGGGCGCACGGGTGGCGCCACGGTGTCCGGCTTGTCGAGCACGAGCTGGAGATCGGCCACGTGGCGCTCGGCGAAGCCGGCCTCGCAGTACTGCAGGTAATAGTCCCATAGCCGCAGGAAGCGCTCGGGATACCCCAGGGCGCGCACATCGTCGGCGGCGGCGCGGAAGTTGGCGCGCCAGTGCCGCAGCGTCAGCACGTAGTCGGGCGTGAGATCCTCCATGTGCGTCGCCCGCAGGTCCGAGGTCTGGCCCATGGCGGTCAATACGGCGCGCAGGGCGGGGCAGTGGCTGCCCGGGAATACGTAGTGCTGGATGAAATCGACGGAGCGGCGATAGCGATCGTAGTACTGCTCGCCCGTGGCGATCACTTGCAGCAGCATGCGCCCATCGGGGCGCAGTCGGGCACTGCAGTGGCCCAGGAACGTGGGCAGATGGCTCGCCCCCACTGCCTCGATCATCTCGATCGAGACGATGTGGTCGTATTCGCCCGTGAGATCCCGATAGTCGGACTGTAGCAGCGTGATCCGGTCCTCGAGGCCGCGGGCGCGGACCCGCTCGGCAGCGAGCGCGTACTGCGCCGGCGAGATCGTGGTCGTGGTGACGCGGCAGCCGTAGTGCTCGGCCGCGTGGATGGCGAAGCTGCCCCAGCCCGTGCCGATCTCGAGGACGTGGGCGCCCGGACCCAGATCGAGCTTTTGGCAGATGCGATCGAGCTTCGCCCGCTGGGCGCTGGCCAGATCAGTCGCGCGATCCCCGAACAAGGCGCAGGAATAGGTCATCGACTCGTCCAGGAACAACCGGAACAGGTCATTGCCCAGATCGTAGTGGTCGCGGATATTGCGGCGGCTGCCGCTGGGCGTGTTGCGCCGGGCCCATTGGGCCAGGCGATAGACGGCGGTGGCCAGCCGAGCGGCGCCGCTGTCGAGGCGACCCAGGCGGCCCTCGTTGCGCAGGAAGAGCCGGAACAGGCCGGCGAGGTCGTCGGCGTCCCAGTCGCCGTCGAGATAGGCGCCGGCGACGCCGAGGGCGCCGCCGAGGACAGCGCGCCGGAAAAAGCGCGGGCGGTGGACCGTCACCCGGGCGCTGGGTTCACCGCCCAAGACGCCGAAGTGGCGCTCGTCGGTGTCGACCAGCGTCAGGCTGCCCTGCTCGAGGCGCCCCAGTTGGCCCACCAGCAGGCGCCGTGCGAGGCGATCGAGGCGGCCCCCGTGGCCGGGCGCCCGGGTGTGGGCCGGGGTGTCACGCGTTGGCATCGACGGATCCGAACCGGTGGCCATGACGACCCTCGCGGGTGACGGACGAGAGGGCAGGTGTTCGCGCTGCCCGGGGTGTCGGATTCACTCGTGCCGGCATCACGTACCGTGGCCGAGCAGGT
The DNA here is from genome assembly GCA_964445325.1 of uncultured Ectothiorhodospiraceae bacterium. Lineage (GTDB taxonomy): Bacteria > Pseudomonadota > Gammaproteobacteria > XJ16 > Halofilaceae > Halofilum. The sequence continues at coordinate 4,380 of CAYUKN010000035.1, forward strand.
CGCGGCCGATCTCCATCGACAGCGCGTTGAGGTGGCGCTGGACGTCGTCGATGAATTCGTGGAGGCCGTGGGCGATGACGGCGTCGATGCTCCAGCCCGCGAGCAGGGTCCGCAGCTCGTCCAGCCGCCCGATCGCCGCCGTCGCCCCGGGCACGCCATAGGCCGAGCGCAGGGTGGTGAGATGCTCGCCGATCTCGCTGACGCAGGCGGCCACCGAGCGCGGGAAGGGCTCGTGGAACAGCATGAAGCTGGCGACGTCCGCCGGTGTCATGCCGCGCGGGTGCAGCCGCCGGAAGGCGTGGTAGCCCGCCGCCGAGCGCAGCAGCGCGTTCCAGCGACTGACGTCGAGCTGGGAGCCCACATCCTCGGGCGAGGGCAGAAGCAGGTGATATTTGGTGTCGAGCAGCCGGGTCGTCTGGTCGGCGCGTTCGATCTGCTTGCCCAGTTGATAGAAGCACCAGCCCTCGTCGCGGTAGAACGTGCCCTCGGTGATGCCGGTGTGCGTCTGGCAGCCCTCGCGGATGAGCGCGCAGAAGCGTGCCAGTCGCGGCTCGGCAACCTCTTGCGGTCCCAGGGCGCGCACCCGGTTGTAGAGCACGTTGAGCTGCGTCCACATCTCGGTCGAGATCAGCGGGCGCAGGGTGCGCGCATTGGCCCGGGCCTGGCCCAGGTCGGAAAGGATCGAGGTCGGGTTGCGCTGATCCAGGGTGTAGAAGTAGAGAACGCTTTCGGCCGAGGCGGTGGCGTGCTCCTGGAAAAAGCGCGCCTCGTCGGCGTAGAGCTGGAGGATCGCGCGCCAGTTGTGCCCGCCGCGGCTGTCGCGCGAGAAGGTCTCGTTGGCGTCGAGGATGCGCGCGATGTTCTCGGCGCGTTCGGTATAGCGCGCCACCCAGAAGATGGCATCGGCATAGCGCGACAGCAGATTCGTCATCAGCCGGCCTCGTCCCGCAATACCCAGGTGTCCTTCGACCCCCCGCCCTGAGACGAGTTGACGATCAGCGAGCCCTTGCGCAGCGCCACCCGCGAGAGTCCGCCCGGCGCGACCCAGGTCTCGCGCCCGGTGACCGCGAACACCCGCAGATCGACATGGCGCGGCTCGATACCCGCATCGACCAGGGTCGGCGACACCGATAGATTGATCATGGGCTGGCTGATCCAGTTGTGCGGCTGGTCCAGGATTTTTTGCCGGCAGGCCTCCAGCTCGTCGGCCGTCGCATGCGGACCCACCGTGATGCCGTAGCCACCCGCCTCGCCGACCGGCTTGACCACCAGCTCGTGCAGGTGATCGAGGGTGTATTGCAGCCCCTCGGGCTCGCGGCAGAGATGGGTCTCGACATTGGGAAGGATGGGATGCTCGTTCATGTAGTAGCGGATGATGCGCGGCATGTAGGCGTATAGAGCCTTGTCGTCGGCGATGCCCGTGCCGATGGCATTGGCCAGATTGACGTTGCCCTTGCGATAGGCCTGCATCAGCCCCGCGACCCCCAGCAGGCTCTCCGGATTGAACGCGCGCGGGTCGAGGAAGTCGTCGTTGATGCGGCGATAGATGACGTGGACGGGCTGCAGCCCGCGGATGGTCTTCATGTAGACGTGGTCGTCGACGACCACCAGGTCATGGCCCTCGACCAGGGCCACGCCCATCTCGCGGGCGAGGAAGATGTGCTCGAAGTAGGCGGCGTTGTAGGTCCCCGGCGACAGCAGCACGACGGTGGGGTCGTCGACGCCCGCTGGCGCGGTCTCGCCCAGCGCCTCGCGCAGCTGCTGGCCGTAGTTCGACACGGCGCGCACCGGGAGCCCGTCGATCAGGTCGGGGAATGTGCGCAGCACCAGATGGCGATTCTCGACCATGTAGGACACGCCCGAGGGGCAGCGCGCGTTGTCCTCGAGGACGTAGAACGCGCCGTCATCGCCACGGATGAGGTCGGAGCCGTCGATGTGGACGTAGGTGCCGCAGGGTAGATCCAGGCCCTCCATCTCCGGGCGGTAGTTGGCGTTGGCGAAGACCACGTCGGGCGGGACGACGCCGTCGTTGATGATGTGTCGCTCGTGGTAGACGTCGTGGAGGAACAGATTGATCGCCTGGACGCGCTGCTGGACACCACGCTCGATGTGGTCCCAATCGTCGGGCGGCAACACCCGCGGGATCACATCGAATGGCAGGATACGATCGATGGCGTCCTTGTGCGTGTAGACGGTGAAGGTGATGCCGAAGTTGTAGAGCTCGAGCTCGGCGTCGCGCTGGCGTTGGTGCAGCTCCTCCAGTGGCATCGCGTCGAGGCGCGCACGCAGGGTCGCCGTGTGGCTCGCCGGTCGCTCGCGCGAGACCAGCATCTCGCAGAAGCACTCGCCGGGATCGTAGCCTTGCAGTAGCCCTTGATGGGTCGTCGTATCGCTCATTCGGCCACCTCGCCGTCCAGACTCGCGGGGGTGGGCTCGCCCCGTGCGGCCGCGCGCACGAGCGCATCGATAAAGCCCAGCTTGCGCCTCACGGGCTCGACGAGGACCTCCGGCACCACATCGAGTAAGCCCATCTCCCGGTTGATCTCGTTGAGCTGGAGTCCGAGCCCGATGTACGCGCTGACCAAGGTATCCACACCGGTGTCGGGCAGTGCCACATCGCTCATGCCCCAGTGCTGCGCGGTGTCGAGGACGGCGATCATGTCGAGATAGAGCGCGAAGGTCTCGGCGAAATCCTCCCACGGGTGCATCGTGGCGTAGGCGGAGACACAGCGCTCGGGCCAGTCCGGCGCCGCGCCCTCGTCGTAGTAGCGCTTGAGCGCCTCACCGTAAGGCGGGTCGTCGTGGTCGCCGAACAAGGCGCGGAAGGCCGGCTCGCAGCGTCCCCGCACCAGCAGCTCCCAGTAGTAGTGGCCGATCTCGTGGCGGAAGTGGCCGATCAGGGTGCGGTGCGCCTCTTTCATGTCGACGCGGCGACGCTCGCGCTCGGCGTCGTCGGCCTCGTCGAGGTTGATCGTGATGCGCCCGCGCGCATGCCCGGTGAATACGCGCTCGACCGGACTCATCGTATGCCAGACCTCGCGGTCGCGCACCAGCTCCGCCTTGAAATCGAACTCCAGCGGCGGGTCGAAGCCGTCGGCGGCCGTTCCATAGGGCAGTCCCAGCAGATCCAGACCGAAGAACAGGCGGCGCTTGGCGGCTTCGATACGGGCCCACTTGTCGTGATTGCCCGCGATCGCGACGTCGGGGATCGTGTTGTTGTGGCGGCATCCGGTGCAAAACGGGCGCTCACCCGCGGCCGCCGCATCGACCATGCGATTGCACACGCCGTGCTCGCTGTAGTTCCAGCACGGCACCAGGCTGCGGCCACACTCGCTTGCCGTGCAGTGCCATTGACCTTCGTCGCCGCAGTCGAGCCCGCGCACGGCCCGGCAGTGCGGGCACCAGCCCGTCTTGCGGCGGCAGTTCAGGCACTCGGTGTTGTCGAAGAACAGCCGCTGGCCACAGATGCAGGTGTAGGTGCGCATGCGGGGGACCGAGCCCTCGATTCGAACGCGGGCTATTTTGTCACAGATTCCAACCGCGCCGTCCGCCCGTGGTTGCGGCCGGCACGGGTCAGCGCCCGTGGGGCACGCCGCGCTTGTTCGGGTGGGGATGGACGGGATTGCCCTTGAGCCATAGCCGCAGCGCTTGCCAGTGGATGGCGGCCGTGACCTTGGCCGTCATCAATGGATAGGCCGCCAGCGCGCGCGCGAGCCCGGGTCCGTCCAGCGGGCGCCGCGTCAGGCTCAGGGCTGCGTCGAACTCCGCCCGCCCGCCGCGCTCGTTGCGCATGTAGACCGCCAGACGCTCGCTCGGTTGCCAGAAGCGCCAGTCGTAGTCGTAGTCCATGGCAAAGAAGGGCGAGACATGGAGCCGCTTTTGCAATTGGAAGCGATGGTGGCGTTGGCCGGGCGCGGCAACCGGCAAAACGTAGGCGTGGCGCTCGTTCCAGGGCGTGTTGGTGACCTCGGCGACAATGGCCTCAAGATGGGTGTCGCTGCGGTCGAAGCAGTAGTAGAAGCTGACCGGATTGAATACGTAGCCGGCGTAGCGTGGGTGCGTCAGCAGGCGAATGGGCCCGCCCGGGGTCCAGCCCGTCGTTGCCTCAACGCGCTCGCGCACCGCCGCATCGAGGGGGTGATCGGCGGGTCCGAGATAATCGCGTCGGTGGAAGGCCGCCCAGTTGCCGCGGTTGTACGACCAGAACCAACGTCCGGCGAACACCGTCTCGAGCTCGTCGAGATCGAGATAGAGCATGCACACGCGGTAGCGAAACGCGTGGGGGCGCGGGCCGAAACGCCGATGCCGGACCGTGCCTTCATAGAGCGCGCTGTGCTGGCTCACAAGCTCTCCCCGAAGGCCGCCGCGACGGCACAGGCGCTGCGCACGCCATCCTCGTGGAAGCCGAAGCCCCAGTAGGCACCGCAGTACGACACGCCCCGGTGCCGAATGAGCTCATCGTGGCGCGCCTGCGCGCTGCGGCGATCGCGCGTGAACATGGGATGATGGTAGCGCAAGCGGGCGGCGATGCGGCTCGGATCGACTGCAGCGCCTGCGTTGAGGGTCACACACCAGGTGTGCCGTGCATCCAGTCGCTGTAGCCGGTTGAGATTGTAGGTGACGCTGATACCCCCGCGGTCATCGGCGGGTCGCCAGTGGTTCCAGGCGGCCCAGCACCGCCGCTGGCGCGGCAGCACGCTGGTGTCGCAATGCACCACGGCGTCATTCACCTGGTAGGGGAAGGCCGCGAGGATGTCGCGCTCGGTGGCATCGGCGTCCTCGCCCAGTAGCTCGAGGGCCTGGTCGGCATGCACGGCCAGCACGACCTCGTCGAACCGTTGGGTCGAGTCGGCGGTCGTGACGGCGACGCCGTCGTCGCGCCGCGCGATCGCATGGACCGGGGTCGCCAGGTGCAGTCGCGCTGCCGAGCGCTCGCACAAGGCCTCGACATAGCGCCGCGAGCCACCCGGGATCGAGCGCCACGGCGGACGGCCGGTGAGGTCGAGCATGTGGTGGTGGTGCAGGAACTCGGCGACGAAGCGGATGGGAAAGCGCGCGAAGGCGTTCTCCGGGCAAGACCACAACGACGCGCCCAGCGGCAGCAGGTAACGCTCCACGAACGCCCGGCTATAGCCGCGCTCGGTGGCGAACGTCGCGACGTCGCGGTCCTCGTCGGGATCCGCGGCGATGCGCCGGCCGTCACGGCCAAAGGCGACGATGTCGGCCAGCATGCGCCAGAAGCTGGGACGCAATAGATTGCGGCGCTGGCCGAAGACCGAGTTCAGTGAGGGCGAGCCCGCCCACTCGAGGCCGCTGCGGTCGTCGCGCACCGAGAAGCTCATCTCGGTGGCCTGGCTGGCGATGCCGACTCGATCCAGGAGGCGGCTGAACAGTGGATAGTGGCTCGGGTTGAAAACCAGGAAACCAGTGTCCAGCGCGACAGGGCCCGCGGGATCGTCCACCGTGATCGTGTGGGCATGGCCACCGGCGCATGCCTCCGCCTCGAACACGACCACCTCGTGGCGCTGTGCCAATACATAGGCGGCGACCAGGCCGGACACGCCGGCACCCACGACCGCGATCCGCCGGGGCGCGGGGGCGTCCATCGACTCAGGCCGCGCCGCGCAGGCGTTGGCGCTCCAGGGCCGCCTTGGGTACAGGGCGCAGATCGCGGATCAGCCCCGTCCACGACAGCGCGATCAGCGCGTACCAGGTGGGATCGAGCTCCCACCAGTAGAAGCCTTGCCGTGCGGTCGCGGGGTAGTGGTGGTGATTGTTGTGCCAGCCCTCGCCCAGCGTGATCAGCGACAGCCAGAGATTGTTGCGGCTCGAATCCTTGGTCGCGAAACGCCGCCGGCCGAACTTGTGCGCCAGTGAGTTGATGGTATAGGTGCCGTGATAGACGAGCACGGTCGAGACGAAAAAGCCCCAAACCAATAGCTGTGGACCGTTGGTCGCCAGCGCCGGCGCGAGCGCCGCCAGCGTGGCCCCGAGGGCGTACATGGCGGCGCCGAAGGCAATGAACGGCACCCAATCGAGGCGATTGAGCCAGCGCAGCTCGGGGTAGCGCGCCCAGTCGCGCACGAAGCGCCAGCGCGTGGCGAAATTGCCACGCGTGAGGAACCATCCCATGTGCGACCAGAGCAGGCCGTGCTGGTCGGGCGAGTGGGCGTCGTCGTGCTCGTCGGCGTGGCCGTGGTGATGACGGTGGTGAGCGGCCCACCAAAGCGGGCCGCGCTGACCCGCCGTGCACCCCAGAATGCCCATCACGCACTGGAATACACGGCTCGTCTTGAATGCCCGATGCGCGAAGTAGCGATGGTAGAAGGCTGTGATGCAGAACATGCGAAGCAGGTAGGCGCCCAGGCAAGCCGCTAGCGCCGTCCACGAAAAGCCCACCCAGAAGACGCCCAGACAGGCGACGTGGATGCCGATGAAAGGCAGCGCCCGAAGCCAGTCGATGCGCTCGTCCTCGCTGGGATCGAGCGAATCGTCCCTCGCGTCGGTGATCAACCAGGACCACAGCGCGTCCAGTCGGACTCGGCCGAAAGCGGACTCGCGTGCCATTGATCTACTCCCCTGCTAAGAACGCGCCCGGCGCTCGGGCTCGGTGACGCCCGTACGCAACCCGCGTGCGAAGGCTGCGAGCTCCGACATCGAGGCGGCGCAATATAACCCAGCAATCCCGCGCTGGCGGCGCTGGCCCATGCCCGGCCCGCCCACCACCACGTTGGCGTCGCTGCCGGCGCGGTTGAGCTCGGCTAGCAATTCGTCGACCAAGGCGTCGGTCGCCTCGGGCGGGCGATTGACCGATAACGCCAGCCACACCAGCTGGGCATCGCACTCGGAGGCCGCGCGCGCGAGCACGGTCAGCGGTGTGAATGAGCCCAGATTGACCTCCGACCAGCCTTCCGAGGCAAGCACCGTGGCGGCCATCAGCGATGGCAGGACGTAGGGGTCGTCCTCGGGCGCGCCGCCGACGGCCACCGCGCCCGCATCGTTCGCGGCCACCAGGCTGCGGATTCGGTTGAGTGTCTGATTGCAGATGTCGGAGGCGCGATGCTCGTAGAAGATGCCTTCGGGGTTGTGCTCCCACATGTCGCCCATCCGAGCCATCGCCGGTGCAATCACGTCATCGACGACCTGCGCGAGCGCGATGCCCTCGACGTAGAGGTTCAGCGCGATGCCGCGCGCGTGCTCGGCCCGGCCCTCGACCACGGCCTGGTAGAACTGCTCCGCCGGGTCCTCGGTGGCCATCCGGCGGTCGATTTGACTGATGTCGTCCAGGCCCAGTAGATCCGGGCGCTGCACCGCGAAGCCGGATTCGCGGATGAAGCGGACCGCCTCCTCGAGGTGGATTCGTCGGTGACCGCCCGCTGTGCGCGCGACATGCAAGCGCCCGCTATCCGCCCAGCGCTTGAGCGAGGATTCGCTCACGCCGATGGCAGCGCCGAGTTCCTTCGGGGATAGGACGGTCTTCATGACGGAGGACGGACCTCTGGACGTTTTGAACGATATTATGCCGGGGCAGTGACTGGGTCAAACCGGTCTCTAAATGACGCTTTCCCCGCCGAAGTGGCGGAGAAAGCCACGGGATCGCGCGAGATCGGCGCGCGCGCGGTTTGACCGGGGCAGAACAAACCTGATCGAATTGGTCGGAAATCAAGCCTAGTGGCAACCACGAGCGCCCGGAGACAACCATGGCGATCCAGCGGTTGATGGACGCAGCGCGTCGCTGGCGCGCCTGCGTGGGCACCTCGATACTCACCGGCGTCCTGGTCGCCGCGCCGCTCGGGGGCGTTGCCGGGCCGGTCCCCGATGCCGCGCTCGAGCGTCGCGTCGGTCATGCCTACTCCCTGGCGACGGGCGAGAAGGTGTATCGCGAGATCCACGAGCCCGTGGTCGAATCGGGCGAGCTAGTGGGCGACGAGGTGACCTACCGTACGCCCGACGACCGCGTGATCGCGCGCAAGCGCGTCGACTTCTCCCGCCGGGCGAGCGCCCCGGCGTTCCGCCTGACGGACGAGCGCACCGGCTACGTTGAGGGCTTGGAGTGGATCGCCCGGGACCGGGCCGCCCTGTTCCGCCGCGAGGGCGGCGATGCGGCCATGGAGCGGGTCGAGATCGACGCCCCGGCCGAGCTCGTCGCCGACGCGGGCTTCGATGTGGTGATCTATCGCCGCCTTGACGAACTCAAGCGCGGTGACGAGCTCACGTTCCCGTTCGCCGCGCCGGGGCGGCTCGCCACCTACGACTATCGGCTGCGCAAGATCGGCGAGGCCCGCGTGCTCGGCGCGCCGGCCGTCCAGATTCGCTTCGAGCCCCAGAGCACGATCCTGCGCTGGCTGGCCGATCCCATCGATGTCGCCTATCACCGCGACACCGGTGCGCTATTGCGCTATGAGGGCGTGTCGAACCTGCCCAATCCCGATGGCGACGGCAACTACCGGGTGCGTATCGACTTCCCGCCCGAGGGGCGCTCGCCCGCACCGCCGCCGACCGATTGACCTGCCCACGGCACCGGCCCGGCGATTGGGCTAGAGCCGCTGGCGCAGCTGCGCTTCGTAGTGGCTCTTCAGCCGCTGGGTGGCGACGGCGGCGTTGCGCATGAGCACGGCGGCGGTGACCGGGCCCACGCCCCCGGGCACCGGGGTGATCCAGCCGGCGGTCTCGTAGCACGAGGCGTAATTGCAGTCGCCCACGATGCGCTCTGTGCCGTCGGCGTCGGTGACCTGGTTGATCCCGATGTCGATGACGACCCCGCCGGGCTTGATCATATCGCCGGTGAGCAGGTCCGGTTTGCCCACCGCGACGAACACCACGTCGGCGCGGCGCGAGTGCAGCTGCACGTCGCGGGTCATGTGGTGGCACACGGTCACCGTTGCGCCCTCGGCCATCAGCAAGAAGGCGATGGGCTTGCCCACGATCTCGGAGTGGCCGATCACGGTGGCCTCCATGCCCTCGATCTGGGTGCCCGTGCGCCGTAATAGCTCGATCGAGGCCATGGCGGTGCAAGGGGCGAGATCGAGCTCGCGATAGACGATATTGCCGATCGAGGCCGGATGCATGCCCTCGACGTCCTTGAGGGGATCGATCGCCGCTTGCGCCTGCTTCTCCGAGATCCCGTGCGGCATGGGCCGCTGCAGGATGATGCCGGTCACGCGCGGATCGACATTGAGTGCCCAGATGGCTGCGTGGAGCTCTTCCTGGGTGATCTCGGGACCGTAGTGGCGTTGCTCGAAGGCGATGCCGACCCGCTCGCACTTGCGCCGCTGATTGCGCACGTAGAACGCTGCGGCCGGATTGTCGCCGACACTGATCGAGATCAGTTTGGGATGCCAGCCCGCGTTCTGGAGCCGGGCGACATCGTGGGCCACGCCGTCGAGGATCTCGGTGGCGAGCTGGCGGCCGTTGATGTCTTTGTCGTGCATCGCTGTGCGCTCTCGCCTGGCGGGCGGTTGGAGCGCGCGATTGTAGCGCCCATCCGCCCCGCCGTCGCGCCCGAATGCCGGCAATCGTCTGTGCGCGATGAAGGCATGCGGGCGGTTGAATTTTCTGGGTCGATTCGGTCGCTCGATGGTCGAAGGGACGAGTGCCGGCCTACTTCGAACGAAATGCCTTGTCCAGCCCGATATCGCCCATCGCCGGATGGCGTTTGCGGTGCCCACCGGCCACGCACCCGTCGAACGGGCGCGGTCCGCATATCGTCGGGGCTGTGGACGGAACGCAATGCGGCATGTGCCGGATAGCGTTTGCTGGATCACGCGCCCTTGTGGCTTTTGATTCGTTTTCTCCACGGCGCGCGCCTGGGAAATTGCACGGAACGCGATCCGGTCTACATCCGGCTGGTCGCCCTTCGCCCGTCGCCCGTCGCCCGTCACCCCTTACGGCATGACGCATTTGTGAAATCCGGGGTCGCACGGCAGCGGGCCCGGCAGGAGGGTGGGCCATACACTATCGCGCTGTTGTTGCGGTGGCCGTTGCTCGTGGTCGGCGCGTGCACCCCTTGGGCGTGGGCTCGGGGGTTGCGTGCATGCCTGGCCCTTGGAACGAGGGTCGAGCCGGGTGGTCGAAACGGTTATGGGGTGCGGCGCTGCACCCCGCCCACCACTGCGTTTTTTTCTCAGGCCGCAAGGCAGGTGCTTCATGAAGATAGTGGTTCCCGTCAAGAGAGTCGTGGACGCCTACGTCAAGGTTCGCGTCAAGAGCGACAATTCGGGCGTCGAGACAGGCAACGTCAAGATGTCGATGAACCCGTTCGACGAGATCGCCGTCGAAGAGGCCGTCCGCATGAAGGAGGCGGGTGTGGCCAGCGAGGTGCTGGCGGTGACGCTGGGCCCGTCGCAATCGGTGGAGCAGCTGCGTACGGCGCTGGCGATGGGGGTCGACCGTGCCATGCACGTCACCGCCGACGAGGGCCTGGAGCCGCTGGCGGTCGCCAAATCCCTCAACAGCCTGGTGGCTGAGGAGGCGCCCGATCTCGTGCTGATGGGCAAGCAGGCCATCGACGACGACGCCAGCCAGGTGGGTCAGATGCTGTCGGCACTGCGCGGCTGGTCGCAGGGCACTTTCGTCTCCGCCATCGAGACCGGTGACGGCGATCTCACACTCACGCGCGAGGTCGACGGCGGCCTCGAGAAGATCAAGGTGAAGCTGCCCTCGGTGGTGACGGTGGATCTGCGCCTCAACGAGCCGCGCTACCCCAAGCTGCCCAATATCATGAAGGCCAAGAAGAAGCCGATCGAAGAGAAATCGCTCGAGGAGCTCGGCGTGGATCCGACGCCGCGACTCGAGTCGGTCAAGGTCGAGGAACCGCCGGCGCGCGCGGGCGGTGTGAAGGTCAATAGCGTCGACGAGCTCGTCGACAAGCTCCGCAACGAAGCGAAGGTGATCTGATGAGCACCCTGGTCTACGCACAGCACGACAACAGCGAGCTCAAGTCGGCAACGCTCTCCGCCCTTGCCTGCGCCCAGCAGCTCGACGACGCTATCGACGTCCTGGTCGTCGGCCACCAATGCGCCGGCGTGGCCGAGCAGGCCGCTGCGGTCCCGGGCGTTGGCAAGGTCCTGGTCGCCGACGCCGAGCACCTGGCCAACCGCCTCGCCGAGAACGTCACCCCGGTGCTCGAGAACGTCGCCGGTGGCTACGACTACGTCCTGGCAGCTTCTACGGGCGCGGGCAAGAACGTGATGCCGCGCCTGGCGGCCAAGCTCGATGTCCAGCAAATCTCCGACATCAGCCGGGTCGTATCGAGCGATACCTTCGTACGCCCCATTTACGCGGGCAACGCCATGGCCACGGTGCGCTCGACCGATGCCCAGAAGCTGATCACGGTGCGCATCACCTCGTTCGATCCCGTGGCCGCCGAGGGTGGCTCCGCCTCGATCGAGTCGGTCGACACGGGGGCCGATGCAGGCGTGTCCGAGTTCATCGGCGAGGAGATCCATGGCGGGGAAGGTCCCGAGCTGACCACGGCCAGGGTAGTGGTCTCGGGTGGTCGCGGCGTCGGCTCCGCCGAGAACTTCCAGCTGGTCGAGCGCCTGGCCGGCAAGCTGGGTGCTGCCGTCGGCGCCAGCCGGGCCGCGGTGGACGCGGGCTTCGTGCCCAATGACTACCAGGTCGGGCAAACCGGCAAGGTGGTCGCGCCGGAGCTGTATATTGCGATCGGTATCTCGGGCGCCATCCAGCACTGGGCAGGTATGAGGGAGTCGAAGGTGATCGTCGCGATCAACAACGACCCCGAGGCGCCGATCTTCGAAGTCGCCGACTACGGCCTGGTCGCGGATCTGTTCGAGGCCGTGCCCGAGCTCGATCAGCAACTCGGCTGACCCGAGCAGCCGCGGCGGGTGTCGCCCCGCCGCGGCGTGCCCCGGGGGCGCGTCGTCTGCCGCTACGTCGCCAACCCGTGCTCGCCGCATGTGCGCCATGAACGCCCACGACTACGAGTTCACCAGCATCGACGGACATCCGCTACGCCTGGCCGACTACGCTGGGCGGGTGATCCTGCTGGTCAATACCGCCTCCGAGTGCGTGACCACGCCGCAGTATGCGGCCCTGCAACGCTTGTGGGAGCGCTACGGTGCGCACGGCTTCGCCGTCATCGGGGTGCCCTCGAACGACTTCGGCGAGCAAGAGCCGGGCGACGAGGCGGCAATCCGCGCCTTCTGCAACGAACACTACGGCGTCACTTTCCCGCTCACGACCAAGCAGCGTGTCGTGCCACCGGACGAGCATCCGCTGTATCGCGACCTCGGGACCTTGTTCGGTGATGCGGGTCGCCCCACCTGGAATTTCCACAAGTACCTCATCGATGGCGACGGTGAGTTCGTCGATCTCTGGGACAGCCGAACGCCGCCCGACGACCCCGAGATCGTCGCCGCGATCGAGCATCAGTTGGGCGTCGATGGGTAGGGTGGCGGGCGAGGGTCGCGCCATCGAGGCTGAGCGCAAGCGCGCGATGTCGCGAACGCGCGCGATCTCGGCGAATGGGGGGCCGGGCAGGGCCGAGCCACGTGCGGCGGTCGCCGCCCCCTCCGGCCGCGCTCGGGCACGCCCATGAATCAGACCATCGCTGTCATCCTCATCGTCGCCGGCGCCGTGCTCATCGGGGTCGGCCTGCTCGCCTATGCGGGCCTGCTGACCTGGTTCGGCCAGCTCCCCGGCGACATCCACATCGAGTCCGGGCAAACGCACGTCTATATCCCGATCACCTCGATGATCATCGTGTCGCTCGCTTTGACCGTGATACTCAATATGCTGCGCAAGCTCTTCGGTTGATCGGGGTCGTGTCGACGCGGTTGAAGCCGCTGGGCTAGATTGGCCGAATCACTTGGGCGCGCGGGGCGACGCCGGTGGGGCGTACGATCACGCCCGGCCGCCTTTGGCTCCAGAGGGAGGCGTCGATGTGGTTGCTCGATCAAATGGCCGAGCGCGCGATCGACCAGGCCCGCGAACGGGGCGAGCTCGACGATCTGCCCAATGCGGGCCGACCCCTCGAGCTCGATGACGACTCGATGGTGCCGGCGCAGCTGCGCCCGGCCTATCGCCTGCTCAAGAACGCGGGCTATCTGCCGCAGGAGGTCGAGCTACGTCGCGAGATACGTGACGTCGAGCAGCTGCTGCGGGAGGCCCGCACCGAGGAGGAGCGCGCCGAGATCGGCCCGCGCTTGCGATTGCTGCTCGACCGCCTGGGTGACCGGCGAGCGAACTCGTTGCTGGCACAAGAGTCCTACTACCAAGAGGTGCGCGCGCGCGTCGATACGGCGTCGCACGAGGGCTCGTGATCGGTTTCCGGGGCGCTTGGGGCGGGTATATAATCCGCGCGCTCGTGGGCTTTTGCGCCGCGTCGAACCGAGGCTGGGCATCTGGTCGCAGCGTCGCCGCGTGGATCAGGGGGAGCCGCGTCGCGCGCGAGCGGGCCCGATATAGCGTTCAACATACTGTTAGCCGGAGATCGAATCCATGGCGGACTTTCCCAATACCGCAGACGTCGTGATCATCGGTCAGGGCGGGATTGTCGGCGCCTCGGTGGCGCACCACCTGATCGAGCGCGGGTGGAACAACATCGTGGGCGTCGACAAGTCGAGCATTCCGACGGACATCGGCTCGACCTCGCACGCCTCGGACTTTTGCTTCATGACGGCTCATGACCACATGACCGTCTATACGACGACCTATAGTGCGGACTTCTACGAGACCATCGGCCACTACTCGCGCATCGGCGGCATGGAGGTCGCGCGCCACGACGACGACGAGCGCATGGAAGAGCTCAAGCGCAAGGTGGGCTCGGGCAAGGCGTTCGGCACCAACGTGTCGCTCATCGGCCCCAAGGAGGTCAAGGAACGCTTCCCCTACGTCGACGAGTCCAAGGTGCAGGGCGCGATGTGGGATCCCGACGCGGGGCTCGTGGTGCCGCGCTCGCAGGCCGTGGCCGGCGAGCTCGTCGACAAGGCGCAGAAGACGGGCAAGCTCCAGGCGTTCGCCAACTGCCCCGTCAGCGACCTCGACATCCAGGACGGGCGCATCAAGGGTGTCCATACCAAGCGCGGCTACATCGCCACCGAGCACGTCGTCGTCTGCGCCGGTCTCTGGGGCCGCAAGATCGCCGGGATGGCGGGCGAGGATCTGCCCGTGATGCCGGTCGAGCACCCGCTGCTGTGGTTCGGGCCGTTCAACGACGCCGACGGCTCGGGCAAGGAGATCTACTACCCGCTGTTCCGCGACCAGGGCAACTCCGCCTACATGCGCGACACGGGCGATTCCAACACCACCGAGGGCGGTCAGCTCGAGTGGGGCTACTACGAGGAGAAGGCGCCGCGCCTGGTGCATCCCGACAACATCCTGGAGAAGGATCAGGCCCGGCTGTCGCCGTCGCAGCGTGATCTGGAGATGGAGCAGATCATCGAGCCGCTGGAGAAGGCGATCGAGCTCACGCCCATCCTGGGCGAGCTCGGCTGGGACGAGAAGCGCTCGTTCAACGGCCTGCTCCAGGTCACCGCCGACGGCGGCCCCTCGATCGGTGAGTCGCCCAAGACGCGCGGTCTGTGGTACGGCGTCTCCGTCTGGATCAAGGACGGGCCCGGCACGGGCAAGGTCATCGCCGACTGGATGACCGACGGGCGCACCGAGGTCGATCCGGGCGGCATCGATGTGGCGCGCTACTACCCGATCCAGAAAACGCCGACCTACATCGAGAATCGCGCGTACGAGACCGCGTTCAAGATCTACAACCCGCCGGTGCACAACCGCGAGCCCTACAGCATGGCCCGCAACGTGCGTTGCAGCCCGTTCTGGACGCGCGAGAAGGAGCTCGGCGGGCACTTCCTCGAGGCCGCCGGCTGGGAGCGTGCCCACGGCTACTCGGCCAACGATGGGCTGATCGACAAGTACCGTGACCAGATCCCCAAGCGCGAGAACGAATGGGACGGCCGCCACTTCTGGGAGGTGGCCAACGCCGAGCACCTGGCGTTGTCCGAGAGCGTGGGCATGATCAACCTGTCCCACTTCGCCATCTTCGACGTCTCCGGCCCCGATGCCGAGGACCTGATCGAGTATCTGTCGGTGGCGAAGATCGGCGGCGACACCCCGCTGGGCAAGGGTGTCTACACCCACTTCCTCGACCACACCGGCGGTGTCCAGGCCGAGCTCACCATCGTGCGCCTGGCCGACGACCGCTTCCGCGTGATCTGCGGCGGTGCCACCGGTAACCGCGACCTCACGTGGATGCAGCGCATGGCCGAGTACAAGGGCTCGAACGTCAACTTCGAGGATCTCACCGACCACTACGGCTGCATCGGCGTCTGGGGCCCGCAGGCACGCGAGACGCTGCAGAAGATCTCGGATTATCCGGATCAGCTGACCAAGGAGAACTTCCCGTTCGCCCGCTGGCAGACCATCTACCTCAAGGGCATCCCGGTCGAGGCGTTCCGCATCTCCTATGTCGGCGAGCAGGGCTGGGAGCTGCACTTCCCGTTCAGCTACGGCCTCAGTGTCTGGGACATGCTCTACGAGCAGGGGGTCACCCCGGTCGGCATCGAGATGTATGCCAACACGCGACGCCTCGAGAAGAGCCTGCGGCTGCAGGATCACGAGCTCAAGACCGAGTACAACCTGTACGAGGCCGATATGGCGCGGCCCAAGGTCAAGGCTGCCGACTTCTACGGCAAGCAGGCCTACCTCGAGCAGCGTGAGCGCGACCATCAGCCGGCGTATCTGTGCACGCTGACCATGGTCGAGAACGTCGATGCCAAGGGCGTGGCCCGCTACCCGGTGGGCAGCTGGCCCGTGCTCGATCCGCAGTCCAAGGAGACGCTCAAAGACGAGCTGGGTCGGCCGTCGTATGTCAGCAGCGTGGCGTACGGGCCGTCGGTGGGCGCCAACATTGCCATGGCGTACATCCCCTACAGCTACTGCAAGGAAGGCAGCGAGCTGATCATGGAGTACTTCCATGAGCACTATCGCGTGCGCATCGACGCCGTGGGCTACCGGGCCCTCTACGACCCGGACAACGAGCGGCCCAAGTCGTAAACCGGCGCACCAACGCCGCGCATTGAGCCGCCGGTCCCCGCGAGGGGGCCGGCGGTTTTTTATTGGTGAGAACCACGAACGGACACGGATGAACACGGATTGTTCTTTCGGAGCGCCCGTGTTGGGAAGCGCTTCGTGGTTGGCTTCGATGGCCGGCGCGTCACAGCCTCCAACGCCAACCGCGAAGCGCCAGAGGCGGCCAGTCAGCCCACGAGCGATTTTTTGTCCATGTTGTGTTCATTTTGTGGTTCTCGCCGGAGTCGTCCGCCCCACCGAAGCGTCCGCGAGGCACCAAAGCCAGTTAGAGTTTCCGACTGAAGCCGGATCGACAAATCGTGGCGTGCCTAAGATGCCTCGGCTGAACGGGGCCACCTCGATCATTCGCGTCCTTTCGCGTTCATTCGTGGTTCTGCCCAACGAAAAAAGGGGCGCCCCGAGGCGCCCCTTTGCCGTAACAAGCCGTTGGTGCGACCGAATTACATGTTCGGGTAGTTGGGCCCGCCGCCGCCCTCGGGGGCGATCCAGTGGATGTTCTGCGACGGATCCTTGATGTCGCAGGTCTTGCAGTGGATGCAGTTCTGCGCGTTGATCTTCAGCGCCGGATTGCCCCCGTCGTCGTGGACAATCTCGTAGACGCCGGCGGGGCAGTAGCGTTGAGCCGGCTCGTCGTAGTAGGCCAGGTTGTAATTGACCGGGATCGAGTCGTCCTTGAGGGTCAGATGCACCGGCTGATCCTCTTCGTGATAGGTGTTGGTCAGATACACGCTCGAGTTGAGGTCGAAGCTGACGATCCCGTCCGGCTTGGGGTACTCGATCTTGGGCATCTCCGCGGCCGGCTTCAACGTCTCGTGGTCGCCGTGCTTGTGGTGCAGCGTCCACGGCAGCTTGCCGTTGAAGAGCTTGAGATCGAT
>CAYUKN010000036.1:0-21164 GCA_964445325.1 uncultured Ectothiorhodospiraceae bacterium
GCGGGGGCTTTTTGTATGCATGGCGGAGAGAGAGGGATTCGAACCCTCGAAGGGGAGTTAACCCCTTACTCCCTTAGCAGGGGAGCGCCTTCGACCGCTCGGCCATCTCTCCGGGATCGGGATCGTTCGATTTTTGTGCAAGCCCGCCAGCGGCGCGCTCGATCATCGCGCCGCTGGCAGGTGGCCGGCCTATGCGGACTCGGCAGAACCGTCTTCGTCGTCGTGCTCGCGCTTGATGCGCTGGTAGATCTCCTCGCGGTGCACCGCTACCTCTTTGGGCGCATTCACCCCGAGACGAACCTGGTTCCCCTTCACCCCAAGCACCGTGACGGTCACCTCGTCGCCGACCATCAGCGTCTCGCCTACGCGGCGTGTCAGGATCAACATTTTGGATACTCCTGTGAGTCTTCACCTCGAAACGGCTGAGCGCACCGACCGTGGTGGCTCGTTCCCTGCCGGTCCTATCCTCGCGCTGGGCGGTCTATTGTCATTGTTATTGCCGCTGATCCAACGCTCATGATTGTCCCACGGGCTCTGCTGGAGCGTCCAGTCCGAACTCGGCGTGTAAGGCGCGCACGCCCAGTTCCAGGTATTTCTCCTCGATCACGACCGAGATCTTGATCTCGGAGGTCGAGATCATCTTGATGTTGATCCCCTCGCGGTAGAAGGCATTGAACATCCGGCTCGCGATGCCCGCGTGCGAGCGCATGCCCACGCCGACCAGCGATACCTTGGCGATCGAGGCGTCCGCGTCGACTTTCTCGGCACCGAGCTCACCGGCCACCCGGCGAACGATGCCGAGGGTGGCCTCGTGATCGTTGCGATCCACGGTGAATGTGAAATCGGCCCCGGCATGCTCGGCAACGTTCTGGACGATCATGTCGACCTCGATATTCGCGTCGGAGACCGCCCCCAGGATTTGATAGGCGACACCGGGCTGGTCGGGCACGCCAGCGACGGTAATCTGGGCTTCGTCGCGGCTGAAAGCGATACCGGAGATGAGCGCGTCTTCCATTGGGGGTTCCTCGTAGGTGATGAGCGTTCCCTCGCCCTCGCCCCAGGTACACAGGACGCGCAAGGGGACGTTGTACTTGCCGGCGAACTCGACGGCACGGATCTGCAGCACTTTCGCGCCGAGGCTGGAGAGCTCGAGCATCTCCTCGAAGGTGATGTGGCCCAGACGTCGTGCCTGCGGTACGACCCGTGGATCCGTCGTATAGACGCCGTCGACGTCGGTATAGATCTGGCATTCATCTGCCTCGAGTGCTGCCGCCAACGCGACTGCGGAGGTATCGGAGCCGCCGCGCCCGAGGGTGGTGATGTTGCCGTCGTCGTCGACGCCCTGGAAGCCGGCCACCACGACAACACGGCCGGCGCCCAGGTCCGCTTCCATGTGGTCGCGGTCGACGCCAGCGATGCGAGCTTTGCCGAAGGCGCTGTCCGTGTGCACCGCGACCTGAGCACCGGTGTACGAGCGCGCCGGGCAGCCCCGCTCCTCGAGCGCGATCGCCAGCAGTGCGATCGTCACCTGCTCGCCGGTGGCCATCAGGACGTCCATTTCCCGCCTGGATGGCTGATCCGCCATGCGGTGCCCGAGGTCGATCAGGCGATTGGTTTCGCCGCTCATCGCCGAAACCACCACGACGACGTCGTGGCCGGCGTCGCGGGTCCGCTTGATCCGATCGGCGACGAAGTCGATGCGCGCCGGGTCGGCAACCGACGACCCGCCGAATTTTTGCACCAGTAGACTCATAAGGGCTGGGTCAATTCAATGGGCTGACACGCGGGTAGGCCGACTCGGCTCAGCGCAGCACGTCGTGGACCCAGTCGACGACCCCCGCCAGGGCATCGTCGAGCTGGTCGGGCTGGTCGCCGCCCGCCTGGGCCATGTCGGGCCGGCCACCGCCGCGCCCGCCCACCTGGCGCGCGACGAAGTTGACCAACTCCCCGGCGTTGACGCGCTCGCTCTCGGCCTTGGTCACGCCCGCGGCGAGCTGGACCTTGGCGCCATTGACCGTGCCGATGACGACCGCCGCATGACCGAGCTTGTTCTTGAGGCGATCCACGGTCTCGCGCAGGGTCTTGGCATCGGCGCCATCCAGGCGGGCAGCGAGCACCTGCAGCCCCTCGACCTCGACTGCTTGCTCGGCGAGATCGCCACCGGCCGAGGTGGCGAGGCGGGCCTTGGCCTGCTCGAGCTCCTTCTCGAGTCGGCGTGCGCGTTCGGCCAGCTGGCTTGCGCGGGCCTCGACGTCGTCGCCCGAGGCGCCGACGGTGTCACCGATGCGCTGAAGCCGGGTTTGTTGTTCCTGCACCCAGTCGACGGCACGCGCGCCGGTGACGGCCTCGACGCGGCGCGTGCCCGCGGCCACGCCCGTCTCGCTGACGATCTTGCAAAAGCCGATATCGCCGGTGCGTTCGACGTGGGTGCCACCGCACAGCTCGAGGGACTGTGGGCCGAGGCGCAGCACCCGCACCTCCTCACCGTACTTCTCGCCGAACAGTGCCATCGCCCCTTCGGCGACGGCGTCCTCCATCTGCATGTGGCGCACCTCGGCCGGGCTATTGCGCCGGATCTCGGCATTGATGAAGCGCTCGATCTGGCCGAGCTCCTCGCGTGTCACCGGCTCGAGATGCGAGAAGTCGAAGCGCAGATAATCGGGATGGACCAGTGAACCCTTCTGATGCACGTGGTTGCCGAGCACGTGGCGTAGTGCGGCGTGGAGCAAGTGCGTTGCCGAGTGATTGCGCCGGGTCGCCTCGCGGCGCTCGCTGTCGATGTGCGCGTCCATGGGCGTCCCGATGGCCAACTCGCCCGTTTGCAAACGCCCGATGTGGGCCGTCGCCCGGCCCTGCTTGCGCGTATCCTCGACGATGAAACTCGCGCCCTCGGCCGTCTCCAGGCGTCCGGTATCGCCGACCTGGCCACCCGACTCGGCGTAGAAGGGGGTGGTGTCCAGGAAGACCATGCCGGCTTCGCCGGTGGCCAGGGTCTCGACGGCCTCGCCGTCGCGATAGAGCGCGATCACCCGCCCCTGGTCGCCCGACCGATCGTAGCCGTTGAACGTGGTGGCCTGATCGACCTGGACCTGAGCCTCGGTGCTGCCGCCGAACTGACTGGCCTGGCGCGAGCGCGCCTGCTGGGCCGCCATGCGCTCGTTGAAACCCGTCGAATCCACGGCCAGTCCGTTCTCGCGCGCGATGTCGGCGGTCAGATCGAACGGGAAGCCATAGGTGTCATAGAGCTTGAACGCCACATCGCCCGGGATCGTGGAGGCCCGATCGGCACCGTCGGCGAGCTCCTCCGGGTCGGCGTCGCGATAATCCGCGCGTGGAGTCAATCGCGCCATCTCGCCCTCGAGCAGGCGCATGCCATTGGCCAGGGTCTGCTGAAAGCTGCGCTCCTCCTTGTAGAGGACGCGTTCGACCAGTTGGCGCTGATCGGGCAGATCGGGGAAGGCCTCGCCCATCTCCTGAATCAAGGGCTCGACCAGGCGATAGAAGAACGGCTCCTCGAGGCCGAGCTTGTAGCCATGGCGCGCGGCCCGGCGGATGATGCGGCGCAGCACATAGCCGCGACCCTCGTTCGACGGCAGCACACCGTCGACGATCAGGAAGGCGCACGAGCGGATGTGGTCGGCGATTACGCGCAGCGAGGCATTGTCGCCCTCCTGCGTCCCGGCGACGCCTTGCGCCGCGGCCAAAAGCCGCTGGAACAGATCGATGTGGTAGTTGTCATGGACGCCCTGCATGACCGCGGCGATGCGCTCGAGCCCCATGCCCGTGTCGACACAGGGCGCGGGCAGCGGTGTCATCGTACCGTCAGCGGCCTGGTCGTACTGCATGAAAACGAGGTTCCAGATCTCGACGTAGCGATCCCCCTCCTCTTCGCCGCTGCCGGGTGGTGCGCCGGCAATGCCGGGGCCGTGATCGTAGAAGATCTCGCTGCAGGGGCCGCAAGGACCGGTGTCACCCATCTGCCAGAAATTGTCCTCGCCCGAGATACGGGCGAAGCGCTCGGGCGGGATACCGATCTCGTCATGCCAGATCGCGGCGGCCTCGTCGTCGTCGATATAGACCGTGATCCACAGCCGCTCCGGCGCCAAGCCCAAAACCTGCGTCAGGAACGTCCAGGCATAGTGGATCGCATCGCGCTTGAAGTAATCGCCGAAGCTGAAATTGCCCAGCATCTCGAAGAACGTGTGGTGGCGGGCGGTATAGCCGACGTTCTCGAGATCGTTGTGCTTGCCACCGGCACGCACACAACGCTGGGTGGTCACCGCGCGCTTGTAATCACGCTCCTCCTTGCCGAGGAAAAGGTCCTTGAACTGGACCATGCCGGCGTTGGTGAACAGCAGCGTCGGATCGTTGGTGGGCACGAGCGAGGCCGACGGCACAATCCGGTGGCCGCGCTCCTCGAAAAACGAAAGGAAGCGGCGGCGCAGCTCGGCGCTGCCCATCCAAGCATGTTCGGTCTGTCGGGTTTCGTCGTTAGCCACTTCGCAATCACCCGGCGCGCCACGCCTCATTCGCCCGGCGCGCCCTCGTCGAAAGCCGTTACCTTGCCCACGATCTCCGCGGAGAAGCCGCGTTGCTGGAGGTAGCGGGCCCGCCGCGCCCGCTCGTGCCAGCTGGCCGGCGGCTCGTCGCCGAAGCGGCGACGACAGGCTGCCTGTGCCCGCCCGAGCCATTCGCCGTCGAATATCGCCAACGCCGCGTCGGCGGCTGCGCCGTCGATCCCGCGCTCACTCAGCGCCGAACGAATCTTGAGCGGGCCCTCGCCCTTGTCCACCCGCTCGCGGACGAACTGCTCGGTGAAGCGCTGATCGCTTTGCCAGCCCTCGGCGGCGAGGCGTTCGATCACCGCCTCGATGGCGTCGCTGTCGAAGCCGCGGCGCTCGAGCTTGTCCGCGAGCTCGCGGGCGGCGTGCTCGCGGCGCGCGAGCAGCCGCACGGCGGCCTCCCATACCGGATCGTCTTCGTCAGCCGTCAGACTCGGCGGCCTCCGTCGCCTCCTGCTCGTCGCTGTCGCTGCCGCCGCGCTTGGGCTTGGTCAGCAGCATCTCGCGCAGCTTGTCCTGGATCTCGGTCGCCGTTTCGGGATTGTCCTTGAGGTACTGGCGCGCATTCTCCTTGCCCTGGCCGATGCGCTTGCCGTTGTAGCTGTACCACGAGCCGGACTTGTCGATCAGGCTGTGTTTGACGCCGAGGTCGATGAGCTCGCCCTCGGTGGAGACACCCTCGCCATACAGGATCTCGAATTCGGCCTGGCGAAACGGTGGTGCCATTTTGTTCTTGACCACCTTGACGCGTGTCTCGTTGCCGATGACCTCCTCACCCTTCTTGATCGAGCCGATGCGGCGGATGTCGAGACGCACCGAGGAGTAGAACTTGAGGGCGTTGCCGCCGGTGGTGGTCTCCGGGCTGCCGAACATCACCCCGATCTTCATCCGGATCTGATTAATGAAGCACACCAGCGTGCCCGAGCGCTTGATGTTCGAGGTCAGCTTGCGCAGCGCCTGCGACATCAAGCGTGCATGCAACCCGACGTGCGAGTCGCCCATCTCGCCCTCGATCTCGGCCTTGGGCGTCAATGCGGCGACCGAGTCGATGACCACCATGTCGATGGCGCCGGAGCGCACCAGCATGTCCGCGATCTCGAGGGCTTGGTCGCCCGTGTCGGGCTGCGACACCAGCAGATCGTCGACGTTGACCCCGAGCTGCTCGGCGTAGGTCGGATCCAGCGCGTGCTCGGCGTCGATGAAGGCGCACGTGCCGCCGTCCTTCTGACACTCCGCCAGCGCCTGCAGCGTGAGCGTCGTCTTGCCCGACGACTCGGGTCCGTAGACCTCCACGACGCGGCCCTTGGGCAGTCCGCCCACACCCAGCGCGACATCGAGGCCGAGCGAGCCCGTCGAGACCACGGGCACGTCGCGCACGGCCTCGTTGTCGCCCATGCGCATCACCGCGCCCTTGCCGAACTGCTTCTCGATCTGGCCGAGGGCCGAGGCCAGTGCCTTCTTTCGATCTTCGTCCACGCCGTTACCTCCTCGCGGCCATCCTACCGGGGGCGTATTCTCCCACACCGGGGGCGCCCGCCCAATCAGCCAATACCGACGTCCTCGAGCTCGCCGCCCCGGCTGCCCTCGTCGGTGCCGCCCTTCTCACCCCGCAACAGCTCGAGCTGTTGCAGGTAATCGCGATTGACGTCACCGGTGATGTACTCGCCGGTGAAGCAGCAGCCCTCGAACTCCGACAACGCCGTATTCCCCGCGCGCACCGCCTCGATCAAGTCCTCGATGGATTGATAGACCAGCCAGTCCGTGCCGATGGCTTCGGCCACCGCGGCCTCGCTGCGCTCGTGGGCGATGAGCTCGTCCGAGGCCGGCATGTCGATGCCGTAGACGTTGGGATAGCGCACCGGCGGGGCCGCCGAGGCCATGTAGACCTTCTTGGCGCCCGCGTCGCGCGCCATCTCGACGATCTGTTCCGAGGTGGTTCCGCGCACGATCGAGTCGTCGACGAGCATGACGTTCTTGCCGCGGAACTCGAGCTCGATAGCGTTGAGTTTCTGGCGTACCGATTTCCGCCGCTTTTGCTGGCCGGGCATGATAAAGGTGCGTCCGACGTAGCGGTTCTTGATGAAGCCTTCGCGATACTTCACGCCCAGGCGATTGGCCATCTCCAGCGCGGCAGTGCGGCTGGTGTCGGGGATCGGGATGACCACATCGATGTCATGGTCGCGCCACTGGCGCTGGATCTTGTCGGCGAGATGCTGGCCCATGCGCAGGCGCGACTTGTAGACCGATACGTCGTCGATGATCGAGTCCGGTCGCGCGAAATAGACGAACTCGAACAAGCACGGCGCACGGTGGGTCGACTGACTGCAGATCTCGGTGTGGACGGTGCCGTCGGACTCGATGTAGACGGCCTCACCGGGGCGCACGTCGCGCACGAGCTCGAACTCGAGCGCATCCAGGGCGACACTCTCCGAGGCGATGGTGTATTCGGGACCCATGACGGTGTCGCGGCGGCCCAGCACCATGGGCCGGATGCCCCACGGATCGCGGAAACCGAGGATGCCGCGGCCGGCGATCATGGCGATGACGCCGTAGCCGCCGCGGGTGCGATCGTGGACCCGGCGCACCGCGGCGAAGACGTCGTCGGGCTCGAGCCGTGTCGAGCGCACCCGGTTCTGGAGCTCGTGGGCGAAGACGTTGAGCAGGACCTCCGTGTCGGACGAGGTGTTGATGTGGCGCAAGTCCGCCTCGAAGAGCTGGCGCTTGAGCTCGTCGGCATTGGTGAGATTGCCGTTGTGCGCCATGGTGATGCCGTAGGGCGAGTTCACGTAGAAGGGCTGGGCCTCCGCTGAGGACTGGGTCCCGGCGGTGGGATAGCGGCAGTGACCGATGCCCATGTGCCCCTGGAGACGCATCATGTGGCGCGTGTGGAAGACGTCGCGAACGAGCCCCAGGGCCTTGCGCATGAACAGCCGGCCTTCGTGGCATGTGACGATGCCGGCCGCGTCCTGGCCCCGGTGTTGGAGCAACGTCAGGCCATCGTAAAGGGATTGGTTCACCGGGCCGTGCCCGACGATCCCTATGATCCCGCACATCGTCCTACCCCCTCACCGCGGCGAACGCCACGGTCATCGTTCGAGCGCGCTCTCGGCCATGCCGGCCGGATAATGCGACTGTAGCCACTCACCGACGGGGTCGAAATGGCCGCGCAGGCGCGACTCTTGCCACAAGCCATCCTCGCGCAGGGCGGTCTCGGCGCCCACCTGAAGCAGCAGCGCCACGATCACGACCCCGCGCAGCACGCCAAAGACGACACCCAGTGCCCGATCCGTGCCGGACAACCCCGTCTTCTCGACCAGCGTCGACAGCAGGAAATTGGTCAGTCCACCCACCAGCAGCGTCGCCATGAACAAGACGACCGCCGAAACCACCCATCGCAGCGTCTCCCCTTCCAGCGAAGGTGGCAAAAGCACCGCGAGCTTGCTCGCGAACACCGCTGCGATCCAAAAAGCGAGCAGCCACGTTGCCAGTGAGATCGATTCCTTGACGAAGCCGCGAACGATGCTGATCGCCCCGGAGACGACGATGACCGCGACGATGGTCCAATCGAGCCCGTTCACCGCCGCCTCATTCCGGGTAGCTCATCACCAGCGACTCGGTGTCGCGCTCGCTGTCCAGGCGTTTTTTGACTTTGTCGGCCTCCTCCCGCGTCGCCATCGGCCCCACACGGACCCGCCACACGGCACCCGAATCGGTCTCGCCCTGCTCGATGAAGGCGTCGCGGCCGTCGTCGCGCAGCTTGTCGCGCAGGACCACTGCGTTGGTCTTTTGGCCAAAGCTCCCGACTTGCACAACCCATGCCGTCGGACTCGATGTCGCGGTGGGCCCGTCGTCTTCTCCAGGGACCGTCGAATCGGTGGTTTCGTTCACCGCGGCGTCGTCGGTCGCACTGGTGCTCGGCCCGCCCCCGGGTTCGCTGTCGGCGGCCTCGGTCGCGGCGTCGTCGCTGGCCGTCGGCGTGGCCTCGTCGGTCGGATCGGTGGCGCTAGCGGTGGTGGCGTCGTCGGCGTTCGATGCGTCGGTGCCTGTTGGCTCGCCCTGCTCGAACGCGGGGTCGGGGGCTTCCGGCTCCTCCGGAATCTCGACGGCGATTTTCTCGCCGGCTCGGCGGCCGGATCCATCGAGCACCATGGGGACGAAGATGACCGCGAGCGCCACCAGCACGATGGCGCCGACCAAACGCTGTTTCAATGCGGGGGCCATGGCGTGGTGACGTCCTCCGAGGGACCCTTCGCGCGCATGCGGGCGCGTCCCGCCGAGCCGAGAGCGCGAGATTGTACCAGCGACAGCACGGCGTCACGAGTCGTCGCCCGGACCCAGCCCGATGTCGGCGGCGAGCCAGGCTTGGGCGGCGCTCACGGTAGCGAACGAGCCGGCGACGACGATCCGGTCGTCCGGGGCGGCGAGCGCAAGCGCCGCCATCAAGGCGCGCCCGGGGTCGCCGGTTGACTCGGCTACCGCGCCCCCCGTCTCGCGGCAGAGTGCGGCCACGTGGTCGCCCGTGGCGCCGCGCGGTGGCGGCAACTGCGCGGGATACCAGGCGTCGACGCAGGCGGCCAGCGCGCGCACGATGCCATCGAGGTCCTTGTCGTGGTAGCCGCCCATCACGAGATGGGTCCGGCCGGGGATGCCGCGCGCCGTCAGGGCCCGCGCCAGTCCTTCGGCGGCCTCCGGATTGTGGGCGACGTCGAGAATGATCTCGGGTCGGCCCGGGCGTACCTCGAAGCGTCCGGGGATCGCGCCTTGCCCCAGGGTGGTGCGCACGGCCGCGGGGTCGAGCTCGAGGGGCAAACGCGCGGCGGCGGCGAGTGCGACGGCGGCGTTATCGATCGCGTGTCGCCCCGGCAACGACGGCCACTGGAGATCACCCAGGCGCCTGGAGCCGTGGTGGAAGCGCCACGCGCGCGTTTGCGCGTGCCAGTCGAAGGCGTCACCGATGCGCTCGATCCGCGCGCCCATGCCCGCGGCCGCCTCGAGCAAGCCCGCGGGGGGCTGGCGGTCGCCGATGATGAGCGGGCGGTCGCCACGCGCGATCCCGGCCTTTTCGGCCCCGATCGTGTCGCGATCGGGGCCGAGCCATTCGCAGTGATCCAGGCCGATCGAGGTCACTACGGCGACGTCGGCGTCGACGACATTGGTGGCATCGAGGCGTCCGCCCAGGCCGACCTCCAGCAACGCGTAGTCCAGCCCGGCCGCTCGGAAGACCTCGAATGCGGCCAGCGTGGTGAACTCGAAGAAGGTCAGCGGCGTCGTCCCGCGCGCTCGCGCCACCCGATCGAGCGCCGCGACGATGCGCTCGTCGGAGGTCTCCGCACCGTCGATTCGGATACGCTCACGGAAATGGTGGATATGGGGCGAGGTATAGGCGCCGACACGGTAACCGTGTGCGCCCAGCAAGCGCTCGAGGTGGGCGACGACCGAGCCCTTGCCATTGGTGCCGCCCACGGTGACGATGCGCCGGGCCGGGCGGTCCGCGCCAAGGGTGTCTGCCACAGCACCGACTCGATCCAGGCCGAGTTCGATCTCGCTCGGATGCAGCGTCTCGAGCCAGTCGAGCCAGCGCCCCAGGGCGCCGTTGTCGCAATGGGTCATGCGCGGTTATTGCAGCGCCGGCTCGTGCGTGAGCATGCCCAGCATGCCGGCAAGCTCCCGCCGCATCTCGCGGCGATCGACGATCCGGTCGATGGCACCGTGCTCGACCAGGAACTCGGCGCGCTGGAAGCCCTCGGGCAGGGTCTCACGCACGGTTTGCTCGATCACGCGGGGGCCGGCGAAGCCGATCAAGGCCTCGGGCTCGGCCACGTGGATATCGCCCAGCATGGCGAGGCTGGCCGAGACGCCGCCCATCGTCGGGTCGGTGAGCACCGATACGTACGGCAGGCCGCGCTCCGACAGCCGCGATAGCGCAGCGCTCGTCTTGGCCATCTGGAATAGCGAGAACAGGGCCTCCTGCATGCGGGCACCGCCGCTGGCAGCGAAGCAAACCAGCGGGATGTCGTGTTCCAGGCAGGCATCGACGGCCCGGACAAAGCGCTCGCCCACGACCGAGCCCATCGAGCCGCCCATGAACTCGAACTCAAAGGCGCACGCGACCACCGGGCGCTCCATCACGCAACCCTGTGTCGCGACCAAGGCGTCCTTTTGTCCGGTCTTCTTTTGCGCCTGATAGAGCCGGTCCTTGTACTTCTTGCTGTCGCGGAAGCGCAGCATATCGATCGGCTCGAGCTCGGCGCCGATGTCGCTGCGGGGTTGGGCATCGAGGAACTGGTCCAAGCGCTTGCGCGCGGAGATACGGCGGTGATGGCCGCACTTCGGGCAAACCTCCTGGTTGCGCTCGAGCTCGGCACGATAGAGCACGGCGCTGCACGAGTCGCACTTGACCCATAAGCCCTCGGGTACATTGCCCTTGTTGCGGGTCTCCGTGCGGATGCGCGAGGGCATCAAACGCCCGAACCAGCTCATCGTGCGTTCCCCTTAGGCCGCCTGGTCTAGGGCCGAGCGCATCGAGCCCACGAGTTCGCGCACGGCGTCGGTCATCGCTTGGGCATCGTCGGCGTGCTCGGCAATGCGCCCGACCACCGCGGAGCCGACCACCACGGCATCGGCGACTCGGCCGACCCGAGCCGCCGACTCGGCGTCACGGATGCCGAAGCCCACACCGATGGGGAGATCCGTATGGCCGCGCAGCGCGCCAATCTTGCGCGCCACCTCGTCGATCGGCAGGTTGCCCGCACCGGTCACGCCCTTGAGCGACACATAGTACAGGAACCCGCGCGCCGTCTGGGCGATGTGCTGCATGCGATCGTCCGCGGTGGTGGGCGCGACCAGGTAGATCGGATCGATGCCCTCGCCCACGAGCGCCTCGATCAGGCCGTCGCTTTCCTCGGGCGGCGCATCCACGATGATGACGCCATCGACACCGGCCGCCGCGGCTTGTTGGGCGAAGCGTTGCGCGCCCATCTGCTCGATGGGATTGAGATAGCCCATCAGCACCACCGGTGTGGCCGCATCGTCGCGGCGGAAGGTCGACACCATGCCCAGCACGTGCTCGAGCGTGACGCCGTGCGCGAGGGCGCGCTGGCAGGCGTCCTGGATCACCGGCCCATCCGCTTGCGGATCGGAGAACGGCACACCCAGCTCGACCAGATCCGCGCCCGCCGCCACGAGGTTGTGCAAGAGCGTGACGCTGACATCGGGGTTGGGATCGCCCGCGGTGACGTACGGGATCAAGGCCGTACGCCCCTGCGCGCGCAGCCTGGTGAACTGCTCTCCAATGCGGCTCATTCGAGTGTCTCCCCGCTGTGTTTGGCCACGGTATCCATGTCCTTGTCGCCGCGGCCGGAGAGATTGATCACGATCGTCTGATCCGCCGATAGCGTCGGTGCAAGCTCGCGCACGTGGGCCACCGCGTGGGCGGTCTCCAGCGCCGGCATCACACCCTCCATGCGGCTGAGCTCGTGGAAAGCCGCCAGCGCCGCGTCGTCGTTGACGGTCACGTACTCGACACGCCCCGATTCCTTGAGCCACACATGCTCGGGCCCGACCCCGGGATAGTCCAGGCCCGCCGAGACGGAATGGGTCTCGGTGATCTGGCCCGCCTCGTCCGACATGAGATAGGTCCGATTGCCGTGCAGCACGCCCGGGCGTCCCGCGGCAAGAGGCGCCCCGTGACGGCCCGTCTCGACGCCCTCACCTCCCGCTTCGACACCGACCATGCGGACATCGCTGTCCTCGAGGAACGGATGGAACAGACCGATGGCGTTGGAGCCCCCGCCGACACAGGCGCACAGGAAGTCGGGGAGCTTGCCCTCTTGCTCGAGCATCTGCTCACGCGTCTCCAGCCCGATCACGCGATGGAAGTCGCGGACCATCATCGGATAGGGGTGGGGACCGGCAACCGAGCCGATGATGTAGTAGGTATCGTCGACGTTGGCGACCCAATCGCGCATGGCCTCGTTGAGTGCATCCTTGAGGGTCTGAGCGCCCGAGTACACGGGCACCACCTCCGCACCCAGCAAGCGCATGCGGAAAACGTTGCTCTTTTGCCGATCGATGTCCTCCGCGCCCATGTAGACCACGCAGTGCATGCCCAGGCGGGCCGCGACGGTCGCCGTGGCTACACCGTGCTGGCCCGCTCCCGTCTCCGCGATCACGCGGTTTTTGCCCATGTGCTTGGCGACGAGTGCTTGGCCCACGGTGTTGTTGATCTTGTGGGCGCCGGTGTGGTCGAGGTCCTCGCGCTTGAGGTAGACGCGCGCACCCCCCAGCATCTGCGACCAGCGCTGGGCGTAGTACAGCGGTGTCGGCCGGCCCACGAAGTGCTTGAGCGTCCAGTCCAGCTCGCGCTGGAATCTCGGTTCGTCGCGCAGGTACTCGTACGCCTCGCGCAGCTCCGCGAGCGGCGCCATGAGTGTCTCGGCGACGAAGGCCCCGCCGTAACGGCCGAAATGGCCCCGTGCGTCGGGGAGCGGGCTCTTTTCAAGATCGATTGCGGTCGCCACGTCGTACCTCCTCGGTAAAGCGCGTGATCAAGGTTTCGTCCTTGATGCCCGTAGCAGATTCGACGCCGCTGCTGACGTCGACCGCGTCGGGCTGAGTCTGCTCGATCGCATTGGCTACATTCGCCGGCGTGAGCCCACCCGCGAGTATCAAGCGGAAGCTACGCGTGTGCGGCAAGTGTGTCCAATCGAAGGTCTCGCCCGTGCCGCCACTCGTGCCGGGGCGGTGGCTATCGACGAGCAGCCCTTGGGCATCGGCGTAGCTACGCGTGAGCTCGTCCCAGTCCACAACGCCGGCCATAGCCACCGACTTGATGTAGGGGCGCGCGAACGCGCGGCAGTACTCACCCCGCTCGGCTCCGTGGAACTGCAACAGCGCGAGCGGTACACGCCGGACGATCTCGTCGACCCACTCGGCCTCGGCATCGAGGAAGAGACCAACCGGGGCGACGAAAGGCGGTAACGCCGCTACGATCGCCTGCGCCGTCTCGGCATCGACGCAGCGGCTGCTAGCGCGGTGGAACACCAGGCCGATCGCGTCGGCCCCCGCAGCGGCCGCGATACGCGCGTGGTCGGGCTGGGTGATCCCGCATAGCTTGACTCGGGTGGGCGCCGTGGCGATCACTGGCTCTGGTCTGTCGGGTAGGCGAGGAACTCGCAGCGTAACACAGGCGCTCACCACGAATCGCCCGGCCACAGGGGGCCGCTCGCGCTGGGTAACCCGTGGACCGCCGCATAGCGCGGGCCGACGAAGTAGAGACCGCCAGCGGGCGCCGTGGCACCGGCGCAGCGGCGATCGCGGCTCGCCAAGACGCGGTCCACCCAATCGAGCGCCCGGTCACCGCGGCCAACCGCCATCAATACCCCCACGATGATGCGCACCATGTTGTGCAGGAACGCATTACCGCATACATCGAGGCGGATCACGCGCCCGTAGCGGGCGACATCGACGCGATCGAGGCGTCGGACCGCATTGGGTGCCTGGCAGGCGGCACTGCGAAAGGCAGAGAAGTCATGCTCGCCGAGTAGGCGTTGGCCGGCCGCGGCCATGGCCTCGGCGTCTAGGGTCTGATGGGACCATCCGGCGCGCCGGCGCCACAGCGCGGGCCGGTCGCTTCCCTCGCGCAGGAAATAGGCATAGCTGCGGTCGACTACGCTGAAGCGTGCGTCGAAATCGTCGGCTACGGGTTGCGCCCACCGCACGGCGATGTCATCGGGCAAGTGGGTGTTCGCGCCCATCACCCACGCCCGGTCGGGGCGCTCGGCTCGGGTGTCGAAATGCACGACCTGGCCGGTCGCATGGACACCCGCATCGGTGCGCCCGGCACCAACCGTGGCGATGGGCTCGTCGGCGATCCGCGTGAACGCGGCCTCGACGCTCTGCTGCACCGTTCGTGTGTCGGGGCGTTGGCGCTGCCAGCCGTGGAAAGCCGTACCGTCGTACTCGATGGCGCATGCGATACGCACGCCGGAATCGCTCCCTTTCGATCTGCGTTGATGACTCGCGCGACCGGGTCGCGGCGGACGCGCTCGCCGGGCGTGGGGATCGGAGGAGGCACGTCATTGGAGCCGCAACGCGGGCGGGGCCGGCCGGTCCCGCCCGCCGCGGCAGGTGCTATTGGACGGTCTCGAGGAGCTTCTCCGCCTCGCTACGCTGGGTCGCGTTCCCCGACTCGATGACCTCTTGCAAGGCCTTGCTGGCGCTATCGGCATCGCCCATGTCGATGTAGGCCTTGGCGAGGTCGAGCATGGTGTCGAGGTCTTCCTGGTCACTGCTGACCTCGGTGCTACCGCCGTCGCTCGTGTCCGCGCCCGCACCGGTGTCCTCGCTGGCGGCGTCGCCGCCGGCGGGCTCACCGCCGACGAACTGCGAGTCCAGGTCGGCGGCCTCGGCGGCACCGCCGGTGTCCCCGCCCAAGCTCTCGAGCGAATCGATGTCGAACTCCGGTTCCGCGGGCGCCGCCGCAGTTGTCTCATCGCTGGCCGACCCGCTCGACTCGCTCGTGCTCCCGCCGCCGGCAGCCGGCTCGTCCGCGCCGACGTCGAGATCGCCCAGGTCGAATTCGAGATCGTCATCGGGGCTGCTGGCCGGTTCCGCCGGCGTACTCGAATGATCGGTCGAGCCCGCGCCGGTCGCGGCGTCCTCGCCCGGCTCCTCGAGATCGAGATCGAGCGCATCCTCCTCTTGCGCCGATCCCGCCGATGCCGGTGCCTCGCTGGCGGGCGAGGGGTCGTCTTGCTGCTTGGGCTCGGATAGATCCATATCGCTGAGATCGAAGTCGAACTCCTCACCGACCGACGAGGCGTCCGCGGTCTCTTCTGCGCTGGTGGATTCGGGAGGCCCAGCCGCGGGCTCGCCGTCGTCCCACGCACTCAGATCGAACTCGAGCTCCTCGTCGCCGCCCGGCGTTTCCGCGGGCGTCTCCGGCCCTTCGCCGGCGGATGCGCCCCCGACCTCGAAGTCGCTCGTGTCGAGCATCATCGTATCGGCGCGTCCCTGATCATCCGTCGACGCCTCGCTTTCGCCACCGGCGTCATCGAGGCTGAGATCGAGTGCGGGTTCCCCGCTCGCCGAATCGTCGAGCTCGAAATCGGCGGATTCGGGCTTGCTCGGTTGCAGCTCCTCCGGGCTGACGCCGGGATCCTCGGTGGACCGGAACAAGGCGTCGTCGGGCGCGATCTCGCGCCCCATGGCGACCACACGCTGCCACCCGCGGCTGCTGGCGGGATCGATCATGCCCTGGTAAGTCTTCGCCTCGGTAACGAAGTCGTCGCGTTTACCCGCGCTGTAGAGCGTCTCCAGCAGCTTCTCCTGATAATCGGCGCGCTGTGGCGACTCCTTGAGCGCGAGGCGCAGTACGTCTTCGGCTTGCTGGTGCAGGCCGTAGGCGAGATAGACATCGGCCTCGGCGACCGTATCGTCCTTGGCTGCCTCTTCTTCGTCCTCGGCCACCGCGGCGCCCTCGTCACCGCCCTCGAGATCACTGAGATCGAGGCGCTCCTCCATGAGCGCCGACTCCGCTGCCTGCGTCGAGCCCGTATCGCTGAGCGCTGTGGAACCCGTCGCCTCGCTGGGCTCGGTGAATGCGTCCAGGCCCGGGTCGGTCTCGGTGAACGAGTCGGTCGCCTCGGCCTCCGCGAGGATGGGCTCGGGGGCCGGTTCGTCCTCGTCGGACTGGGCCCGGCGACGGCGGGCGATCAGCGCGCCCACCAGGGCCAGGACCAAGAGCGCGGCCAAGCCAAGCGCCCCGGGCGAGGTAACGCCACCGACGAACAGCCCGCCGATGACGCCGGCCGCGGCGGCGACGATGCCCGATACCATGTCAAGCCAGCTCTCCTGCGCGGGCTGGGTCCGGCTCGTCTGCACGCCTTGCTCGGGTGGGGACTGGTCGCTGGCCTGGGTCGCGTCGCTCGCGCCGGCGTCATCACTGTCGCTCGCGTCGCCATCGGCCTCGGCGGTGGTCGTCTCGGTTTCGCCGTCGCTGGCGGTGTCGCCGTCACCGCCGCTATCGCTGGTGCTCGCGCTAGCGCCGTCACCGCCACCGTCGGTGTCAGCGCCGCCGGCTGTTTCGTCACTCGTATCCTCATCCACTGCAGCGACCTCGTCGGTCGACTCCTCCGAATCGCCCGTAGCCGATTCCTCGGCTGTGGCCGTGTCGGAGCCGGTACCGGTGCCGCTCTCGCTGGCTTCGTCGCCTTGCGTGTCCTCGGCCGTCGCGCCCTCCGATGCCGCATCGTCGGTTCCCGCGGCGTCGGATTCGGCACTCGCTTGCTCGGTCTGCTCGTCGCCACCGGTATCGCCCGCGCTCGTGCCGGCGTCGTCGTCGCTTGTGCCCGCTTGTTGCGTTGCGCCGGCCTCGGTCTCGGCACTAGCGGTGGCCTCATCGCCGGTGGTGCTGCCCGACTTCTGCTCCCGAAGGGTTTCGAGCTGCTGCTGCAACTGACTCAGTTTCTCCTCGCGCAGCGTGATCAGCTTCTCCATCTTCTCGACGGTGCCCTCGAGCTTCTCCACGCGGCTGGTGAGCTCCTCTTTCTCCATGCGCACCGACTCGAGCTGCTCGCGCGCGAGCTGGAGTTGCTCACTGGTGCTGGCGTCACCGCTCGCCGTCGCCGAGGCCTCCTCGTCCGCGGTGGCACCGCCCTCTTGTGCCCCTACGATGTCGAGCTCGCCGTCGTCGGCGGCGCCCGCGCTGGCCGAGGCGTCGCCATCGCCAGGCTCGGAGGGCGCCGCTTCACGCGTACCGCTGCCGCTGCGCGCCTGGCGCCACTCCTGCCACATCGCGTTCTGCTCGCCGACCTGCGCCACTGCCTTCTGGGCCGAGATGCGGCGCACCTCGGCCATGTCCGGCACACGCAGGACGTAGCCCTGTTTCAATCGATTGACGTTGTCGCCCGCGAATGCCTCCGGGTTGTAGCGCAGCAGTGCGATCATCATCTGCTGGACGGTGACATCGCCCGACTTCAAGCGCTCGGCGATGCTCCAGAGTGCCTCGCCCTTCTGCACGGGGCCGTAGTCACCGCCGCCGCCGGCGCTCGCCGCGCCCGTGCTGGCCTGCTGGTCGGGTGACGACGTGGCCTGCTCGGCGTCCGGCTGCCCCGCCTCGTCTCGTTGTTCGGCCTCGCGCTCTGCCTCGGCCTCGCGCTGTCTGCGCTGCTCGGCCTCCTCCTGCTCGCGCTCGACCTGCAGGAACACCGGCTCGTCGCCGTAATCGCCACCGCCTCGCTCGCTCGTCTGCTGCGCTTGCGTGTCCGTCTCCGCCTGGCCGCTATCGCCGGTCTGGTCCGGCGAAGCCTGCTCGGTCTCGGGTTTGGCGCTGCGCTCGATCTCACCCGGCACACCGGCTTCGTCGGCGTCACCGGGATCGGCGGCTTGGCCGCTGCCAGCGGTGTCGGTCTGCTCGTCCTCGCTGGCGAACACGGGCGGATCGAGGAGCACGGTGTATTCGCGCAGCAGATTGCCATTGGGCCAATCCACCCGCACGAGAAAGCTCAGGAAGGGCTCAGCGATGGGCTCGCTGCTGGTGACGTGGACGAAGTACCGGTCTTGGTCGCTCTGGCGTACGCGGAAGCGCAGCTTGGTCAGAGAGAAGGGGCGTTCGAGGCCGACGTCCTGGAACGCCTTCTCGGAAGCGAGTTTGACCTCGATATTGTCGATCTGCTCTGCGGGGACACCCCGCAAGGGGATCTCGGCATCGAGGCGTTGATTGAGCGCCGACTGCAACTCGATCTCGCCGAGGCCGAGGGCCGATGCCACGGTCGGCAGGAACAGGCAGGTCGCGAGCGTCGAAGCCAGGGCCAGTCGTCGCACGGTGGTCGCCCCTTCGTCTGAGTCAGTTCGGGTGCGCCCGAGGTCGAGCGCACCCTCGCAAGTCCCGTACAGCGGGGTACATGGGCACTTTCTTGAGAATATACTTTAAAGAAGTCACTTTAACAAAGTGTACCTAACTAGGCGTCATATATACTCTTTTACGAGCCGCTCCGCAATCTGGACGCTGTTGAGCGCGGCGCCCTTGCGCAGATTATCGGCTACGACCCAGAGGTCGAGCCCCCGAGGGTGGCTGATGTCCTCCCGGATCCGGCCCACGTAGACCGGATCTGTACCCGAGGCCTCGGTGACCGCGGTCGGGTAGCCTCCCGCCTCGCGCGCATCCAGGACTTCGATCCCCGGTGATTCCTGCAGCAACTCACGTGCCGCATCCGCCGAGAGCTTGTGCTGGGACTCGATGTGCACGGCCTCCGAGTGCCCGTAGAACACGGGCACGCGCACAGTCGTCGGGTTCACCGCCAGCGCGTCGCGCTCGAGGATCTTGCGCGTCTCCCACACCATCTTCATCTCTTCCCGCGTGTAGCCGTTGTCCTGGAAGCTGTCCAGGTGCGGCAGCGCATTGAAAGCGATCTGCTTGGGATAGACGCTGGGCTCGATCGGGCGCCCGTTCATCAGATTCGCGGTCTGATGGGCCAGCTCTTCGACCGCCTCCTTGCCGGTGCCCGAAACGGCCTGGTAGGTCGCGACATTGACGCGCTCGAGCCCCGCGGCGTCGTCGAGCGGCTTGAGGGCGACGACCATCTGGATGGTCGAGCAGTTGGGATTGGCGATGATGCCGCGCTGGGTGTAGCCGGCGATGGCGTGGGCGTTGACCTCGGGCACGACCAGCGGGATGTCGGGATCATTGCGGAAATGCGAGGTGTTGTCGATCACCACGGCCCCGGCGGCCGCGGCGCGCGGGGCATACTCGGCGGAGATCGACCCGCCCGCCGAGAACAGCGCGATATCGGTGTCGCTGAAATCGAATTGGGCCAGATCCTGGACCTCGAGGCTGCGCTGCCCAAAGGCGACCTCGCTACCGGCGGAGCGTTGGCTCGCCAGCGCATCCACGCGGGCTGCGGGGAAGTCGCGCTCGGCCAGGATCTCGAGCATCGTCTCGCCCACGGCGCCCGTGGCGCCAACGACCGCGATGTTGTATTGGCGGCTCATGTCAGAGGTTCTCCTACGATATCAAATTTTGCCGATAAGTTACTGAAAAAAAAGGATTCATTGGTCGGATTGCGCTCGCAGCGCAGCGACCACGGCGTCCCCCATCTGGGCCGTCGTGGTGGCCGGCCCGTCGCCCGCGATGTCGGCGGTGCGCCAGCCTTGTGCCAACACCGTGGCGATCGCCGCTTCGACCGCGGCCGCGGCCTCGGGGGCGTCGAGGCTGTAGCGCAACATCATCGCCACCGACAGCAGCATCGCCAGCGGATTGACCCGACCCTGCCCCGCGATATCGGGCGCCGAGCCATGGACCGGCTCGTAGAGCCCCTTGCCATCGGCATCGAGCGAGGCCGACGGGAGCATCCCGATCGAGCCTGTCAACATCGCCGCGCAGTCGGAGAGGATGTCGCCGAACATGTTGCCCGTGACGATGACGTCGAACTGGTGCGGGTCGCGCACGAGCTGCATTGCGGCATTGTCGACGTACATGTGTGCCAGCTCGACGTCGGGATAGCCCGCGTGCACGGCGCTGACCACGTCGCGCCAAAGCTGGGAGACCTCGAGCACGTTGGCTTTGTCCACCGAGCACAGGCGCCCGCCGCGGCGCTGAGCGATCGCGAAGCCCCGGTGCGCGATGCGCTCGATCTCGCGCTCTGTGTACACGAGCGTGTTGTAGCCGCGGCGCGAGCCGGGCTCGCCGTCGATACCCCTGGGCTCGCCGAAGTAGATCCCGCCGGTCAGCTCGCGCACGATCATCAGATCCAGATCGGCGACGACCTCGCGACGTAGGCTGGAGGCATCGGCGAGCTCGCGATTCAGATACGCCGGGCGCAGATTGGCGAACAGGTCCAGCTCTCGGCGGATCGCCAGCAGGCCCGTCTCGGGGCGGCGCTCGCGCGCCTCTTGGTCCCAGCGCGGGCCGCCGACGGCGCCGAGCAGCACGGCATCGGCGGCGCGCGCGAGGGCGAGCGTGTCCTCGGGCAGCGGGGCGCCGTCGGCGTCCACTGCCGCTCCACCGATGCGGCCGTACTCGATCGCGAAGTCGTAGCCGCGTTCGCGCGCGAGCGCGTCGATGACCTTCTCGGCCTCGTGCGCGATCTCGGGCCCCACGCCGTCGCCGGGCAGGATGGCGATGCGTTGGCTCATGGCCTGCTCCTACACCTGGGCCGCTTAACCGAAACGAAGCCGGGCCCACCGCCAAAGCGATGGGCCCGGCGAGCACGACATTATGCCCTCGAGGCGCTTAGCCTGCGAACAGCCAGGGGGCGTCCCTCGCCCGGCGCGCCTCGTAGGCGCGGATCTCGTCGGCGTGCTGCAGTGTCAGTGCAATGTCGTCGAGGCCGTGGAGCAGGCACTCGCGGCGGAACGGGTCGACCTCGAAGGGGTGCTCGGCGCCCTCGGGCTCGATCACGAGCTGGCGCTCGAGATCGACCGTGAGGCGGTACTCGGCGCGTGTCCAGGCGGCCTCGAACAACCGGTCGAGGATCGCCGCCTCCAGCTTCACCGGGAGCAACCCGTTCTTGAAGCTGTTGTTGTAGAAGATGTCGGCGAAGCTCGGGGCGATCACCGCCTTGAAGCCGTAGTCGGTCATCGCCCACACGGCGTGCTCGCGTG
>CAYUKN010000037.1:0-20940 GCA_964445325.1 uncultured Ectothiorhodospiraceae bacterium
CGGTGCGTCGATCGGATCCGACACCGTGCGGCCAGGAGGCCGTTACCTTGGTCCTCTTGGCGGCTTGGCGTGATCCCTACCGCACGGGGTTTCCGCAGCTGCGGGGCGCGAGCGCATTCCCGTCTTGTTGGGACCTTCGCAAGTCCCGGGCGGATCGGACTGAAAGTCCGATCCACAGGATGTGATGAGGTCCGAATCCGGAATCAATCAGAGCTCGTCTGGCCCAGTCGGTGCCGCTGACTCGATGAGCTACCGGGCGGGCAGGAGGCCGTTACCTTGGCGTCTTGGCGTGATCCGCATCGCACGGCGTGTAAGCGTTTCCGCAAGCGCGGATGACGCCATCACTCCTCGGCGAAGGCGAGATTGACCCGGCGGTTGTGGCGGCTTTTCTTTTCGATGCCGGTCACGCGCATGGCCCCGATCTCGCTGGTGCGCGCGACATGGGTGCCGCCGCAGGGCTGGAGATCGACGTCACCGATGCGGATGAGGCGCACGTGGCCGGCCCCGCTGGGGGGGCGCACCGACATGGTCTTGATGAGCTCGGGCTGGGCGTCGAGCTCGGCTTCGGTGATCCACTCCGCGGTGACTGGATGGTCCGCGGCGATCAGGCGGTTGAGCTGGTCCTCGACCTCGGCGGCGTCGAGCGTGGTCTCGGGCAGGTCGAAATCGAGCCGGCCCTTGGTCTCGGACAACGCGCCGCCCGAGACCGGGGCCTCAATCGCCGCCGACAGCAGGTGCAGCGCCGTGTGCATGCGCATGCGCGGATAGCGCACCGACCAGTCGATGCGGCCGCTGACCCAGTCGCCCTCGGCGGGCGCGTGGGTGTCGTCGTCGACGAGGTGGCGGACGGCGCCGTCGCTGTCGCGGCGCGCGCCCACGATCTCGAGCTCGCTGCGTCCGACCGACAGCCTGCCCGCGTCCCCGGGCTGGCCCCCGCCCTGGGGATAGAACAGTGTCCGGTCGAGCACGACCGCGCCGTCGTCGACGCGCTCGACCACCGCGTCGAAGTCGGTCGCATAGGCATCGTCGCGGAACAGTAGCTCAGTCGCCAATCGCCTTCTCCCGCCGGATTTGCTCGGCGAGGCGCTCGGCCACGCCTTCCATCGGGACGTGCTCGGCCTCGTCTGCGGCGCGCGCCTTGTACTCGGCCGTGCCCGCATCGATGCCCTTGTCGCTGACGACGATGCGATGCGGGATCCCGATGAGATCCATGTCGGCGAACTTGAAGCCGGGCCGGGCCTCGCGGTCGTCGAGCAGCACATCGACGCCGGCCCGGCGCAGCGCTTGATACAGCGCCTCGCTGGCCTCGCGCACGCGGTGCGACTTGTGCTCGTTGATGGGCACCACCGCGACCTCGAACGGCGCGATCGCACTCGGCCAGATGATGCCCCGATCGTCGTGGCCCTGCTCGATCGCGGCGGCGACCAGCCGCGAGACGCCGATGCCGTAACAGCCCATGTACAGCGGCGTCGGGCGCCCCTGCTCGTCGAGGACGGTCGCGTCCATGGCCTCGGAATACTTCGTGCCGAGCTGGAAGATGTGGCCGACCTCGATACCGCGCACGATCCGGAGCCGGCCCTCGCCGGCGGGGTCGGGATCGCCCTCGACGACGTTGCGCAAGTCGGCCGTTTCGGGCTCGCCGACGTCGCGGCCCCAGTTGACACCCGCGAAGTGGCGCTCATCGGCATTGGCGCCGCAGACGAAATCGCTCAATCGGGCGGCGGCGTGGTCGGCGACGATGCGGCCGGTGAAGCCCACGGGGCCGAGCGAGCCCGCGTCGGCGCCCGTGTGCGCGCGGATGCGCTCGTCCGAGGCCATGGTCAAAGGCTCCGCGACCGACGGATGGCGCTCGGCCTTGAGGCCGTTGAGCTCGTGGTCGCCGCGCAGCACCAGGGCGACGACGTCGCCCTCGGCGCCCTCGACCAGCAGCGTTTTCACGCATTGCGTCAGCGGTCGGTCGAGGAACCGGGCGAGGTCGTCCATGGTGCGCACGCCGGGCGTGTCGACCGTCTCCAGGTTTTGCGTGGCCTGGCTGCGCGCGCCTTCGGGGGCGCGCGTCTCGGCGAGCTCGACATTGGCGGCGTAATCGCTGGCGTCGGAGTAGGCGATCGCGTCCTCGCCGCTGGAAGCGAGCACGTGGAATTCCATCGACTGCGAGCCGCCCATCGCCCCCGTGTCGGCCTCGACCGCGCGGTAGTGCAGCCCCAACCGGTCGAAGATGCGCTGATAGGCGTCGTACATGCGCTCGTAGCTCGCGCGCATGGCGTCGGCCGACAGGTCGAACGAGTAGGCGTCCTTCATGACGAACTCGCGCGAGCGCATGACGCCGAAGCGCGGGCGGACCTCGTCGCGGAACTTGGTCTGGATCTGGTAGAGGTTGACCGGCACATCGCGGTAGCTCTTGAGCTCGCGCCGGGCGATGTCGGTGATGACCTCTTCATGCGTCGGGCCGAAGCAGAACTCGCGCTCGTGGCGATCCTGCAGGCGCAACAGCTCGGGCCCGTACTCGGACCAACGGCCCGACTCCTGCCACAGCTCGGCCGGTTGCACCGCCGGCAGCAGGACCTCGAGGGCGCCCGCCGCGTCCATCTCATCGCGCACGATCTGCTCGATGCGCCGGTAGACCCGCAGTCCCAGCGGCATCCAGTCGTAGATGCCCGCCGCGAGCCGGCGGATCATGCCGGCTCGCAGCATCAATTGATGGCTGACGACCTCCGCGTCGGCGGGGGTCTCTTTGAGGGTGTTGAGATAGAAGCTAGCCGCGCGCATGGTCTCTGGG
The DNA here is from genome assembly GCA_964445325.1 of uncultured Ectothiorhodospiraceae bacterium. GTDB lineage: Bacteria > Pseudomonadota > Gammaproteobacteria > XJ16 > Halofilaceae > Halofilum. Next base: position 2,780 of record CAYUKN010000037.1, read on the forward strand.
CCGCTGGTTTCCGATGACCGCCGGGCCGGCGCTCGGCCGACGGCGTTCGTTGGCGTTGGTGTCGTGAGCGCCGGGATTCTAGCAGCCGGTCAAGGCCGCGCCAGACAGATCGCGGTTGCGCCGATGCTCAGGAGCACTGGGATTCGAGCTGTTGTTGCGCGCGCTCGAGGCGTGCCTGGCGCTCGTCCTCGTCGAGCTCCTTGAGGGTATCCTCGCCGGTGCGCACCTTGACCGCGGCGTCGCCCTTGAGCGCCTCGATGTCCTCGCGCAGTTGGTTGCAGAATTCCTCGACGCTTTGCGTATCCTCGCCTTCGCCTTCGCCTTCGCCTTCGCCTTCGCCTTCGCCTTCGGCTTGCTGGGCCGTCTGACCGGCCGCATCGCCGCCGGCGTTGGCGGGGGTGGCGACCTGGGGATCGAGCACCGTCGCCTCGTCGTCCGGCGGGGGCTGCTCGGTGTAATGGGTGACCCCCTGGTCGTCGGTCCACTTGTAGACCTCGGCGTGGGCGCTAGCGCCGGCCGCCAGGAGCGTCATGGCGATTACCAAGAGCCAACGGTTGCGCATGATGGACAACCCGTCCGAATGAGCCGGTGGCCAGTATGCCATAAATCCCCGCCGCGCCCGCCGCCGGTGTCGCTGCGCATCGGTGCGCCCGCGTGAGGTGCTATGATCGCTGCCATTCGAGCCGTGGCGCGCCCGGCGGGCCACGCCGGGGCAGCCGCGAAACGACCGAGGATGGACACGCATGCTCGACATACTGCGCTCGTGGTACCGCCGGAATTTCTCCGATCCCCAGGCGGTCATCCTCGCGATCCTGCTCATCGTCGGCTTCTCGGTCATCCTGCTGTTCGGCGGTATCCTCGCCCCGGTGCTCATCGCGCTCGTTCTGGCCTATCTGCTCGAGGGGGTGGTCGCGGGCCTGGATCGCTGGGGTGTGCCGCGCGGCTTCTCCGCCAGCCTGGTCGTGATCGTGTTCATCGTGCTCGCGGTCGTTGCCTTGCTGGGCCTGGCGCCGGTGCTGTCGCGCCAGGTCGCGTCCTTGCTCCGCGAGATCCCGTCGATGGTCACCCAGGGCCAGGCGGCGTTGATGAAGCTGCCCGAGATGTATCCGGCCCTGTTCACCGAGGACCAAATCCGCAACTTGATCGGTGCGCTGCACTCGGAGCTCGCCGATTTCGGCAAGGCGATCCTGTCGGTGTCGCTGTCGCAGGCGGTGAGCATCCTGACGTTCATCGTCTACGTCATCCTGGTGCCCCTGCTCGTTTTCTTCATGCTCAAGGACAAGGACCGCATTCTGGGCTGGGTCAAGCAGTTCCTGCCCGCCGGGAGTGAGCTATCGTTCCAGGTCTGGCAGGAAGTCGACATGAAGATCGGCAACTACATCCGGGGCAAGGTCATCGAGATCGCGATCGTGTGGTCGATCAGCTACGCTACCTTCTCGCTGATGGGCCTCAACTACAGCCTGCTGCTGTCGTTCCTGGTGGGCATCTCGGTGATCATCCCCTACATCGGTGCGATCTCGGTGACCATACCGATCGCCGTGGTGGCGTATTTCCAATGGCAGTTCGCCCCGCAATTCTGGTATTTGCTGATCGCCTACCAGATCATCCAGCTATTGGACGGCAACGTACTGGTGCCCGTGCTGTTCTCCGAGGTGGTCAATATCCATCCCATCGCCATCATCACGGCGGTGCTCTTCTTCGGCGGGATCTGGGGCTTCTGGGGCGTGTTCTTCGCCATCCCCCTGGCGACGCTGGTCCAGGCCGTGCTCAATGCCTGGCCGCGCGTGCGCCCCCCGGAGGCCGATGCCGAAACAGCGTCCCAGACCGCCGACACCGACCCCGCCGAGCGGTCACTGGGTGGCGCCGCCGAGTGAGGCGGGCCGGCCACCGTTGCGGGGGCCGCTATTCGTCCTCGCCGAAGTAGCCCTGGATGAGCTCGACGATCTGCTGGCTGGCCTGCTCTTCGTCGGTGCCGTCGATGTGGATCGACAGGGTCGTGCCCTGGCCGGCGGCGAGCATCATCACCCCCATGATGCTCTTGGCATTGACGCGGCGACCATCCTTTTCCAGCTCGACCGTGCTCTCGAACGTCGAAGCCAGGCTCACCAGCTTCGCCGCGGCGCGTGCATGCAGCCCGAGGCGATTGACGATCTGCGTCTCGGTGGTGATCAACTAGTCCACCTCCGGGCCACAGTCGATGACACCGATGCGCCCGCCCTCGGCCGCGCGCCGCGTGATCGTCTCCAGATCGAGTCGGGCGTAGTTGAACGCGCGCAACACCATGGGCAGGTTGATCCCGGCAAGAACCCGCACGCGCCCGTCATGCGCCACGCGCCACGCCGTGTTGCAAGGGCTGGCCCCGTAGAGATCGGTGAGCACGAGCACCCCGGTGCCGTCATCGATCTCGGCGAGGGTGTCGCCGAGATCCCGTTCGAGCTGGCGGGTATCGTCGCTGCGATCGAAGCGGCAAGAGCGGATGGTGAGACCGGGGTGGCCCAGGATTTGGCAGCCTACATCGATCAGCTCCTCGCCGATGCGCCCGTGCGTGACGGTGATCAAGCCGACGGGCATGAGACTCAACCTCGCGGTATGCACAGACGCCGCTGCGTCTCGGGCAAAGGCGACCGCTGGCTTCGGGTTGGCAGCTCACGATCGCGCATCGGCGCCTACAATCACGGGCCCTCGAGCAGACAACACCAGCGGACGGCGGCCCGTCCGCGAGTGGCGCATAACATAACCGACCCGGCGCCTCGCGCCAATGGTCTCCTCGCCCGGCGCCGGCACCCGGTCACGGCGGCGATGGCGCATCGGGCGAGATCGCTCGCACCGTCTGCTGGAGCTCGCGGTGGCGAACCGAGATGCCGTCGAACTGCTGGCCGAAATGCTTGGCGAGGCGCTCGGCCAGATAGACCGAGCGATGATGGCCGCCCGTGCAGCCGATCGAGACGGTCAGGTACGAGCGATTCTCGGCCTGGAAGCACGGGATCCACTGCTCGAGGAAGTCGCGCATCGAGGCGAACATGGCCTCGACTTCCGCATGGGCCTCGAGATAGGAGATCACCGGGTCATCCATGCCCGACAGCGAGCGCAAGCTGGGCTCCCAATGCGGATTGGGCAGGCAGCGTGTGTCGAAGACGAAGTCGGTGTCGGCGGGCACGCTGTTTTTGAACCCGAACGACTGGAACAGCAGCGAGAGGCTCGTCGCCGGCGTCTCTGTGAGCAAGCGCTCGCGCAACAGGGCCCGCAGCTCGTGGAGGGTGAGCTGGGTCGTCTCGAGGTGCAGATCGGCTTGCTCTGCGATGGGCGACAGCAGATCGCGCTCGGCGGCGATCGCCTCGCGTAGCGGGCGCCCATCGTGGGAGAGGGGATGCCTGCGCCGGGTCTCGGAGAATCGGCGCAACAACGTCTGCAGCTCGGTCTGCAGGAACACGACTTCGACCGTGACGTCGGCCAGCGCCTGGAGTCGCGGCAGGATCTCGGGGAAGGCGCGCAGCGCACTGGCCTCGCTGCGGGCGTCGATCCCGACCGCGACGTCGCTGTAACGCTGCATCTGCGCGGTGCGCAGTTCCTCGACGAGGGGCTCGAGCAGACCGCTGGGCAGATTGTCGATGCAGTAGAAGCCCTCGTCCTCGAGCGTGTTGAGCGCGACGCTCTTGCCCGAGCCCGAGAGCCCGCTGACGATGATCAATCGCATGGGTCGTCGCCCTCGAGCGCGCGCTGCTGGCGCTCCATGAATGCCTCGGCGGCGTTGTAGCCGCGACACCTGAGCAGGTAGTTGCGCACCGCGGCCTCGACCATCACCGCGAGGTTGCGGCCCGGCGCCACCGGCAGCGTCATCGTGGCGATGGGCACCTCCAACACCTCCGTGCTGGCGAAGTTGCCGTTGAGCCGGTCCAAGTGGTCGCGCAGCGAGCTCGTCAGTGCCTCGAGGTGGATGATGAACTGCAATCGCTTGTAGTGGCGGATCGCGGCGTCGCCGTACATCGCCCGGATGTTGAGTACGCCCATGCCGGCGACCTCGAGAAAATCCTGGATGAGCTCGGGCGCCTCGCCCTCGACCGCATCCGGGGCCGGGCGAGTGAACTCGGGGGCGTCGTCGGCGACCAGGCTGTGTCCGCGCGAGATCAGCTCCAGGGCGAGCTCGCTCTTGCCGATGCCGCTGCCCCCGGAAAGCAGCACGCCTACACCCAACACCTCGAGGAACACACCGTGCAGCACCACCCGCGCGGCCAGTGCTCGCCCGAGGAAGTGGCGCAGCCGGCTGATCACCCGCTCGCAGCTTGCACCGGCGGCGAACAAGGGCACGCCCTCGTAGCGCGCGCGGGCGAGGATGTCGGCCGGCGGCTCGAGCGCATCGGTGACGATCACGCCGAACAGATCGGGGCGGAACAGCTGGGTCAGCAGCTCGTTGCGCTCGACGTCGCCGCGCGCCTGCCAATACGCGATCTCGGTGGGGCCGAGCACCTGGATCCGGTTGGGCTGGACGAAATTGAGATGGCCCACGAGCGTGGGATAGCCGCCCGTGGCGGGCTCGGCGGGCAGGCGCTGGGCATTGGCGCGGTCGAGCTGGACCGCGGTCAGGCCCAGGGGCTCGTGAAGCCGGTCAAAGACGTCGGCGAGTGTAGGGGTTCGCGGCGTCGCTTCGCTCAAAATGGGGCGCTCAGCCGGAGTCCGGGCTGGCCGCCGCCGGCGCGTCCGGCGACCACGCCTGTAACGTCGCCACGAGCTCGGCTGGATCGGACTGCTGGCGCAACGCCGCACGCAGGTCTTGATTGTTGAACATCTCGGCCAGGCTGGCGAGGATCTGCAGGTGGTCGCTGCTGCAGTCGCGCGGCACCAGCAGCAGGAACAGGACGTCGACCGGTTGGCCGTCGGGGGCATCGAAATCGACCGGCTCGGCCAGGGTCAGGCAGCCGCCGACCGGCGCGGTCAGCCCGCGCACGCGGCCATGCGGCAACGCCATTCCCTCGCCGAGCCCGGTGCTGCCGAGCCGCTCCCGGGTGTTGAGGGCCTCGAACAGGCTCATCCGCGACATCGAGGGCACGGCGCCGGCGAGCAGGCCGGCGCCCAGCTCGAGGGCGCGCTTCTTGCTGGCGACATGCACCCGGCAACGGACCCGGTCGGGCGTGAGCAACTCGGCAGCGCTCGTCATGGTGTTGCGATCCCGCTAGAGGGCGTGCTTCTCGCGGCGGTGATGGTCGCGCAGCTTTTCCTTGTGCTTGCGCACCTGGCGATCGAGCTTGTCGGTCAGCCCGTCGATGGAGGCATACATGTCGTTGTGCTCCGCCTCCGCGTGAATCTTGGTACCGGCGAGATCGATGGTCGCCTCGGCTTGTTGGCGAATCTTTTCGACGCTGAGGATCACGTGGATGTCGGTGACGCCGTCGAAATGGCGCTCGAGCTTGGCCAATTTCTCCTCGACGTAATCCTTCAGGGCGTCGGTGACTTCAACGTGGTGGCCGGTAACCGATAGATTCATCGCTACTCTCCTTTTCGCCGTTGCCCGGCGATGGCCGGGCTCATATGAGGCGTTTGCGCTCGCTCGACGGCGGTATCGCCATGGACTCGCGGTATTTGGCGACCGTGCGCCGAGCGACGTGGATGCCCCGCTCCACCAATATGCCCGCGATCTTGTGATCGGACAGCGGCTTGGTCCGATCCTCCTGATCGATGAGCTTCTTCACCATCGCACGAATCGCGGTCGCGGAACACTCGCCGCCCTCGGTGGTGGCGACGTGGCTGGAGAAGAAGTACTTGAACTCGAAGATCCCGCGCGGGGTGTGCATGTATTTCTCGGTGGTCACGCGCGAGATGGTCGACTCGTGCATCTCGAGCTCGTCGGCGATGTCGCGCAGGACGAGCGGCTTCATCGCCTCTTCGCCGTAGTCGAGAAACGCGCGCTGGCGCTCGACGATGGCCGTGGCCACCCGCAGCAGGGTCTCGTTGCGGCTCTGGAGGCTCTTGATGAACCACCGGGCCTCCTGGAGGTTGTCGCGCAGGAAGGTGTTGTCCTCGCTGCGGTCGGCGCGCTTGACCATGCCCGAATACATCGGATTGATGCGCAGCCTCGGGGCCACGTCGGGATTGAGGCGCACGCGCCAGACCCCGCGCTCCTTGCGCACGAATACGTCGGGCACGATGTATTGCGGTGTCGTCTGGGCGATTTGCGAGCCCGGATGCGGGTCGAGCGAGTGGATGAGCTCGACCGCCTCGCTGAGCTCGTCGCGCGAGATCCCCAGGCTTCGGCGCAGGCCGGCCACGTCGTGGGCGGCGAGCTGCTCGATGGCCTCGTCGACCACGCGGCGGGCGTTGTCGCGGCCGGGCGTGTCCGCCGGCATGGCCTCGAGCTGGCGGATCATGCACTCACGCGGGTCGCGCGCGGCCACGCCGGGCGGATCGAAGCGCTGGACCAGATGCAGCATGGTCTCGATGTCGTCGGGATGCGCCTCGATGCCGTTGCGCTCGAGTCCGGCGGCGATGCCCTCGAGCGAGTCCTCGAGGTAGCCGTCGTCGCGAACCGACTCGATGATCGCGGTGGCGATCAGGCGGTCGGTATCCGCGACCGCGGACAAGTGCAGCTGCTCGAGCAGGTGGTCGCGCAGGGATTCGCCCGTCGCCCCGCGGGTCTCCAACGGATCGCGGTCGTCGTCGTCGGAGGCGATCCCGTAGCCGGCCGCACCCCAGGCGCTGGAGAAGTCCTCGGCGACCGCCTGGCTGGCCGAGCCGTCGACCGGCGTGGCCTCGGCGCCGTCGTCGGGTGGCTGCGCGGTGATCTGGGCCTGCTCCTCCTCCGGCGGGCCGGCCTCTTCCGCCGCGGCTTCCTCGTCGGTCTCGAGCATCGGGTTGGATTCCAGGGTCGACTGGATCTCGGTCTGGAGCTCGAGCGAGGACAGCTGCAACAGGCGTATCGCCTGCTGGAGCTGCGGCGTCATGGTCAGCTGCTGGCCGAGACGGAGTTGGAGAGACTGCTTCATCGTGCCAGCTGACGATCCGGTGAGGACTGTCAAACATGGTACGCCATTTACAGCGGGCGGTGGAGGTTGGCGGGGCGGGTGCGCGCGCACCGCGCCCGGGCGCCCTATAAGCGGAAGTGCTCGCCCAGATAGACCTGGCGGACCTGCTCGTCGGCGAGGATGGCATCGGGGGTGCCGTCGGCGATGACGCGGCCCTCGGCGAGGATGTACGCCCGGTTACATATGCCGAGGGTCTCGCGCACGTTGTGGTCGGTGATCAGGACGCCGATGCCGCGCTCGGCCAGATAGGAAACGATGCGCTGGATCTCGACCACCGAGATGGGATCGACGCCCGCGAACGGCTCGTCGAGCAGCATGAACCGGGGCTCGACCGCCAGCGCGCGCGCGATCTCGACGCGGCGGCGCTCGCCACCCGAGAGGCTGATCCCGAGGCTGTCGCGAACGTGGGTGACATCGAGCTCCTGCAGCAAGGCCTCGACCTGCTGCTCGCGCCCGCGCCGGTCGAGATCCCGGCGCGTCTCGAGCACTGCGCGCACGTTGTCGGCGACGCTGAGCTTGCGAAAAACCGAGGCCTCCTGCGGGAGGTAGCCGATGCCCAAGCGGGCCCGGGCGTGCATCGGCAGGGCCGTGAGGTCGCGCGCATTGAGCGTGATCCGGCCCGCGTCGGGGCGCACCAGCCCGACCACGGCATAGAAACAGGTGGTCTTGCCGGCGCCGTTGGGGCCGAGCAGGCCGACGACCTCGCCGCCGTCGAGATCGAGCGACACATCGGCGAGGACCTGGCGCTGGCGGAACCGCTTCTCCAGGTGGCGCACGGCGAGCTCAGTCATCGCCGGCGTCATCCTCCCCGCCGTCGGCTGGCGCCATGCGGATGTGGACGCGCCCGTCCGATTCGCCGCCGCGCGCCTCGACCCGGTCCGTGGCGGTGTAGTAGACGATCTCGTGGGCCTCGAAGCGCTCGCCACCGCGCAACACCTCGGCGTCGCCGACGAGCGTGATCCGCTGGGCCGCGCCGGCGTAGTCGATCCGGCGCGCGCGGGCGCGCACCGTGCGCCCGGTGTTGGTCTGCTGGCGCAGGGTCGCGGGCTCGCCCTCGGCCTCGGCGCGCTCGAGCTCACCCGCAGGGGCATGAACGGTGATGCGCGCGCCCGTGACGCGCAACGTGCCCTGGGTGAAAACGGCGTCGCCGTAGTAGTGGGCGACGCCCTCGGCGCGATCGATCTCGGCGCGGTCGGCCTCGATGTCGGCGGGCTGCTGCCGATCGCCCTCGCGCGCGCTCGGGCTCGAGCCCGTCGCAAGGGCCAGCGCGGCCAGCACGACCAACGCCAGAGCCCGGCGAAGCGTCGCTCGCCCCGCGCGGGGATGGCGCTGGCGCTCAGCCATTGTCGGCGCCCGCCGGCTCATAACGGCCCCAGACATCGGACAGCAGCTCGACCGAGCCTGCGTTGAAGTCGGCCCGCATGCCGACCGCCGTGCTGCGCCAGGTGCTGCCACGGATGCGTACGGGCGCGCGGGTCTCGGCGCGGCCCGCCGACGGGCGGATCGTCAGGGTGGTGGTCTCGAGCCGCAAGGGCCCGCTGGCGCCACCCGTGCGCGTCAGCACGACATCCTCGATGAGCTCGACGCGGTCGCGCCCGCGCTCGAGCTCGCCGCGGGCGGCCCGCGCACGCCAGGGCGGGCCCCCGGTCGGGGAATAGTCGATGCGCGGCGCGCGGATGGCCGCGGCGTCCTCATCGGCGAAGTGGCGCAAGCGCTCGCCACGCACGACATGCCGGGCGGCGCCCTCGCCGCGGTGATCGCGCAGGCGGAAATCGGTGAAATACGCGCTCGCCACGCGTGCCTCCCCAGCGGCCGGGGTCGTCGCCGGTTCCTGGCGGCGCCAGGTCTCGAGCCACCACAGGGCCGACAGGGCCGCGACGACCAGCACCACCGCGAACGCGCGCGCCAGAAACCGCATGGCCCTAAGCGCCCGTTGCCAGCGACGCCTCGAGCGTGCCCTGCGCGGCCATGACGAGCTCGCAGAGCTCGCGCACGGCGCCGTCGCCGCCCCGCCGCCGGGTCACCAGGTCGGCGCGCGTCTGCACGGCCGGCGGTGCATTGGCCACGGCCACGCCCATGCCGGCGGCCGCCATGGCCGCGAGATCGACGACGTCGTCGCCGACATAGGCGATCGCGGCCGTGGTCTCACCGGCTCGGCGGGCCATCTCGGCCAGGGCATCGGCCTTGTCGCGGCGCCCCTGCATCAGGTGCGGGATGCGCAGCTCCTGCGCACGCCGAGCCACGATGGTCGAAGTGCGGCCCGTGATGATCCCGACGCCGACGCCGCTGGCCTGCAGCAGGCGCAGGCCGTGACCGTCGTGGGTGTGGAAGGCCTTGTACTCGCCACCGTCGTCACCGAGGAGGATGCGTCCGTCGGTGAGCACGCCGTCGACGTCGAGCACGATGAGCCGCAGCCGCCGCAGGCCCTCCACGGCCTCGCTCGGGTGGTCGGCGAGCACGGCATCGGCGGCGCTCATGCCACGCCCGCACGCAGCAGGGTGTGCATGTTCAAGGCACCGACGAGCCGGTCGTCCGCGTCGGTCACCAGCACGGCGTTGATGCTGCGCTCGTGCATGATCGACAGGGCCTCGGCCGCCAGGGCATCCGCACCGATCGTGACACAGTCGCGGGTCATGACCGCGTCGATGGCCGTCGCGTGCAGATCGTAGGCGGCGTCGAGCGTGCGGCGCAGGTCGCCGTCGGTGAACACGCCCAGCACACGCGCGCCGTCGTCGACGATCGCCGTCATGCCCAGGCCCTTGGAGGTGATCTCGACCAGCGCGTCGCGGAACGCCGCCGCCGTGGGCACGCTCGGTATGGCCGGGCCCGTGTGCATGATATCGCCGACGCGCAGCAGCAGGCGCCGACCCAGCGAGCCCCCGGGGTGGGAGCGCGCGAAATCTTCGGCGGTGAAGCCGCGGCTCTCGAGCAGGGCGATCGCCAGGGCGTCGCCCATCGCCAGGGCGGCCGTCGTGCTCGCCGTCGGTGCCAGCCCTAGCGGGCAGGCCTCGGTGGTCACGCCCACATCGAGGTGGGCCGACGACCAGCGCGCCAGGGTCGAGTCGGGTTGGCCGGTCAGCGCGATCAGCGGCGTGCCCTGGCGCTTGAGCCCCGGCAGCAGGGTCACGATCTCCTCGGTCTCGCCCGAGTTCGACAAGGCGATGACGACGTCGCCGTCGACGACCATGCCGAGGTCACCGTGGCCCGCCTCGCCGGGGTGGACGAAGAACGCCGGCGTGCCCGTGCTCGCCAGGGTCGCGGCGATCTTGCCGCCGATGTGGCCCGACTTGCCCATGCCGAAGACCACCACACGCCCGCGGCATTGCAGGATGAGCTGGCACGCGGTCAAAAACCCCTCGTCGACACGCGCGGTCAGCGCCTCCACGGCCTCGGCCTCCGTGCGCAGCACGGCGAGGCCGAGATCACGCAGGCGCTGGCGCTCGTCGGCGGCGAGTTGCGAGGTATCGAGCGGGCGTGCCATCGACGCGCTCCGATGCAGCGTCAGCCATAGAGGCTGGCGATGAGATAACCCTGGTAGCCCAGGAAACAGGTTAGCAGAACTAGCCCCTCGAGCCGCCCGATGCGGCCGGGGCGTTCGCGCCGGTGTGCGAGCACGGGCAGCAGCAGGAGCGTCATCACGCCCATCACGGGGAGATCGCGCGTGAGCACGTCGGCCGGCACCGTGCCCGGACGGATCACCGCCGGCAGGCCCAGCACCGCCAGGGTGTTGAAGAAGTTGGAGCCGATGACATTGCCCAGCACGAGATCGGGCTCGCCCTTGAGGGCGCTGGCGATCGCGGCGGCCAGCTCGGGCAGGCTGGTGCCCACGGCGACGATGGTGAGGCCGATGATGAGGTCGCTGACGCCGAGGGCGAGGGCGATGTTGACGCTCCCCCAGACCAGGGTGCGTGAGCTCACCAGCAGCACCACGAAGCCCACGACCAGCCACATCACCGAGCGCGCCAGCGGGATCTCGCGCGGGACCTGGCCGACGAGCTCCTCGGTGAACGGGTCGTCGGTGGCCTGGCGCTGGGCCATCGCCTGGAAGATCACGCCGCCGATGCCGATCGCCAGGGTGGCCAAAAGCACCGTGCCCTCGAAGCGGCCCAGCCAGCTGTCGAGCATCAGGGCGGCGGCCAATGCGGTCACGATGAATAGCACCGGCAACTCGCGGCTGACTAGGCGCGAGTGGCTGACCAGCGGCGCGGCCAGCGCCGTCGCCCCGAGGATGAGGCCGATGTTGGCGATGTTCGAGCCCACGGCGTTGCCGATGCCCAGGCCCGGATTGCCTTCCCAGGCGGCGAACGACGCCACCAGGATCTCGGGCGACGACGTCGCGAAGCCGATGATCACCAGCCCGATGATGAGCGGCGACACCCCCAGATTGTCTGCGGTCGCCGAGGCGCCCAGCACGAAGCGGTCCGCGCTCCACACCAGCGCGGCGATCCCGACGACGACGGCGGCGATCGACAGCAGCATTACGAGCCCGAGTCGCCGGCTGCGCCTTCATCTTCGCGGAAGAGATCGTCGTCGTCGTCGGCGAAGGGATCGAAATCGTCACCGCCGTCGCTGTCGCGATCGCCACTGCCCGGCAGGATCTCGGGCGGCGGATCGCCGTCGTGGACCTTGTCCGCGCGGCGGCGCAGATAGGCCTGGCGCGTGAACGCGTAGGGATCGACCGCGGCTGTGTCGAGCATGCGGCTCGCGCCCAGCAGGCCCGCGCGCGTGTCGATGGCGCTGAGCACCCGCATGGCGTAGAAGGTTGCGTCATCGTCGGCGATGGCGCTGGCGAGGTCGTACTGCTCGTCAACGAGCATGCCCGAGGTATCGCGAACACTGCTGGGCCCGAGGAAGGGCAGCACCACATAGGGCCCGGGGCCCAGGCCCCAGTAGCCCAGCGTCTGGCCGAAGTCCTCGTCCTGTTTCTCCAACCCGATCCAGCCCGCGAGATCGAGCACCCCCAGCAGGCCGAACGTCGAGTTGAACGCGAAGCGCAGCGTCGTGGCCGTCGCCTTGCGCCCCTTGGCCTGCAAGATACTGTTGGCGAAGACGGTGATCTCGCCCAGGTTGCTGAAGAAGTTGCCGATGCCCTGCTGCACCGGATCCGGGGTGACCTTTTGGTAGCCCCGGGCGATGGGGCGGAAGATCGCGCGATCGAAGCCGTCGTTGAACGCATGGACCTGGCGGTTGACGGGCTCGAGCGGGTCGCCCCGGGCGCTCTCGCGCGGGGTCGAGGCGCAGCTGGCGAGCAACGGCGCGAGCAGGGCCACTGTGACCAGGCGGTGGGGGGTGGCGCGAAGGGATGCCATCGGCGGTTCCTTGCAAAGCCGGGCGTCGGCGTCGGCGCATCGTAGCCAATTCGGTGGTGTTGCCGCCACCGGCGGCTACGGCCGCCCGCCGCCGGGGAACCATTACGTGGGCGTAACTGGCGCCTTTGCCCACAAAGGGCCTATGATCGAATGCATTACGCCACTGGGGCGTGCAAGCCCGGCGCGCGCAGCGCGGCGGTGATCCGGTGATCCGGTGCTCCAGTGGTGCCATGGCGGGCGGGTGTGATGGCCCGCCGCCGGAACGAGACGCGGCAGCGACGGCCCGACGAGACGGCCCGTAGGGCAGCGTCCCGTGTCGACGACCGATGAGGACGGATCGATGCAACGCATGATGACGCGAATTGCGCAGACACTGATGGTGACGGTCATGCTCGTGGCGAGCGCGACCGTCCAGGCGAGCCCCGACCCGCAGAAGGCGCAACAACTGGTCGAGGAGACCACCGCCGAGATGCTGGCCGTGCTGCGTGAGGCGGGCCCCGAGGACGACGCGGCCACCATCGAGGCGCGCCTGCGCGAGCTCATCCTGCCCCGCCTGGACTTCGTCACGATGACCAAGCTCGCCGTCGGGCGCAACTGGCTGGATGCCAGTGACGAGCAAAAGCGCTCGCTCGTACGCGAGTTCCGCGACCTGTTGGTGCGAACGTATTCGCGCTCGTTGACCGAGTACGAGGACCAGGAGATCGCGTTCCTGCCGTTGCAACAGGGCGACAAGCCCGGTCGCGTGACGGTTCGTTCGAACGTGATCCAGAACGACGGCAGCAAGATCCCGCTGCACTTCAGCATGCGTCATAACGATGGCAAGTGGTCGGTGTTCGACATAACGATCGACGGGGTCAGCCTGGTCAAGACCTACCGCTCCAGCTTCTCGAGTCAGATCCAGGAGGCGGGTATCGATGGGCTCATCACGCGCCTGGAAGACAAGAACGCATCCGGGGAGGCGGCCGACGTCTCGCCTTGACACGGTGCGCCTGCGCCCCGAGCCCGGTTGATCGCGGCTGACGCGGCGCGCCCCGCGAACCCGGGCATCGGCGGACGCTGCAGGCACGCCCCGATTGCCTTATAATCAGGCGCTTTCGTGGGCGAGGCCGATCCGGGATCGACACCGTTGGCGGGGCCGAACACAATCCAGCCGAAGGCGGTGAATCGAGACGCACGCGGGGCGCCTTCGCGCGCGTTGCCCTCTGGCGGCCGCCTGCTCGCCGCGGCGCGGCCCGCTCGGACGCGAGATCATGGATAAGCTGCTGATTCGCGGTGGTGTCCCGCTCGACGGGGCCGTTCGTGTATCGGGCGCGAAGAACGCCGTGCTGCCCATCCTGGCGGGGACGCTGCTCGCCGATGGGCTGGTCGTCATCGAGAACGTGCCGCATCTCAACGATGTCACCACGACGATGGCGCTGCTCGGGCGCATGGGGGTGCATCTCACCGTCGACGAGCGCATGAACATCGAGGCCGACAGCGGCAGCCTGCAAGAGCTCTACGCCCCCTACGATCTGGTCAAGACGATGCGCGCCTCGATCCTGGTGCTGGGGCCCATGCTCGCGCGCCATGGCGAGGCGGTGGTGTCGCTGCCCGGTGGCTGCGCCATCGGGACGCGCCCGGTCAACCTCCATTTGGAGGGGCTGCAGGCGATGGGCGCCGAGATCCGGGTGCAGGATGGCTACGTCCACGCGCGCTGTCGCCAGCTCAAGGGCACACGCTTCGTGCTGGACGCGGTCACGGTCACGGGCACCGAGAATCTGATGATGGCGGCGACGCTCGCCGAGGGCACGACGATCCTCGAGAACGCGGCCCGCGAGCCCGAGGTCGTCGATCTCGCGAATTTCCTCAATCAGATGGGCGCGCAGATCTCCGGGGCCGGCACCGACCGCATCGTGATCGAGGGCGTGCGCTCGTTGTCGGGTACGCGTTACCGGGTGCTGCCGGATCGCATCGAGAGTGCGACCTTCCTGTGCGCCGCCGCCATGACGGGCGGCCATGTATTGCTCAAGGACACACGGCCCGATCTGCTCGACGCCGTGCTGGTCAAGCTCGACGAGGCCGGTGCCCATCTCGACGTCGGCGACGACACCATCGAGCTCACCATGGACGGGCGACGCACGCAGGGCGTGGATGTCCGGACGTCGCCGTTCCCCGGTTTCCCGACCGATATGCAGGCGCAATTCTCCGCGATGAATGCGGTCGCCGAGGGCACGAGCACGGTCACCGAGACCGTCTTCGAGAATCGGTTCATGCACATCCAGGAGATGCAGCGCATGGGGGCGCGCATGCGCGTGGAGGGCAACACGGCGATCATCCAGGGCGTCGAGCACCTCTCGGGCGCCCCCGTGATGGCGACCGATCTGCGTGCCTCGGCAAGCCTCATCCTCGCGGGATTGATCGCTCAGGGCGAGACCACGGTCGACCGCGTCTATCACATCGACCGCGGTTACGAGTGCATCGAGGAGAAGCTGGCGCAACTCGGTGCTCAGATCCGCCGTGTGCCCGCCTGATGACCAACGGAGGCGCCATGCACCGGCCGCTGACGATCGCCCTGTCCAAGGGTAGAATCCTTGAGGATACGCTGCCTCTTTTCGCCCGTGCGGGTGTCGAGCCCGCCGAGGATCCGGAAGCGAGCCGGCGGCTCATTCTGGAGTCGGCCGATGCCAGTGTGCGGTTTCTGATCGTGCGTGCGGCCGATGTGCCCACCTACGTGCAATACGGCGGCGCGGACCTGGGTGTCGCGGGCAAGGACGTGCTGCTCGAGCACGGCGGCTCGGGCCTGTACGAGCCGCTCGATCTGGGGATCGCGGCATGCCGGCTGATGGTCGCCGGCCCGGCGGGCGCGAGCATCGACGAGGGCCCGCGGCGGCCGCGGATCGCGACGAAGTACGTGGACACGACCCACCGCTACTTCGCCGCCAGGGGGCGCCAGGTCGAGATCATCAAGCTCTATGGCTCGATGGAGCTCGCCCCCTTGGTGGGCCTGGCCGACTGGATCGTCGATCTGGTCGACACCGGGCGCACCCTGCAGGCCAACGGGCTCGAGCCGCTCGAGACCATGACCGAGATCACGAGCCGCCTGATCGTCAACAAGGCGGCGATGAAAACGCGCCACCAAGAGCTTCGCGGGTTGATCGACGCGGTTGCGGCCGCGCTGCGGCCAGCCGGCGAAGCCGAGACGGAGAGACAATGACATACCAAACCGGTGACACGCGTATCCGCGATATCAAAGAGCTGTTGCCGCCCGAGCAGATGCCCGCCACATCGGATCGTGCAGCCGAGACGGTCCACGTCGGTCGCCAGCAAGTACAAAAGATCATGGACGGCGACGATGATCGCTTGCTCGTCATCGTGGGGCCGTGCTCCATCCACGACCCGCAAGCGGCGCGCGAGTTCGCCGAGCGGCTGCAGCGCATGCGAAGCGAGCTCGGCGACGACTTGATGATCATGATGCGGGTGTATTTCGAGAAGCCGCGCACCACCGTCGGCTGGAAGGGGTTGATCAACGACCCGCATCTCGACGACAGCTTCGACATCAACGTCGGCCTGCGAACCGCACGTCAATTACTCATGGATCTGGCCGAGATGGAGGTCCCGGCCGGCACCGAGTTCCTCGATCTGATCAGCCCGCAGTACATCGCCGATCTGGTCAGTTGGGGCGCGATCGGCGCCCGCACGACCGAGTCCCAGGGCCACCGCGAGCTGGCATCGGGGCTGTCGTGTCCGGTCGGCTTCAAGAACGGCACCACCGGTGATGTCCAGATCGCCGTCGACGCGATCGGCGCGGCGAGCCATTCACACCACTTCCTGGGCGTCACGCGCCAGGGTCATTCGGCGATCGTGGAGACGACCGGCAATGAATACTGCCACGTCATCCTGCGCGGGGGCCGGCAGCCGAACTACGACGCCTCCAGCGTCGACGATGTTGCGGAGAGCTTGCACGAGGCCGGGCTGGCGCAACGGATCATGATCGACGCCAGCCATGCCAACTCGCGCAAGAAGCCGGATCGCCAGGCGGACGTCGCCCGCGACATCGCGCACCAGGTGGGCAGCGGTGATCGCCGCATCTTCGGCATGATGCTCGAGAGCCACCTCGTCGAGGGCAAGCAGAGCCTGGGCGAGGGCGAGCTCGTCTACGGCCAGAGCATCACCGATGCCTGCATGGGGTGGGAGCGCACCGAGCCTCTGCTGCGCGAGATCGCCGAGGCAGTGCGTAAGCGCCGCGCCGCGGCGACCGCCTGAGCCGAGCGGGCCGGCGGGCGCCGCTCAAGCGGCGCCGCAGACGGGGGCCATGGCCTCAGGCGGCGGCCGCGGACGCCGCCGACCTGGGCGTATTGGCCGCGCGCACCAGGGTCCAGTAGCCGAACAGATTGACGGGATGGGTCTCGAGCACCTCCAGGTCGGTCTGCTCGACGAACTCGTCGAAGGCGAAATCCGGGCGGAAGCCGACGAGGCTCGACAGGGGGGCCAGCAGGCGCTCGATGCCGCTGACCACGGGATTGTGGTGGCGGAAATGGTTCACGATGAAGAGATCACCGCCCGGTTTGCATACACGGCGCATCTCATCGACGACCTTGCGTGGGTTGGGCGCGACCGACAGGACGTACATCGCGACGACATGGTCGAACGAGCCGTCGGCGAGATCCATCGCCTCGGCATCCATTTCCGCGAGTGAGACATTGCCCATCTCGGCGGCCTCGGCGCGATCGCGCGCCTGATCGATCATCTCGGGTGAGACATCGATGCCCGTGACCTCGACACCCTCCGGGTATTCCGGCAGCGAAAGCCCGGTCCCGACGCCCACCTCGAGCACGCGGTCGCCCGGCTGGATCCCCATCTGGTCGATCGCGAGCTTGCGTCCGGGATGGAAAATCTTGCCGAACCAGCGGTCGTAGAGGTGTGCATAGCGGCGATAAGCATCGCGTACGCCGTCGATGTCCAAAGCGGTCTTCCCCTTCCCCGGCCTCGCCGGGATCCTGACCTGCGCCGGCCGATAGACGCCGGAGGCTAACGCATAGTCGGGGCCGGCGCCACCTCGGTGGGCCCGGGTGAGCAGGCAGGGGCCTCGGATGCGTGCCTATCGAGCCCACCAGCCGCGCTCGCCCGCGAGGCGCTCGAGTACCCCGGCGTGTACCTCACGCTCGCGCTCGCTGAACAGGACGAACCGTGCCAGGCGCAGGTGCCGGTGTCCGGGCAATGCGTCGATCACCGTCCCCAGCGCGACCTCCGCGGCCTCGGCAAGCGGATAGCCGAAGGCGCCGGTCGACAGTGCCGGGAATGCGATCGATTGGGCGCCGGCCTCGTCGGCTTGGTGGAGGCTGTTGCGATAGCACGCCGCGAGCAGATCGGCGGCGGGCTCGTCACGGCCGTAGACGGGGCCCACCGTGTGCACGATCCAGCGCGCGGGCAGGGCGAAGCCGTCGGTGATCTTGGCCTCGCCGGTCCCGCAGCCGCCGAGCGGCTTGCAGGCGGCCCAGAGCTCCGGCCCCGCGGCACGGTGGATCGCGCCGGCAACACCACCGCCCGGCGCGAGCTGCGCGTTGGCCGCATTGACCACGGCATCGAGGTGTTGTTGCGTGATGTCGCCGGTCGTGACCTCGAGCGCGAAGTCGCCGTTTGAGTAGTGCATGGGCCCCTCCCGCCACGGTGTCTTGGACCGATTATGGCGAGGCCGTGGCTCGTCCGTCGAGGCGCCGGCGACGCGGCCTCGATCGGGGCTTTGTCAACGCTGCGGCTTGTCTTACAATACGCGCTCGCTGGACGCGGCCCGGCGAGACAACGAATAGGTCCCCATCGTCTAGTGGCCCAGGACGCCGCCCTCTCACGGCGGCAACAGGGG
>CAYUKN010000038.1:0-20768 GCA_964445325.1 uncultured Ectothiorhodospiraceae bacterium
ATGGCCTCGGCGAGGACCGAAGGCGGGATCCGGGTGGCGATGCTCCAGCCGAAGGCGCGCTGGTTGATCACGTGGATGAGCATCTCGGCCACTGCCAGACCCAGCGGCAGCGCGAATACGCCCGCCAGCAAGCCCATCGTGAGCGTCTGCAGTGTGATCTGACCGGCGACCTGGCCGGGCGTGGCCCCCGTGGCGCGCAGGATGGCGAGCTCGCGTCGGCGCTCGGTCTGTAGCGCCAGCAGGGCGGTGAGCACGCCCACGAAGGCTACACCCAGCGCCAGCGTGCGCAGCACGCCCGTGATCGCGAAGGTCTGGTCGAATACCTCCAGCGAGAGCTCGCGGATGGAGGCGGCGTCGCGCACCTGTACCGGTTCCCCGGTCGCCGCGGCGGTGGCGCGCACCGCTTGCTTGGTGCCCTCGGCATCGGCCTCATCGGCGATGAACACCCCGATCGACGAATACGCGGACTCCTCCCACCAGCGGTCATAGAGATTGCGGTGCATCATGACGATGCCGCGGTCGGTGTTGTAGTCGTAGTAGACGCCCGCGATCGGGAAGCGGTGGCGCCCGCGATCGGTGTGTAACACCGCGTGATCCCCCGGGCCCAAGTCATGGCGCACGGCCCAGGGCTCGGACACGAGCACCGCCTCGCCCGCGCGGAAGCGCGCGCGCGCCTGTTCCGGCTCGCCTTGTTTGAATTGCAGCCCCGCCAGGCCCTCGGGCGCGGGATCGAGCGCGAGCAGCGGTGTCGGGCCCTGCCGCCCGGCGACCTCCACCTGCCAACCCGTCGAGACCGCCGCCACCCCATCGATGGCCTCGACGCGCTCGGCCAGGCCGCCGGGCAGGGCCGCGAAATGGCGCGCGGCGACCCGATCCGGCGCCGACAGATAGACATCGGCGGCCAGGGTGCGCTCGAGCCAATCGGCGACGGTCGAGCGGAAGCTGTCGATCATCACGCCCACGCCCACGGTCGCCGACAACGCCACCGCCAGCGCGATCACGGCGAGTGCGGTGCGCGACAGCGCGGCGTCGATCCCGCGCGCGGCCATGCGCCCGAGCACGCCGCTGAAACGGCCGAGCACCCGCGCCAGATACGGCGTGGCGATGACGATCGCGCCGGGCATGAGCAGGGCACTGCCGAGGATGAGCCCGAGCAAGCCGGCGAAGCCCGCCCACAGGCCGCCGCCGGGCAGCGCCGGCAGAGCGACCGCGATGGCGAGCACGCCCACGCCCGCGGCCGCCAGAGCGGGCACCAGGCGCCGTGTGCGGCGCTCGATGATGCTGCGCTGACCGGCGCTCGCCGGGGGCGAGGCCGCGGCCTCGGCGGCCGGCCCGACGGCGCCCACCAGGGCCGCACCCAGGCCGATCGCGGCGGCCAGTACGAGCACCTCCGGGGAGACGAAGACCTCGCGCACGGTGAGCACGAAGTAGAGGTTGTTGATCGTCTGGGTCACGAAGCCGATCAAGCCGTGGGCGAGGGCGACACCGGCGATCAGGCCGACGGCCGTGCCGAGCGCCCCCAGCAGCAGGGTTTCCGCGACGATCTGACCGAAAATCTGGCCGCGGGTGACGCCCAGGC
The DNA here is from genome assembly GCA_964445325.1 of uncultured Ectothiorhodospiraceae bacterium. Taxonomy (GTDB): domain Bacteria; phylum Pseudomonadota; class Gammaproteobacteria; order XJ16; family Halofilaceae; genus Halofilum. The sequence goes on from CAYUKN010000038.1 coordinate 1,580, forward strand.
TGCGCAGGATGCCGATCAGGCGGCGCCGCTGGATCACCGAGAAGGTCATGGTGTTGTAGATGAGGAAGACGCCCACGACGATCGCGAGCAGGCCCATGGCCTGGAGGTTGGTCCGGAAGGCGGCGGTCATCTCGCGGGCCTCGCGCGCGCGTGCCCCGGCATCCTCGATGCGCAGCCCGTCCGGCAAGTGCTGCGCCAGTGCCCCCGCGCGCTCCGCCGTGACCTCGAGGTCGATGTAGTCGAGCCGGCCCGTGCGGTCGAACCACACCTGCGCGCTCGCGAGGTCGACCACGGCCAGGCCGTCGAGACTGGCCGCCGAGCGGCGCCGGGCCTCGATCAGCCCGAGGATCTCGACCCGGCGTTGCGCGCCGGCGACGCGCAGGGTCACTTCATCGCCGGGCGCGATCCCGTGGCGGCGCGCGGTCACCGCGGCCAACAGCGCCGTATCGGGCCGGGCGATCAGGCGTTCCAGGCGCTCGCCCGTGACCTGGGCCAGCCGGGTGGCCGCGCCCGCGCCCGCCAGGGGGTCGAGGCCGAGCACGCGCAGCGTGGCGCCGTCGAGCTGTGCGAAGCCCTCGACCACGGGAGCGGACGCGCGTACGCCCTGCTTGACGCGGAGCTCGCGATAGGCGCCCTCGTGGAAGCCCGTGGGTGGACCGACCACGCGGTGGGTGGCATCGCCGGTGACCTGCTGCATCGACAGCTCGAAGGCCCGGGCGGCGCTCGAGGTGGTCAGATCGACCGCGGCGACCACGGCGACGCCGAGCGCGATACCGATGACGGCCAGGCCCAGCTGCACCGGGTGGCGCAGCAGCCAGCGCAGGCTCGCCAGGCGCCAGCGGGCTATCATCCCTCGGCCGCGATGACGCCGTCGTCGAGCGCGACCACGCGGTCGGCCCGCGCGGCGACGTCCCGGCTGTGGGTGACCAGCAGCAGCGCATGGCCCGCGTCGCCCACCAGCCGATCCAGCAGATCCAGGACGAGGCCGCCCGTGCGGGCATCGAGGTTGCCCGTGGGCTCGTCGGCGAGCACGAGGGCAGGCGAGGCCGCCAGCGCGCGCACCAGGGCCAGGCGCTGCTGCTCGCCGCCCGACAGGGCATCGGGCATCGCGTGGGCGCGCTCGCGCAGCCCCACCGCCTCGAGCAAGTCCGTGATGCGCTCGCGCTCGGCCGCCCCGAGGCGATGGTCGAGCTCGAGTGGCAGCAAGGCATTGTCGAGCGCGTCGAGCGTATCGATGAGATTGAAGAACTGGTAGACGAAGCCGATCCCGCGCCGCCGCAACACCGTGCGCTCGCGCTCGCTGAGGGCGGTGAGCTCACGTCCCCCGATCCACACGCGGCCGCGATCCGGGCGAGCAAGGCCGCTGGCGATGTTGAGCAGGGTGGACTTGCCCGAGCCGCTGCGTCCGAGCAGGGCGACGGTCTCGCCGCGCTCGACCCGGAGGTCGATGCCGCGCAGCACGTCGTGACGTGTGCCGCCCTCGACGTAGCCGTGGTGGATGGCTTCGAGGACGAGGCTGAGGGCTTCGGCTGCCATGGCGAGTCCGTGACCGACGCGCGGTGCCCGCGCAGGCGCGCTTTCGGGGCAGTCGATCGCCTGGATGCGAGCCCGCAAATGCGCTGAGGGCAGATTAACAGGACCCGGGGCGGGGCGGGTGGCCGGACAAAAAAAGCCCCGCTCCGGAGAGCGGGGCCAGTCGGAGGGTCGTGCCTGTGGGGCTGCTTAGATGCCCAGGGCGTTCATGATGATCTTCTTGGCCTTCTTATTGCCCGCGGCGTCGGTGATACCGCCGGTCTGGAAGGTGCCGCCCTCGGCGAACCAGCGGTCCAACAGCTCCGGATGCTCCTTGATGAGCTTCTTGCCGGCGTCCGCGTAGTCCATCTCGTCGTTGATGACGTAGCCCGCCATCTTGGACTGCTCCTCGACGGTGTAGGTGTAGTTCTCGAGGAATTGGCCGACGTTGGGGCACTGCCACGCATAGCCCTCACGCGAGAGGGTGTAGACCGTGGCGCCGCCCTGGTTCGGGCCCCAGTAGTCCGCGCCGCCGCGCAGGAACTTGAGATCGATGTTGATGTTCATCGGGTGCGGGGCCCAGGCGAGCCATGCGGCCCACTTGCCCCTGTCGTGACGCCGCTGCACCTCGGTGAGCATTCCGGCCTCGCTCGACGGCTGCAGCTCGAACTCGCCCATACCGTAGGCGTCGTCGTTGATCATGTCTTTGATGATCTGGTTGCCGTCGTTGCCGGCCTCGATACCGAGGATGGTGTTGTCGAACTTGTCCGCGTGATCGGCGAGATCCTCGAAGTGCTTGACACCGTTCTCCCAGGCCTCTTGCGAGACGCCGACGGTGTACTTGGCGCCCTCGAGGTTCTTGGTGATGATGTCGATCGAGCCGTCCTTCATGTTGTCCTTGACCATGCTGCGCTGCGTCGGCAGCCACAGGCCAAGGAAAGCGTCCCGCTCATCGTTGGACAGCGACTTGAACATGATGGGCACGGACGCGGTGATCAGATCGGTCTCGTAGCCGAGCTGGTCCAACATCCATACCGCGGTCTCGGTCTTGGCCGAGACACCGGTCCAGTTCACCTGGCCGAATCGAACCTTGCCGCAGTCGGCGCCTTCCGCAGCGGTGGCGGTCGAGCCAATGGCGAGAGCCGCCGCCGCCGTCAAGCCAGTCAAAATGCGTTTGATCATGGATACCTCCACCCATTTCCAGTTGTTCGGCCGAAACCTTCGACCGGGGGTGGATCGATCGCGACCGCGGTCGATCCCCTTTTATTTAGCTTGATTGCACATTCAATCAACGTCAAGCCGGTGCGCCAGGGGGACAGGCCGGCCCGGCCGGCGGCACCGGCGCAAAGGGCAGCCTCCAGCCCTTCAATCGTAGGCGCAGTCGACCCCCTGGAGCTCGACATAGACGCTCTTGCGCTGCGTGTAGTACTCGATTGCGGCCCAGCCGTTCTCCCGGCCGAGCCCGGAGCCCTTGATGCCGCCGAACGGCATCTCGATCGGTGTCACATTGTAGCTGTTGACCCACACGACACCGGCCTCGAGCTCGGCGGCGACGCGGTGCGCGCGCGTGAGGTCGCGCGTGAACAGCCCGGCGGCGAGACCGTATTCGGTGTCGTTGGCGCGGCGCACGACCTCGGCCTCGTCGGTGAAGCCGAGCACGCTCATCACGGGGCCGAAGATCTCCTCGCGCACGATGCGCTGGTCGTCGCGGCAATCGGCGAAGATCGTCGGATAGACGTAGGCCCCGTTGGCGAGCTCGCCCTCGGTCGCGCGCTCGCCGCCGCAGACCAACCGGGCCCCCTCCTGCCGGCCCAACTCGATGTAGCCCAACACGTGCTCCATGTGCTCGTGCGAGATCAGCGGGCCCACCTGGGTCGCGGGATCCAGCGGATCACCCAGCTTGAGCGGCCGGGTGCGGGCCTCCAGGCGCTCGAGGAAGGCATCGCGGATCGAGTCGGCGACGAACACGCGCGTGCCGTTGGTGCAGATCTCGCCCTGGCTATAGAAGTTCGCCATCATCGCGGCGGAGACGGCCTCGTCCAGATCGGCGTCGGCGAACACGATCAGCGGCGATTTGCCGCCGAGCTCCATGGTGACGTTCTTGAGCGTGCCCGCGGCGTCGGCCATGACGCGCTTGCCCGTGCCCGCCTCGCCGGTCAGCGAGACCTTGGCGATGTCCGGGTGCTGTGACAGGGCCTGGCCCGTCTCGCCGAAGCCCTGGACGACGTTGAACAGGCCCTCGGGCAGCCCTGCCTCGTGCAATACCGCTGCCAGGCTCAGCGCGGAAAGCGGGGTCAGCTCGGCGGGCTTGAACACCATGGCGTTGCCGGCCGCCAGCGCCGGTGCCGACTTCCAGCAGGCGATCTGGAGCGGGTAGTTCCACGCGCCGATGCCGCCGCACACGCCGAGCGGCTCGCGGCGGGTGTAGACGAAGGCGCGACTGAGATCGGTGTACTCGCCGTTGATCCCCGCCGCGATGCCGCCGAAGTACTCGAGGCAGGCCGCACCCGATTCGACGTCGGCCTCGGGGGTCTCCTGGATGGGGCGGCCGGTGTCCAGGCTCTCCGTCTTGGCGATCGTATCGGTGTAGTGGCGCAACAACTCGGCGGCCCGGCGCAGCACGCGCCCGCGCTCCTGGCCCGTCCAGCGCGCCCACTCCTTCTGGGCACGCTGGGCCGCTGCCACCGCACGGTCGACGTCGGTCTTGTCGGCCTGGGCGACCTCGCAAATCGGTGCCCCGGTCGCCGGGTTGTAATTGGTGAATGTAGCGCCCTGGGCCGCGTCGACGAAGGCACCGTCGATGAATAGCTGGCGATTGTCGATCTGCATCGTGATCCTCTCCTCACAGGATTAGGCTTCGCCGACATCGGTCTCGGGTCGATCGACGCCGCCATGGCAGGCGAGCGTCATGCGGAGGTAGTCGTCGGCCAGGGCATGGGCGGCGTCGATGTCGGTCGGCGCCCGGCTGAGCGCGGCGCGCACCCATATCCCGTCGATCATCGAGGCCATGCCGTCGGCGGCGCGCTGGGCCGCTACGGGCTCCAGGAGCTGGCCGAATGCGTGGCCCAGGTTCGAGCGCAGCCGCGCGACGTACGCCCCGTGGAGCCGTGCCAGGTCATGCGAGTGCGGCACCTGGCCATAGAACGCCAACCAGGCGGCCGTTACGCGCGGGGTAAACTGGTGTTCGGCGAAGTTGGCGCCGATCACCGCCTCGATGCGCGCGATGGGATCGCCGCCGGCCCGACGCAAGCGCCCGATGCTCTCGCGCTGGAGCTCGGATAGCAGCGAGCGCATGGTCGCCTCGAGCAGGGCATCTTTGCCACCGAAATAGTGGCTGATGATCCCGCTCGACAAACCCGCAGCCCGGCTGATGCGGGCGATCGTCGTGTCGGCGAAGCCGTAGGCCTCGACGGTGGCGATGGTGGCGTCGATGAGCTGGCGTCGACGGACATTGTGCATGCCCTGTTTCGGCATCGGGCCGCGCTCCACTCGGGCAGGGGCATAGGTGGAAGCTACCCCTTGCTGATTGAATGGTCAAACAACAACGACATGCTGCGGCGCCGCCCCTCGCGCGCGCAATCGGGGGTGAGTCAAGTCGCTTTCGAGTCGCTGGCCGAAGCCTCGTCGCGTCGGCCGGTCAGCGGCCGCACCCGGTCGGGGTGGTGCGTGAGCCAGCGGGCCAGTAGTCGGTAGTGATCGCGATCGAAGGGGGCCGTCTCGCCGGCCGCGAGCAACGGCTCGATTCCGCCCGTGTCACGCGCCGTCCCGAGGTAGCGCCAATGGTCGATCACATGCACCGCCTCGCGTTCGTGCATCGGATCGCGCTCGACCACACCCACCGGGCCGGGCCACGGCCAAGGGCGGATCCGGTGTTTGGCGAGCGCCTCCAGCAGCCGCATGTTGTAGCGCACTGGGGCCTCGGCGCCGCTGCAGGCACCGTGGCATCGACCCAGCTGGCGGGCGAAACAGGGGCGCTGCCCGCGCCCGGACTCCAGGCCGAGCCGCCGCGCACAGCATCCGTGCTCGTCGGCGACGCGCTGCAGCCCCCGGCGCGCGGCCCGGCGGTCGCTGAACGGGCCGTACCAATGGTCACCGCGCCAGGCATCGGGGGCGCGCGCGGCGACGATGTCGGCGCGCAAGTAGCCGTCGCCGTCCTCGCGCAGGCTCACCACCACCTGGCGCGTGCTCGCGCGGAGCCGCCGATTGTAGGCGGGGCGCAAGCGCTTGACGTAGTCGGCCTCGCGTAGGAGCGCCTCCAGCTCGCCCACCGTCTCGTGCCAGTCGACACGCGCGGTGCGCTGTGCCAGCTCGGCAGCTCGCCGGCTGCGGTGATCGCCGCTGAAGTGTTGCAGCATACGCGTGCGCAGGTCACCGCTCTTGCCCACATACAGGAGCGTGTCGCGCGCGTCGTAGAAGAAATACACGCCCGGCGCCGGCGGCGGCTCGGTCTCGGCCACTTGTCGCGTCGTGGTCGTGGCGCGGCGCTGGCGCGCGAGGGCGTCGGCTACGGCCCGCGCCCCACGCTCGTCGCGCAAGCGCTGCGTCAGCGCCAGCGTAGCGCGGATATCGTCGAGCGCACGATGGCGTGACTCCACGGCGACATCGAAGCGCTGGGTCAGCGCGTCGAGGCCGTGGCGCTGGAGTCGGGGGTACAAATCGCGCGCCAAGCGCAGCGTGCAGATCGCCGGCGCCTGGTAGGCGATGCCCTCGCGGCGCAGGCTGTTGCGCAGGAAACCGTAATCGAAGCGTGCATTATGGGCGACTAGCGTGCGCCCCCGCAGGCGCTCGACGATCTCTTCGGTGATCGCCGTGAACGCGGGCGCCCCGGCCAGCGCCTCGGCGGTGATCCCGGTCAGCGATACGACCGTCGCCGGCACCCGGGTCTCCGGCGCGACGAGGCTGGACCACTCGTCGATGGCCTCGCCGTCCTCGACGGTGATGATCGCGATCTCGATGATGCGGTCGCGGACTGGATCGCCGCCGGTAGTCTCGAGGTCGACGAAGGCATACCGCCCCTGCCAGGGCGACGCCTCGTTGCCGTCGGCGGCCGTTTTGGCGGCGCTCGCGGCCGTCATGGGTGGGGCTGGCCAGCCGCCTCAGGTCCCGGCGTCCTCGCCGGCGTCGCCGTCGCTGCCCGCCTCCGCTTGCTGGGCGCCCGCGCCCTCGTTCGGCTGGGGCTGGCGCTGGACTTGGGGCAGCGTGACCGGCATGCCCGGTTTGAGCTCACTGAAGTCGAGATCGGGATTGTATTGGCGCAGGAGCCACACCGGGACGTTGTCGCTTCGCCGCGCCAGCGACCACAGGGAATCGCCTTTCTCGACGACCTGGCGCTGGGTCCCGGCGATCTGGAAGCGCTCGAAGAAGCGGCCCTGCAGCTGCTCGTGGTAATCGAGGCGCCGCTTGCGGAATTGCTCGGGCGACACGCGCGAGAAATCGAGCGCGAGGCGGCGACCGATGACCACGGGGTCGCCATAGCGCATGTTGTTGATGCGGCGCAGCTGGGACGCCCTGAGGTCGAGCCACTCGGCGTAATGGCCCAGCGTCTCCGCGGCCTGGATCTCGATGGTGGCGTCGTCGGCGACACCGTAGTCGGCCGGGTCGGCGGCGAGCTCGGCGCGCCCGGTTCCGGCCCCCGACGCGGCGTCGGTGTCGTCGCCGAAGGTTGCGCTCTCGCCCGCCGCCTGCTCGCCCTCGATGCGGCGGATGCCGCCGCTCAACGCGAGGCGCTGTGCGGTCGCTGCCTCGGCGCGCCCCGTTTGCCGGGCGGTGGCGTCGACCGCCGAACCGTCTCCACCCGCCGCGCCGCGGGCGTCGTCGGCGCCGCTGTCGAGGCTTTGCGAGAGCACCTTGTCGGTCAAGGCGAACCCCTCGGCCTCGGCCATGGCGGCCACCGTTTCCTCGCCGGCGTCGTCCTCGTCGGTTGCTCCGGACGCTTCCTCGGCCGCCGTTCGGGGCGCCTCTGCGGGCCGGCTGTCGACACGCAGCTGCTGGCCTGGCTGGATGGTGTCGCGGTCGGCGAGATCATTGCGCTTGGCGAGCTCCGCTGGGGTCATGCCGACGCGCTGAGCGATGCCGGACAAGGTGTCGCCGGCCTCGACCGTGTACACCGGATCGCTGGCGTTCATATCGGCCCGCGTATCGGCCAGCGGCAGCCGCAGTGTTTGTCCGGCGCGGATGCTGTGGGCGCTGCTGAGGTCGTTGATCGCGACCAGACGCTGGGTCGAGACGTCGTAGCGCCGCGCGATCGTGGACAGCGCCTCGCCCCACTGGACCGTGTGGTAGCGGTCCGGGATCTGGGCGTAGTAGCGCGCATCGCGGTCGACGCGCGCCAGCAGCTCGCGGGCCGGGGCTCGCTCGGGGCCGGCCGGCACGCGCAGCGGGAAGCCGCGCGGGACTCGTTTGCTGCCTTTCCATACGGGGTCGCGCAGGTCGCGGTTGAGCTCGCGCAAGCGCGCCAGCGGCACATCGAATGCCTCGGACAGGTCGCTTGCCGAGGCGAAGAAGGGCAGCTCGACGGTCTCGCTGACGATCGCCTCGCGCCGCTCGAGCGACTCGAAGTACTCGGGGGCATTGAAGTCGACTTCCACGGCGGCGAGGAAGGCTGCGTAGAAGTTGCGCGAGGCGAACCCCCAGTTGCGCCCGTCGTAGCGCTCGACGATCTCGCCGAAGTCCTTCGTGCCGACGGCATCGACCGCCCGGCGAACGCCCGCAAGGCCGTGGTTGTAGGCGGTCAGCGCCAAGGGCCAGCTGTTGGTCACCGAGTGATTGTGGTCGAGCAGCCGGGCGGCGGCGACCGAGGACTTGAACGGATCCACACGCGCGTCGACGATCCGGTCGACGCGCATGTAGCGCTGGCCGGTCGCACGGGTGAATTGCCAGATCCCGGCGGCCCCGGCGGCCGACCAGGCATCCGGATTGAACGACGACTCCACGTGGGGTAGGGCGGCGAGCTCGCGCGGTAGCCCCATCTCATCGAGGGTGCGGCGGATGTGGGGCTCCCACGCGCCGGAGCGTTTCAGTCCGGCGCGGAAGCGGTCGGACTGTCCCAGCTGGAACCGGATCCGCTGTGCCGCCTCGCGCAAGCGCCGGTCACTGGTTCCCTGCGGGAATTGCGCCAGGAGCTCGCGCTGCTCGGGCGTCAGCGACTTGCGGTCGCTGGTGGCGATCGCGCGCAGTTGCTCGCGGTAGTGCGCCTTGCGCTGGCGCACCTGGCGGCTGCGCTCGGGGCGCGTGATGCCCTCGTCGAACGATAGCCGCTCGTAGACGATCGCGAGATTGTCCGGGTCGTGCAGCAAGCCACCCGTTGTGGGGACCTCGCTGTAGATCCGCACCCAGAAGTCGACGGCGTCGTCGAGCTCGGGCGGTTGCGGCAATGCCGTCGCCTCGGCATGCGCGGCGAGGGGTGCCAACAGGCCCAGCAAGAGCACTACGGCGCGTCGTATCATCGCGTGTTCGTCCGTCGTCCCCGGGGGCGACTGATATGGCGGGCAACCTTGAATTATTCGGTCTCGCGTCGGCGAATGCAAGGCCGCGCCCTTGCCCGCCCGCCACCGCCGACGGGCGGCGGGGCGGGGCCGGCTCGAGCACCGGTCTGCGAGCCTGCGCCAGTGATGTATCCTGCCGCCTCGATCGCCGACGCCCGCGGAGGAACTCGTGAGCGCGACCAAGATCCTGCTGCCCGAGACGGAGCTGCCAACCCATTGGTACAACGGCGCCGCCGATCTCACCCGGGCGCATGCGCCCTACCTGGGCGGCGACGGCGTGCCGATCTCGCCCGACGCGATGGGCGCGTTGTTCCCACCGGCCATTGTCGAGCAGGAGATGGCGACGGATCGCTGGATCGCCATCCCTGAGCCCGTGCGCGAGGCGCTGGCGCTGTGGCGGCCGACGCCGCTGTATCGGGCGCACCGGCTCGAGGCCCATCTGGACACCCCCGCCAGGATCTTCTTCAAGTACGAGGGGGTCAGTCCGACCGGGTCGCACAAGCCGAACTCGGCCGTCGCGCAGGCGTACTACAACCGCAGCGCCGGGATACGGCGCTTGACCACGGAGACAGGGGCGGGCCAGTGGGGCTCGTCGCTGGCGCTGGCGGGCGAGCTCTTCGGCCTCGATGTGCGGGTCTACATGGTGCGCATCAGCGCGCAGCAGAAGCCGTCACGGCGCTCGATGATGGCGCTGTGGAACGCGGAGGTCCTGGCCAGCCCCTCGGAGCTCACCCAGGCGGGTCGCGACGCACGTGCGGCCGACCCCGAACACGACGGCTCGCTGGGCCTGGCGATCGCCGAGGCGGTCGAGGAGGCCGCCGGGCGTGGCGATACCAACTATGCCCTGGGATCGGTGCTCAATCACGTCCTGCTGCACCAGACGGTGATCGGCCAGGAGGCGCGGCGCCAGCTCGAGCTCGCCGATGCCTATCCCGACGTCGTGTTTGCGCCGTGTGGCGGCGGCTCCAACGTCGGCGGCATCATGTTCCCGTTCCTGCGCGACAAGGCCGCCGGCGCCGATCTGCGTTTGGTCGCCTGCGAGCCCGCCTCCTGCCCCACGCTCACCCGCGGCCACTTCGCCTACGATTGGGGCGACTCGGCCCGGCTGACCCCGATCATGAAGATGTACACGCTGGGCCACGATTTCGTCCCGCCGGGCATCCATGCGGGCGGACTCCGCTACCATGGCGATTCGGTGTTGGTCTCGCAGCTCTACCACGAAGGGGTGCTCGACGCCGAGGCGTTCCGCCAGCACGCGACATTCCGTGCGGGCCAGACCGTCGCCCGGACCACGGGGATTGTGCCTGCCCCGGAAGCGGCCCATGCCGCCGCCGGCGCCATCAACGAGGCCCTCGCCTGCAGGCAATCGGGCGAGGCCAAGACCATCCTGTTCACGCTCTCGGGTCACGGCCACTTCGACATGGGGGCCTATGAGCGCTTCCTCGCGGGCGAGCTGGCGGACTACGACTATCCCGCCGAGGCCGTCGATGCCGCGTTGGCCGGACTGCCGGCGTTCGAGCACGAGCCCGGCTGAGCCGTGCATTCCGGGGACCCAAGCGATGCCCCGGCGGGACCGGCCATGACGGCGCCCAGCGCGGTCGCTCCGCTGTGGTCGGCCGAGGTCACCGAGCGCGAGCGCTTGAGCCCCAGTGTCATGGCCGTGCGCCTGGCGCTCGATGGGGCGACCACATTGCGCTATCGCGCCGGGCAGTATGTCCGGGTTCATCTGCGCGACGGGCGCCGGCGCGACCTGTCGATGGCCCATGCCTGCCGGGACGACAATCGACTCGAGCTATGGGTCCGCTACGCCGGCGGCCCATTCACCGCGTATGTATTCGAGCAGCTCGCGCCCGGCGACCGCTGGTGTATCGAGGCTCCGTTGGGCGCGTCCGGTTTGGCCGAAGAACGAGACCCCCTCCTGATCGTTGCGGGGGGAACCGGGATCGCCCCGGCCCGGGCGATGACGCAGGCGCTGGGCCGGCATCAACCCGAGCGCCGTGCGGTCGTGATCTGCGGGGCACGTGAGCGCAGCGAGCTGCTCTGCCATGCCGAGCTCGAGCGCTGGGCGCGAGCCGGCGCGCTACGCTCGTACTACCCCGTGCTGGCCGAAACGGACAGTGCTTGGCGCGGCGCCGTGGGGACGCCGGATGCCATGGTCGCGCGCGCGTTCGACGACTTGGCGCGGTGGGTCGCCCATGTCTTCGGGCCGCCGCCGATGGTCGATGCCGTCGCCCGCGAGCTGCGCGCGCGCGGCGTCTCGGGCCGTGCGCTGCGGGCGGATGCGTTCACGCCCGGGGCGCTCGATCTCGACGCGCAGTGACGCGGGCTGGTCGTTGGCCCCGGCGACATCCGATCGCTTCCCAGAGACGAAAAAGAACCGCACGAGCCTGGCGGCCGGGTCTCGGCAGGGGGCCATTCGCCCATGGCGCACGCGGGTGATTGGGCATTACAGAGAAGCCATTTGACCGATTTGACCGTTTTATGTTCTTCTTCGTTGGTACGTTGACGCGAATGACTGGGTTTGCGGGGCGCGTGAGGTTCCCTCTCGATGGCCCATCGGGGGGCGCGCCGACCGACGCTGCGATCTCGCGGCAACGGTGGTCCACGCCCCAGGCGGCCCACGGGAGGCGCGCGATGACAACGGCAGGCGACGAGGAACAGCTGCTCGCCCGGCTCGCCGACGGCGAGGCAGGGGCAGCGCAGGCGGTCATCCGCGCATACGGCGGCCTGGTGTGGTCGCTGGCGCTGCGTTTCTGCCGTACGCGCGACGATGCCGAAGACGCCGTCCAGGAGATCCTGACCGATCTCTGGAAGAGCGCTCACCGGTACCGTTCCAGCCGGGCCTCCGAGCGCGTCTTCATCACCATGATCGCGCGCCGGCGCTTGATCGATCGGCTGCGTCGCGAGCGTCGTCGCAGCGAGGTTGAGCCCATGGCCACGGGCCCCGAGGCCGAGATGACGTCACCCGGCGATCGCGGTGAGCGCAGCTGGGATGCCGAGCGTGCCGCGCAGGCGCTGCAGTATTTGAGCGCCGATCAGCGCCAAGTCCTCAACATGAGCATCCTCCAGGGGATGACGCAGCGCGAGATCGCCGAGGCGACGGAGACGCCGCTCGGCACCGTGAAGACGCACATGCGCCGCGGCCTGATCCGGCTGCGCGAGGTCATGGAGACCGATGAGATGACCGCTGCGGGGGAGCCGACGCAGTGACGGAGCACGACCAACAACGCCTCGAGGAGCTGCTCGTCATGCGCGCCACGGTCGGCTTGGATCCGGCCGAGGATGCCGAGCTCGAGTGGTCCCTGGCGCAGGCCCGGGTCGACGACCCCGAGGCATTCGACCGTGCGGCCGCTTGCTACTGGCTCGGCGTAGCGGGTTCGGAGCAATCCATGCCCCGCGATGTCGCCGAGCGTGCCCGTCGGGCGTTTGCCGACGAGGGGGCCCGACCCACCGCACCCGCTACCCGGCCCCGGCGCGCCCCGTCGCCCGGGGCCGGTGCCCGCTGGGCCTGGATCGCGGCGGCTGCGGCCCTGGTCATCGCGGTGGCCGGATGGTGGCCGCAAATCCAGCCGGGTTCGGAGTCACGTGATCTCGCCGAGGCGCGCGACGAGCTCCTGGCGAATGCGCCCGATGCGGAGCGCATCGACTGGGATAACACGGACCACCCCCGCGGCCAGAAGCTCGACGGCGGCTATGTCGTCTGGAGCGACGCGCGCCAGAAGGGCTATATGACGTTCCGCGGCATCCCCGGCAACGATCCGGACGAGCACCAATATCAGCTCTGGGTCTTCGATAAGGGGCGCAGCGACGACTATCCCGTCGACGGCGGTGTGTTCAACGCGCGTGCAGGCGAGGAGGTGGTCGTCCCGATCGAGAACAAACTGCCCGTTGAGCGCGCCGAGATGTTCGCCGTGACCCTCGAGCCCCCGGGTGGCGTCGTCGTCTCCGACCGCGATTCCGTTCTCTGGATCGCGCAGGCCGAGCAGTCCTCGTCCTGACCCCTCGCCGCTCTGCACCAAGGCGCGACCACGGGTGCCCGTAGGCGGCCCCGTGATGGGTCGCGTCAGCTGACGCCCGGCGTGCGCCCGATCTCTTCGAACAGCCAATCACGGAACAAGCGGATGCGCGGGGTCTCGGCGTCCTCGGGCAGGCACACGACGAAATAGGTGTAGTCCTCGTAGAGGGCGTGATCGAACGGCTTGACCAAGCGGCCCGCGGCCAGGTCGTCGGCGACGAGCAAGGCGCTGCCGAGCGCCACGCCGTGGCCGGCGACCGCCGCCTGGATGGCCATGCTCTGCTGGCCGAAGCGCGGTCCAGCGTGGGTGTTGATCCCGGTCACGCCGGCGCTGGCGAACCAGGTGGCCCAATTCGGGGCCGTGATGCCGGCGCGGGCCCAGTCGACGTGGATGAGCGTGTGGTGGCGCAGGTCCGCCGGCTCGCGCAGCGGCCGCGAGCCGGCCGCGAGGCTGGGCGCGCACACGGGGAAGACGGCCTGGGCGGCGAGGCGCTCGACATGCAGGCCCTGGTATAGGCCGGCACCATAGCGAATCCCGATATCGACCTCGTCCTGGCGGAAATCGGCCATGCGCTCGGTGGCATCGAGGCGGATCTCGCTGCCCTCGTGACGGTGGCGAAAGGCGTCGAGCCGCGGCACCAGCCATTTCGCGGCGAACGATGGCGCTGCGCTGACCGTCAAGGCCCGCTCGGCCTCGGCCGCCCTCAGCCCGTCGACTGCCCGCGCCAGGCGGTCGAAACCCGCAGTGACCCCGGGCAGCGCCCGGGCGCCGGCCTCGGTCAGGCGCAAGCCCTCGGCCCGCCGGCGGAACAGGCGCACGTGCAGATAGTGCTCGAGCGACTTGACCTGGTGGCTGACCGCCGCGGGGGTGACATGGAGCTCCTGCGCGGCGCGCGTGAAGCTCAGATGGCGCCCGGCGGCCTCGAAGGCCCGCAGGGCATTGAGCGGCGGTAGCTCGCGGCTCATGGCGGCTCAGTCCCCGGCGGCGTCGAGGTCATAGACAGCCAGCACCGGCCAGTGATCAGAGGGCGAGAGATCGTCCTGGAAGAACCGCGGCGAGTGCGCCGCCAGCGCGCGCGCCGGCCCTTTCGCGGTGATCCAGTCGAAACAGACATTGAACTGGTGCTGGAGACCGCCCCTGGCCGCGGTCGGCATGGCGGGGAACGTCGGCGGTGGCTGCAGGCCCAGATCGGCGAAGCACGACGTATAGCCGGCCTCGTGGAGCATCTGGCTCGGGTGGAACGGGTCGTTGAAATCGCCCATCAGCCAGACGGGCTCGCCGCTGCCGGCGATTCGGGCGAGGCCATCGCGGATGGCTCGCGTCTGCTCGATCCGGGGCGATTGGCCCGTCGTGGCCTCGTGCTCGTGGCTGGTGTGCGTCAGATGGGCCGTCGCCACGATCAGGGTGCCGCCGCCATCGCGGCGCGTCAGGCGCACCCAGAACAATGCCCGGGTGGCCTCATGGCTGCCGAAGTCGTGCGCGCCGTGCTCGACGTATTCGAACAGCGCGTCGCGCCACCACAGGTTGCTCTCCTGGGCCCAGCCCGTGCCCGGATCGATGACGCGGCGATGGCCGCGCAGGGTCGCATCGATGCAGTCGCGCACGGGCTCGCGCAGTTCCTGGACCGCGAGCACATCGGGCTGGAATGTCCGCAGGAACCCGCGTAGCGGCGCCTCGCGCTCGGGCCAGCGTTGCGTGTTCCACAGATTGTAGGTGCAGAAGCTCGCGCGCAGCCGGGTCACGATGCGTCGGGCTCCGGTCGCAGCAGCGTCGAGCCGGTGGTCTCCCGGGCCTCGAGCGCTCGATGGGCCTCGGCGGCCTCGGCCAGCGGGAACACCTGATCGACCTCGACGCTGATCTTGCCCGCCGCGAGCATCTCGAAGACATCGTTGGCAGTCGCCAACAGCTCGTCCCGGTCGGCGGTGTAGTGGCCCAGGCTGGGACGCGTGAGCGTCAGTGAGCCCTTCTGGCTCAATACGCCGATGTCGAGCGGTGCCACCGCACCCGAGGACTGGCCAAAGCTCACCATGTGCCCGCGCGGGGCGAGGCAATCGAGCGAGTCCATGAACGTCGCCTGCCCCACCGAGTCGTAGACGACGGGTACACCACGGCCGGCCGTGAGCTCGCGTACGCACTCGAGCACGCTCTCCTCGGTGTAGACGACTGGGTGGTCACAGCCGTGGCGGCGGGCCTTTTCCGCTTTCTCGTGCGAGCCGACCGTACCGATGACGCGGGCGCCGAGCGCCTTGGCCCATTGGCACGCGATCGCGCCCACGCCACCCGCGGCTGCATGGAACAGGATGGTCTCGCCCGCGGCGATCGGGCGGGTGCGCTTGAGCAGATACTGCGCCGTCATGCCCTTGAGCAGGGCCGCTGCCGCCGTGTCGTCGCCGACGCCATCGGGGATGGGCACGAGCCGGTCGGCGGGCATGCAGCGGCGCTCGCTGTAGCTGCCAAGCGGCCCCGAGGCATAGGCGACCCGGTCACCGGGCTGGACCGCGGCGACATCGGCGCCGACACGCTCGACCACACCGGCGGCCTCCATGCCGGGCACGAACGGATGCGGTGGCGGGGTGTACAAGCCCGTGCGGAAGTACACGTCGATGTAATTGAGGCCGATCGCAGTGTGGCGCACCAGGGCGTCACCGGCGGCGGGCTCGCCCGGCTCGAGCGCCTCCCAGTGCAACACCTCGGGACCGCCGGGCTCGTGCGCGCGGATCGCGTGGGTCAAGGATGGGCTCCGGCAGCGAATGGCGGGATCAATTTTCGCGCCACCCCGCTCGACGTCAAGGGCGCCCGCGTGTCCGGGGCCCGCTGCGCATCCACGGGGCGGGGTCAACTCGCCGCATGCGAGATCAACTCTAGCTGCTAAGCGCTTGATTTGATAGGAACGAGCTGCCACGCTTCGCCCCAATGTGCGCCCCGGCGCGTGCGGGCACAGCCCGCGAACAGGGCAGCGAAGGGCCACGCCGATCGCTGGGTGGCGGTCGCCGTCCCGCCGGAGCGCGAGGCGTCCATCAACACGACAAAGGATCTCGCCCGATGATCAAGCGCGTTCTCCTCGCCGCGATGCTCGTGGCCGCGCCGCAGGGGGCACTGGCCGAGCGCCCGCCGCAATACTGGGGCGTGTCTCTGGGCACGTTCGAGCTCGAAGACCCCAACGGCAATATCACCGAAACGACCAATGTCGGCCTGCAGGCCGGCTACAAGTTCACCTCGTTCGTCGGCCTCGAGGCACGCGGTGGTTTCGAGTCCGGGGAAACCTCGGGCGCGCTGGACGAGCCGGAGCTGACCTACGGGGGCGGCTTCGTCCGCGTCGATATCCCCTATGAGCGTGTCAACCTTTATGTCCTGCTCGGCGGCGGCCAGGTCACCTACGACACCGCCAGCGGCGATGTCAGCGAGTCCGGTCCCGCCGGCGGTGTCGGCATCGAGCTGTTCGGCTCGGAGCGCAGCGCCGTTTCCCTCGAGTACATCAATTACTCCAGCGACGACACGACCTACGACGGCCTCAGTATCGGCTTCGTCCACCACTTCAACTGGGCCGTGCCCCGCTTCTGAGCGGTCAGTCGGCGCGGCCGGCTCAGGTGCACCGGTATGAGAGCGTAGGTGTACGTGTGCGCCCGCCGTCGCCGCGGCAGCTCGCCCTGGGCCATCGCGTGCAAGCGGTGCGCTGGCGACCCGCGCAGCGTACGTGGCGCATGTTGTGCTCACGCACCGCCGCCTCGCCCGCGGACACCCCGCCCCGGGGATCCGACGCCGAGCGGCGCCGAAGCGGGTCTCAGAAGTAGTAGAGCAGCAGGTACGCCGTCAGCATGACCCCGACCCAGAGCACCATGCTGCCCGCGGGCCAGGTGCGCGCCAGGATGCCCTCGGGCCCGTGGTGGCGGTAGAGCCAGTCGATGCAGCCTTCGAGGCGCCGGCGGCCGCCGTGCTCGAGCGCCGCGCGGGCCTTGCCCAGCCCTTCGATCACCGCGCTCGCGAGCCAACGGCCTGGCACGCGCCAGAGCCAATCGAAATCGTGCATGGCACCGGGGCGCGGGCGCACCCAGGGCCGTAGCGCGAAGAACGCCAGTGCCGACACGGCCAGGAGCTGGAGCTGGCCCACCACGTGGGCGAGGGTGTAGGGCTGATAGCTCGAGCCGTGCGGCAGCAGGCCATAGAGCGCCGGCGGGTAAAGGCCCAGGCCGATGATCAGTGCGGCGAACGCCACCATGGCTGCGCGCATGGCCACGGGCGGATCGTCGGCGCGCAGGCCGCTGTCGCGGTCACAGAACGTGAACCACGGGAAGCGCAGACCGACGTAGACCAGCGCCAGCGCCGAGCCGGCCATGACGCCGAACCAGGCCGGCGCATCGTGCGCCTTGGCCAGTGCCGCCGTGATCAACGACTTCGAGGCGAACGCCGCCGACAGCGGCGCCGCCGCGATCGCCAGGCCGCCGATGAAGGCGCAGATCGCGGTCACCCGCATGGTGCGCCCCAGCCCGCCGAGCTCGCTCATGCGCCGCCGGCCCGTCACATAGATCACGCTCCCAGCGGCCATCAGCAGCAAGGCCTTGTAGAGGATGTGGGCCACCGCGTGCGCGGCCGCGGCATCCAGCGCCAGGTCGGTGCCCACGCCGACGCAGACGACCATGAAGCCGACCTGGCCCACGATGGAGTAGGCCAGCAGGCGGCGCATGTCGTCGGCGAGCAGGGCATAGAGGGCGCCGTAGGCGATCATCGCCAGGCCCAGCGGCACCAACACATCCACGCCGGGGAAGGCCGTCAGCAGCACGAATACGGCCGTCTTGGTGGTGAACGCCGACAGGAAGACGGTCCCGCTGGGGCTGGCCTCGGGGTAGGCGTCGGCGACCCAGGGCCAAAGCGGCGGTGCGGCGGCGTTGATCAGCACCCCGGCGAGGATGCACCAGGCCGCCAGCGAGGCGGGCTCGATCGGAGTGATCGCGGCCGAGCCCGTCTGGGCGATCCAGCCGACGATGCCGAACATCAGGATCACGCCGCCCAGGATGTGGATGTAGATGTAGCGCAGGCTCGCGCGCCAGGCGCGCTCGGCGGCACCGGCCCAGATCACCGCCATCGAGGCGACCGCCATGAGCTCCCACCAGACGAACAGCGTCAGCCAGTCGCCGGCGAACGTCACCCCGATCGCCGAGCCGGCATAGACGAACGCCGCGACGAGCTCGAAATCGCGCGCCACCGGCAGGGCGAAGAGCCCGCCGATCAGGGCGACCAGGGCGAACACGGTGGCGAACAGGCGCCCGGCCGCGCTCGCATGGATCGGGTCGAGCGGTTGGCCCAGGTACTCGACCAGCGGCGCGCCCGCGTCGGGCACGAGGCAGACCGCAAGCAGGGTGAGCGCGGGCGCGCCCAGGACGACGCCCGTGCGCCCATGGCCGCGCACGAACGGGATGAGCGCGGCCCCGATGAGCAGCAGCAGGCCGGGCGGGAAGCTAAACATCGTCATCGCCCCCTCGGCGGCCCAGCAGCCAAGCGAGCGCGCGGGCACATGCGACGCCGATGACACCCACGACCAGTGTGTACCAGGCGTAGAAGCCGAAGGTGCCGTCGACGCCGAAGGCGGCGTGGTGATGGACGAAGGCCTCGGCCACGAGCAATACGATCGCGGCCGCGATCAACACGCCCCACAGCCAGCGCGGGGCTCCGCTGGCACCCGTGTGCGCCATCACTGCATCCCCACCATTTGCTCGGCCAGGGCGAGCGGCACGCCCGGGAACAGGAACATGAGCACCGTCAGCGCTGCCGTCGCCGTCAGCGCCACCACCGCGGGCCAGGGCGCCTCGCCGTGGTCGCGGTGGTGGCCGTGTGCAGGCACATCCTCGGCCCGGAAGAACGCCTTGTAGACGATCGGCAGGAAGTACGCCGCGTTGAGCAGGGCGCTGGCGAAGATCACGCCCACGGCCACCCACTGCTCCAGCGTCCATGCGCCCATCAGCATGTACCACTTGGAGACGAAACCGGCCGCCGGCGGCAGGCCGATCATCGAGAGCGTGCCGATGGCGAACGCGGTCATGGTCACCGGCATGCGCCGACCGATGCCGTTGAGCTCGCTGACATAGTCCTTGTGCGCGGCCGTGTGGATCGCGCCCGCGGCGAAGAACAGGGTGATCTTGCCGAAGGCGTGCGCCGCGATGTGCAGCGCCGCCCCGACGGCCG
>CAYUKN010000039.1:0-20431 GCA_964445325.1 uncultured Ectothiorhodospiraceae bacterium
GTCGTCGCCGCCAGATCACCTCGGTTGGAGTCGGTGTCCCCCTAAATAAAAAGCCCAGCACGGGGCCGGGCTCGTCAGCGGCGCTCGGGCGGCGCCTCAGGCGTCGACCACGATCTGCCTGCGCAGCTTTTTCATTGCGTTCGACTCGAGCTGACGGATCCGCTCCGCCGAGACCTGATAACGATCGGCGAGTTCCTGCAGCGTCGTGCGATCGTCGTCGCCTAGCCAGCGCGCCTGGAGGATGTCGCGGCTGCGTGCGTCGAGACCCTCGAGCGCATCGACGAGCTGCTCGTGCGAGCGCTCGCTGGCGTCCTCCTGCTCGACCACGGCGGCCGGATCGGCCTCCGCCTGCTGCAGCCAGGACGACGGCGAGAACTGCTCGTCCTCCTCGGCATCCGCTGGCGCATCGAACGAGGTGTCCTGCCCCGCCAGCCGCGACTCCATCTCCAGCACGGTATCCGGCTCGACACCGAGGTCCTGGGCGACCGCGTCGACTTCGTCACGCGAGAACCAACCCAGCCGCTTCTTCGAGGAACGCAGCTTGAAGAATAGCTTGCGTTGTGCCTTGGTCGAGGCGACCTTGACGATGCGCCAGTTGCGGATCACGTACTCGTGGATCTCGGCACGGATCCAGTGCACCGCAAACGAGATCAAGCGCACGCCGACATCGGGGTCGAAGCGCTTGACCGCCTTCATCAGGCCGATATTGCCTTCCTGGATGAGGTCGGCCATGGGCAGGCCATAGCCCGTGTAGCCGCGCGCGATGTGCACCACGAAGCGCAACTGCGAAAGGATAAGCCGCTGGGCGGCTTGCAGATCCTGCTCGTCGCGCAGCTGGCGCGCCAGCCGTTGCTCTTCCTCGTAGTCGAGCACGGGCAGATTGTTCACCGCCTGGATATAGGCGTTGAGGTCGCCCGTTACCGCGGGCAAATTCTGCTGAGAGCTCGTAAGCAGCGCAGTGCTCATATGGGCTTCACCTCCTGTCGTCGCCGCCTATTCTAGCAACCTCTCATCGAGACCGCTAAGACGCGCATAAGCTCCCGCCTGCTCACCGTATCCAGCGAGTAGGCCGGAATGCCCACATATAATATGGGGGCCACCGTCTCGGTTTACAAGAGGCGGCCGCCCTCTTGTCTCCGTCGGGGAGGCGTTTCGACGACCAGCCCGCCGCGGTGTCAGCCGGGCTCGATCTCGCGGAGATGGCGTCCGACCGCTACCCAGGCGCCCACCAGCCCCAGGCCGGCGCCCGCCGCGACGAGCAGGGCGGTCTCGCTGACGCCCAGTCCTTGCAGCTGGAACGGGCTGCCGTAGGCGGCCGCGAGGCGCTCCGTCGGGCCCGCGAGCGACCAACGCCCCGACGCCAACATCAACCACGCTAGTGCGCCGCCGCCGAGGCCGTAGAGCATCCCGCTGTAGAGGAAGGGCCGACGGATGAAGGCGTTGCTGGCACCGATGAGTTTGGTCACCTCGATCTCGGCACGCCGATTGAGGATCTCCAAGCGGATGGTATTGCCCACGATCAGCAGCACGCCCAAGCCCAGCAATCCAG
This sequence comes from uncultured Ectothiorhodospiraceae bacterium, assembly GCA_964445325.1. GTDB lineage: Bacteria > Pseudomonadota > Gammaproteobacteria > XJ16 > Halofilaceae > Halofilum. The sequence continues at coordinate 1,550 of CAYUKN010000039.1, forward strand.
CCACTGCGGTGACCGCGCGCTCGAGCAGCGACAGCAGCGCAAAAAGCCGCTCCACCCATTCGAGATCCAGCTGCGCCCGGTCGACACCATCGATGCCTTCCAGGCGCTGGGTGACGCGCTCCAGTGCCGCGGCGGAGCGCTGCCCGTCGGCGACAGGCTCGACCACGACCACCGCGGGCAAGGGGTTGCGCTCCAGCGCCTCGAGGGCGCGTTCGAAGCCCGCCAGTGCACGGAATTCGGCCAATGCCGCCTGCGCCGACAAGCGCTCGACGATGCGCACGCCGGGATCATCGCCAACGGCCCGGGCGGCCGAGTCGACGGCGGCCTCGTCCAGTCCCGGCTGGAGATAGACCGAGATACGGGCGCCACTGTCCCAACCGCCCGTGGCCCGCTGCGCGTTCTGCAGCAGCATCCAGAGCGCGCCGGGCAGGGCGAGCGCCACCGCGATCACGGCGATGGTGAGCCCGCTCGACACGGGGTTGCGCCAGATACGCCCCAGGCTGCCCAGGGCAGCCCGCGGGTGCTCTTCCAGCCAGGCAGCGAGGCGCGAGGGCAGCGGGCGCGCGCCCGCGGCCGCCGCGCGGTCGCCACCGCCGCGCGCACGCTCACGCCGACGCGCCAACGGAGCCTCCTGCGAGTTCGTCGTGCTCGAGCCGGCCGCCCGCCAGGGTGATCGTGGGGAGCCCGAAGGCGCGCGTGAGCACCAGGTCGTGCGTCGCCACCACCACCGTGGTACCCACCTGATTGAATTGCACGAACAGCTCCATGATCTCGCGCGAGAGGTCCGGGTCGAGGTTGCCCGTGGGCTCGTCCGCGAGCAGCAGCTGCGGCCGGTGGACCACGGCGCGGGCGATCCCTACGCGCTGTTGCTCACCACCGGACAGGGTGATGGGCATCTGCTTCTCCTTACCGAGCAGACCAACCTTGTCGAGTGCGGCATGCGTGCGCCGGCGCAGCTCGCCCGAGCGATAGCCCGCGATCACCAGCGGCAGCGCGACGTTGTCGAACACTGTGCGGTCGTAGAGCAAATGGTGGTTCTGGAAGACGATGCCCATCTGGCGGCGCAGCCACGGCACGCGCCGCGCCGGCAGCGTCGCCAGATTGACGTTGTTGACCAGCAGGGTACCCCGTGTGACCCGCTCGATCAGCGCAACCAGCTTGAGCAGCGTCGATTTGCCCGCGCCGGAGTGGCCGGTCAGGAACGCCATCTCGCCGGCGGCGACCGCCAGCGAGACCTCGGTGAGCGCCTCCTGGCGCCCCGGGTAGCGTTTGCTCACATTGTCCAGCTGGATCATCGCGCCTCCGCGCCGCGGTCGCTCGGTCGCCGGCTCACGCCGATCCCTCCTCCCCCAGCAGCGCATCGACGAAGCGACGGGCATCAAACGGTCGCAAATCCGCAGTGTGCTCGCCCACGCCGATGAAGCGGATGGGCAGGCCCGTCTCCTGGACCGCGGCGAAAGCGACCCCGCCCTTGGCGGTGCCGTCGAGTTTGGTCAGCGCCAGACCCGTGACCTCGACGGCGGCGCCGAATTGCTTCGCCTGCGCGATGGCGTTCTGACCCGAGCCGCCGTCCAGCACCAACAGCGTCTCGTGGGGCGCGGTCGCATCGAAGCGCTGGATGACGCGGTGCACTTTGTCCAGTTCGGCCATTAAGTTGGACTGCGTGTGCAAGCGCCCGGCCGTGTCCGCCAGCACCGTGTCGTAGCCGCGCGCCTGCGCATGCGCCAGGGCATCGTGGATGACCGCCGCGGCGTCGGCCCCCGGCTGCTGCGCCATCACCGGCACGCCCGCGCGCTCGCCCCACTGCTGTAGTTGCTCGACCGCGGCGGCGCGGAAGGTGTCGCCGGCCGCGAGCAACACCTCATGACCCTGGCCGCGCAACTTGTCCGCCAGCTTGCCGATCGTGGTGGTCTTGCCCGAGCCGTTGACCCCCACGACGAGCATCACCCACGGCTTGCCCGATGGCGGCTCGCGCGGCGTTTGCTCGCTGGGCTGGAGGAGCTCGACCAGGGTCTCGCGCAGAGCCGTGCGCACTTCTTCGGGGGTGCGAGCCTTTTTGGCCTCGCGGCGCAGCGTTTCGACGATCCGCTGCGTCGCCGGGACGCCGACGTCGGCGAGCAGGAGCTCCTCCTCGATGGTCTCGAGCGTGTCGTCATCGACGCCGCCGCCGAACAAGGCCCGCAATCCCTGGCCCAGGCGCGAGCGCGTCTTGGCCAGGCCGGTGTCCAGCGCCTGGCTGGGCTCGCTCGTTTCGGGGGAGCTGTCTTGCTCGCCCTTTTTGCCGCCCTTGAACAGACCGAAGAGGCGCATACGGGGGCTGGGGCTCCAGTGGCGTGCGCGACGATTGGAAAAGCCCGGTGCCGGCCGTGGCGGTTCCGCCGAGCCACCGGTTCGGGTAGTGTATCAACGTTATCGTAGCAGCCCGCCCGTGTTCGGCCCAGTCCGAGCGCTCGGCGATGATCATCGGAGACGCCATGAAACGTGTACTAGCGATCGTCCTCGGGCCCTGGTTCGTCTTGCCGCTCATGGCCCAGGGCGGCGAGTCCGTGGTGCACGAATACGAGCTCGACAACGGCATGCAGGTGCTGGTCCGCCCCGACCAGCGCGCGCCGGTGGTGGTATCCCAGGTGTGGTACCGCGTGGGCTCGGTGGATGAGCATCGCGGGATAACCGGTATCTCCCATGTCGTCGAGCACATGATGTTCAAGGGCACCGACGATTACGCCCCCGGTGAGATGTCCGAGGTCATATCGCGCCTCGGTGGTGAGGAGAATGCCTTCACCAGCCGCGACTACACCGCCTACTATCAACAGATCGGGGCGCAGCATCTCGAGCGCATGCTCGCGCTGGAGGCCGAGCGCATGAGCGATCTCAGCCTGCCCGAAGCGGAGTTCGCCAGCGAGATCCAGGTCGTGCGCGAGGAGCGCCGCCAGCGGGTTGAGGATCAGCCGCGCGCGATGTTGCACGAACGTCTGCGTGCGGCGGCGTTCCCGTCGTCGTCGGCGCGCTCGCCCATCATCGGCTGGCGCGCGGACCTCGAGACCATGACGCGAGCCGACCTCGCCCGTTGGTACGATGATTGGTACGGGCCCAACAACGCCGTATTGGTCGTGGTCGGTGACGTCGAGCCCGAGCGCGTGCACGCGCTCGCACGCGAGCATTTCGCATCGAAAGCGCGCATCGATCTGCCGCGCCGGCCCGCCCATGCCGAGATCGAGCCGCGCGGCGAGACCCGTCTGCGTGTCGAGGCCGCCGCCAAGCTCCCCTATGTCGCGATGGCCTGGCGCGTACCCTCGCTCGGCACCGCGGGTGACCGCGCCGATGTCTATGCCCTGGATGTGCTGGCGGCGATTCTCGATGGCGGGCGCAGTGCGCGGCTGCAGCGCAACCTGGTGCGCGGCGACGCGATCGCCTCGCAGGCGGGGGCGTCGTATTCGCTGCTATCGCGCACGGACACGTTGTTCTCGGTCACGGCGACACCGGCGAGCGGCCATGACGTCGGTGAATTGGAGCAGGCGGTCGCCGACGAGATCGCCGCCCTCAAGGCCGGTGAGATCGATCGAGCGGAGCTCGAGCGCGTCAAGACCAACGTCCGCTCCAGCGATGTCTTCCAGCGCGACTCCATGTTCTACCAGGCGCTGCGCATGGGTCGCCTGGAGATGGCCGGTGTGGGCCAGGAGGCTTACGACCAATACCTCGAGGGCGTACAGGGGGTCACCGCCGCCGACGTCGAGCGTGTCGCGAACGCGTATCTCGTCGACGCCCGCTCGACGATCGCCCGCCTTGTGCCCACGGGCGTCGATGGCGCCGCTCAGGCCGACGCCGCACAATAGCCCTAGGGGAGCCGCCATGCCGCACCACCGCATCCGCCCGTCGACCGCCGCCGCTTTGGTGGCGCTATTGGTGACGGCCCCAGCAGCGACCGCTGCGCCCGAAATCGAGCAGTGGCGCACCGACAACGGCGCCCGCGTGCTCTACGTACACGCGCCCGAGATCCCTTTGGTCGATGCCCGCGTCACCTTCGCCGCCGGCAGCGCGCGCGACGGCGACGCCCCCGGGCTCGCCCAGCTCACCAGCGAGATGCTGATGTCGGGCACCGACGAGCTCGGGCCCGACGCGGTCGCCCGGACCCTGGAGCGCCATGGCGCCAATGTCTCGACTGGGACGGAGCGCGACATGGGCTGGATCGAGCTGCGCAGCCTGAGCGAGCCCGAGCAGCTGCGCCCCGTCGCCGACACGGTGGGCTCGCTGCTCGCCGAGCCCGCGTTCCCGGCCGGCGAGATCGAGCGCCTCAAGCAGCAACAGCGCACCGCGTTGCGCGAGCAGGAGCAATCGCCCGGCCAGATCGCGCGCCAACGCTTCTGGTCGGCCGCCTACGGTGATCATCCCTATGGTCACGATCCCCTGGGTACGCGCGCGAGCATCAGCGCCATCGAGCGGGCCGACTTGCAAGCATTCCACCAGCAGCACTACGTCGCCGCGAATGCCACCGTCGCCATCGTCGGCGCCATCGAGCGCGCGCGTGCCCGTGGGCTCGCCGAGCGCTTGGTCGGCGGGTTGCCGCGGGGCAAGCCGGCGTCCGAGCTGCCGCCGGCGCCACCGCTGGAATCCGACCAGACCGTCCGCGTCGCGTTCCCATCGACGCAGGCCCACGTGCTGGTCGGCCAACCGGCGGTCGCGCGCGGCTACCGCGACTGGCCGGCGCTCTACACGGCCAACCATGTACTCGGTGGCGGGGGGTTCGTGTCGCGCTTGTTCGGCGAGGTGCGCGAGTCCAAGGGCTTGGTGTACAGCATCTACAGCTACGCCAGCCCCATGGCATCGGCCGGGCCGTTTCTCGTGAGCTTCCAGACGCGGGGCGATCGTGCGCAGCGCGCGTTGTCGATCGTGCGTGACGAGCTCGCCGGTTTCCTCGACGAGGGTCCCACGCAAGACGAGCTGGACGACGCCAAGCGCAAGATCGGCGGCAGCTTCCCCTTGAAGATCGACTCGAATCAGGAGCTGGTCGGTTATCTGGCCATGATCGGCTTCTACGATCTCCCGCTCGACTACCTTGAGCGGTTCCCGGCCACCATCGATGACGTGACACGCGAGCAAGCCCATCGCGCATTCCGCGAGGGCGTCGGCGACGGCCCACGCGTGACGGTCATCGTGGGCGGCGATCGCGGCGACGGCGGTGGCCAAGCGCCCCAATAACTCGGTCCGTGTCATCGGTGGGCGTTGGCGCGGCCGGCGGTTGCGTTTCCCCGCAGCCACCGGTCTCCGCCCGACCGCGGACCGCCTGCGCGAGACCCTGTTCAATTGGATCAGCGCTGATCTCGAGGGCGCGCGCTGCTTGGATCTATTCGCCGGCTCGGGCGCGCTGGCCCTCGAGGCGGCTTCGCGTGGCGCGGCCCACGTCACCGCGGTCGAGGCCTCGCGCGCAGCGGTGCACGCGCTGCGGCACAACGTCGACGAGCTCGATGCCGCCGATGTCATCGAGGTCGTGCAAGCGAGGGCAGGCAACTACCTCGCGCGCTCGCCCCGTCCAGTCGATCTCGCCTTCATCGATCCACCTTTCGCCCGGCCCGAGCTGGCCACAGACACCCTGGCACGCTTGGCACGCGGGGGTTGGCTGCGTCCCGGGGCATGCGTGTACCTGGAGGCGCCGGCACGCGGGGGATCGCCGGCCGCGCTAGAGCAATGGATGGTATTGCGGCGCAAGGCCGCCGGTGACGCCCACGGGCTGCTGTTGCGCTGGCGCGGCGATGCCGCCGCACCCGGTGGTCCCTAGAGCCGGCCTCGCCGGCGCCGTCCGCGGCGGTTTACGCAGGGCCACTCCGCGGGGGGCACCTGCGGAGGCCGTGGGCCGTTCGCCTAGTGCCGGCGCTTGTCCGCCGCACTGGCCTCGTCCGGTGCCTGTTGCGTCGCTCGTTCGCGGTCGCGCTCGCGGGTCTGCTGGGCGAGCTCGACGTGGTGCCCCGTTTCGTCGGAGGCGCGCCGAGGGCCCAGTAGGCCCCAGGCGATCACACAGATCGTGGCCACCACCACGGTGGCGATCACCAAGAAAAAGACGGCGTTGCTCATCATGCGCTCCCAGCCGGGCGCTCGGGGATCGAGCGCAAGCAACCACGGCGTGACCCCGCCGGGGTGCGTTACGGTATCACCGGTTGTTCCGTTGCCCATACCCATAGCGGGTGGCGATGGCCGCGTCGGTGACGCCTGACGTCAGGAATGCGCCGCGCGCGTGCATCCCTGCCGCGCGCCACGCCCCGGTCGATGCCGCCGAAGGCGAGTGCCCGGGCGACGGGCGAGCAACCGGCATAGCCACGGCCGCGCTGTTCGCGCAACAATGGGATCGGGTTCGCGAAGGCGCCGTTGCGGGGCCGTCGCGCATTGGCAGAGCGTATGCATAGCGTGGGCGCGAGCGTTGACACGCAGGCGCTGGTGATGGGGCCACGGGGGCGGACAAAGGAATGCAACAGCGAGGCGAGCGCTTTGAGTGATTTCGGTGAGCAGCTCAGGGTGCCGGTGGCTCAGCTACGTCCCGGTCTGTACGTAGCCGAATTGGATCGGCCGTGGCTGGATACGCCCTTCATGTTCCAGGGCTTCCAGGTGGGGCCCGAGGAAATCGAGACGCTTCAGGCACACTGCCGGTTCGTCTATGTGGATCTGGGTCGCTCCGAGTCCGGTGCGCGGCGGGCGATGCGCTCGGCCCTGGCGCAAGACGCCGCCGCCGACGACCAAGCGGCGTCCGCTCGCGGCGAGCGCGGGCCGGCCTACGAGCGCCCGTTCAAGCGCCGCCGCGAGCCCGATGAGGACCATTTCCGCGAGCTCGTCGCCGCCGCCGAAGCGGGCCGGCGTCAAGCGCGCGCCGAGGTCGATCGCGTGATGCACGACATCCGGCTTGGGCGGAGCCTGGATACCGCCCGCACACGCGAGTGTGTGCAGGAGCTCGTCCATCAAGTCTCGGCGGACTCGAGCGCCGCACTGTGGTTGACCAACCTGAAGAATCGCGACGAGTACACCTCGATCCACTGCGTCAATGTCTGTGTGTTCGCGCTGACCTTCGGTATCCACCTCGGTCTCGATCGCGAGCCGCTGACCCGCCTGGGCGTGGGTGCGCTACTGCACGACGTGGGCAAGACCAAAACGCCGGACGAGATCCTCAACAAACCGGGGCCGCTGACCGATGAAGAGTTCCGGATCGTCAAGCGCCATGCCGAGGATGGCTATCAAATGATGTGCGAATCGGGTGGTGTCTCCGACGAAGCCCTGCAGGTGATCCGGTGCCACCACGAGCGCGTCAGCGGCCGCGGCTATCCGTTGGGCCTGAGCGACGATGAGATTCCGCTGCACGTACGCATCGCCGGGCTTGCCGATACCTATGACGCGATGACCAGCGACCGCTCGTATCAAAACGCCGCGACTGCCGACGATGCCCTGCATACCTTGTACCGCAATGGCTCGCGGTTATTCGGCGATCACCTGGTCCAGGAATTCATCCGTTGCGTTGGCATCTTCCCGGTCGGTAGCGTGGTCGAGCTCGACAACGGCGCGGTCGGCGTTGTGGTGGCGACGCGCGCGGACGCCCGCCTCCAGCCCACCCTGCTGCTGGTGCGCACGCCCGAGGGCGAGACCTACGACAAGCGTGTGTTGCTGAATCTCGCCGCGCAGGCGAGGGAGAGCGAAACGCATCCGCCGCGGCGGATCGTACGCGCGCTCGATCCCTACACAGTGGGTCTCGATGTCCCGCGGATCGTGGCGAACGAGTTCGGTCTCACCTCGGCGGGCTGAGACCCCAGCAGCGAGCGCGCCGCGGCCGCTGTCGACGCGAGATTCGAACGCGGCCGAGCAATGAGCGGGAGCGCGCCCGACACCTATGACCGAAGTCAAACATCTCGTTGCCGTCCCGGTGGAGGATCTTAGCCAGGGGTTGTACGTCGCCGAGCTCGATCGTCCCTGGACCGAGGTGCCCCTGCCCCTCCAGGGCCAGGTCATCGCCTCGGATGACGATCTGGAGGTGCTGCGGCGCCACTGCGCTTTCGTCTATATCGAGCGCGAGCGCAGCGAAGCGACAGCGCTCGATGCACTCGATCGCAAGCTCGCGGTACAGGGCGGCGGCGAAACCCCGGACTGGGGCGGGCGCGAGACGGGTGAGGCACCCGACATCGCCGCAGCGCTGGGCTCGCGTGCCAGCCCCGATCGCGACCGCTTCGCCCGCGCGGTGCAGTCCGCCGCCGACGAGCGCGCCGCGGCGCGACAGGTGCTCGATCGGGCCCTGGCCGACGCCCGCCTCGGGCGCAGTATCGACACCGCCGATGCCCAGGAGGCGGTGGGCCAGCTCGCCGTCGAGGTATCGGACAATGCCAGCGCCTCGATGTGGCTGACGAGCCTGCGCGAAAAGGACCAGCACACGACCGTCCATTCGATCAACGTCTGCGTGCTCACGCTCGCGTTCGGCCGCTTTCTGGGGTTCCCCGACGAGCGCTTGCAGCGCCTGGGGATGGGCGCGTTGCTCCACGATGTGGGCAAGGTCCGCCTGCCCGCCGACCTGTTGCGCAAGGCGGACACATTGACTGCCGACGAGTGGGAGCGGGTCAAGCAGCACCCCGACGACGGTTGCGACGTGGTCGGGGACAGCGAAGGGGTCTCCGATGACATCTTGACGCTGATCCGCAATCACCACGAGCGCGTGGGTGGCCAGGGCTATCCCCGGGGATTGCGTGGGCGCGAGATATCGATCGACTCGCGGATCATCGCCTTGACCAACGCCTACGACTCGCTCACCAGCGATCGCCCCTACCGTAGTGCTCGCCCGCCCGACGAAGTCTTGCAGGAGTTCTACAACGAGGCCGATCAGCTGTTCGGTCCCAAGCTGACACAGGCGTTCATCCGTTGTGTCGGCATCTTCCCCGTGGGCAGCCTGGTCGAGCTGGATAATGGGGCCCTGGGCATCGTCGTCGGCTCGGAGCCGAGCGCGCGGCTCACGCCGACGGTGCTGCTCGTACGCACCCCCGACGGCGAATACTATGACAAGCGGGTGTTGCTCAATCTCGCCCTCGACCCAGCCCAGGGTGGGTCCGGGCGCCACGTGCGGCGTACGCTCAACCCGGCGCGCTACGATATCGACATCGCGGGTATCGTGGCGATGGAGTTCGGCGTCGTTTTGTGACCCCCGCGCCACGCTCGGGCACCGCCACGCAGGGCTTTGCGGGCATTGTCACCGTCGTGCATGGTGGCGCTGCGTTAGCAGCGGAGTGCGATCGTGGATGTAACCGCCGTCTATCCCGGAACGTTCGATCCCATCACCAATGGTCACACCGACGTCATCGAGCGGGCGAGCCGGATGTTCCATCGGATCGTGATCTCGGTGGCGGCGAATCCCGGCAAGGCGCCGTTTTTCTCGCTCGACGAGCGGGTCGGTTTCGCCCGAGCGGCGTTCGCCGACCACGCCAACGTGACGGTGCGCTCGTTCGATGGCTTGCTCGTCGACTACGCCCGCGAGCAGGGCGCTGGGGTTATCCTGCGTGGATTGCGGGCCGTCTCCGACTTCGAATTCGAGGTTCAACTCTCGGGCATGAACCGGCGCTTGGCGCCGGAGATCGAGACACTATTCATCTCGGCGGCGCAGGAGTACGGATTCGTCTCGTCCAGTCTCGTCCGCGAGATCGCCTCGCTCGGCGGCGACGTCACCGAGTTTGTCCACCCCGAGGTCAAAAAGGCGCTGGATGGACGATTCGGTCGCGGTCCCGGCTGATCCGCGTCGAGCGTGTGCCCAGGCGACCGAGGTACGCTCGCGGCGCCGTGGGCGGGCCCCGTCATGGCGCCACTCGGATCGGTGTCGCGGCGGCTCGCGCCTTGGAAGGCAGCGAGCGCTCGCGTATATTACGAGCGGTGGATACACCTTGGCCGTCGCCGATGACCCGGCCAGCGTGGAGGTACTAGACGCATGACACGAATCCGCGGATCGTGGCCGTTGGCCTGCCTCGCCCTGTGGGGCCTCGCCGTCTCGCCGCTGGCGAGCCTCGCCGCCGAGACCCCCGGTGACGACATTCTCGGCGAGATCGCCGGTGAAGGCGGTGTTTTCGACTTCACCAAGATCGACTCGAGCGGTGAGCCCCTCGAGAACCAGGATGCGATCTACACGATCGAGTCGTGGAACTGCGTGCGCGACGATGCCACCGGCTTGATGTGGGAGGTCAAGACGGCCGACGGTGGCCTGCGCGATCAGGGCAATACCTACACTTGGTACAACCCCGACTCCGACGAGAACGCCGGTATGGCGGGGATCGAGGACGGCGGCGACTGCAGCGGCGGCATCGCTTGCAACACCCGCGCGTATGTCGAGGCGATCAATGAGCGTGGGCTTTGCGGCTACTCCGATTGGCGCATGCCATCGCGCGAGGAGCTGCGCTCGATTGTCGACTACCAAGAGAACTTCCCCGCCATCGACACCAGCGTATTCCCCAATACGGTGGCGACGTCGTTCTGGACGCGCGAGCCCAACCAGAACTACCCCAGTTTCGCCTGGCACACCGACTTCAAGTTTGGCCTGGCGAGCTACTACTTCTTCAAGGCCGGTAAGAAGGCCGTCCGGGCCGTGCGCACGGTCGACAACGAGTAACACACCCCATCACCGCTGACACCGCGGGCAGTACACCGTCGCGCGCTGGCCCGTGCGCGCGGCGCGCAGGGCGCGGCCGCAGTAACCGCAAGGTTCACCCGCGCGGCCGTACGCGGCGAGCTCGATGCGGAAGTAGCCCGGAGCACCGTTGGCCGTGGTGAAGTCGCGCAGGGTGGTCCCGCCGTGGCTGATCGCCGCCTCGAGGACGTCGCGCACAGCCCGCGCCAGGTGGCGATAGCGCTCGCGACCAATCCGCCCGGCGGCCCGGCGGGGGTGGATGCCGGCCCGATGCAGGGCCTCGGTTGCGTAGATATTGCCGATCCCGGCGACGATCCCGCTGTCCATGATGAATTCCTTGACCGCGCGGCGGCGTCGGCGCGCGCGCTCGTAGAGATAATCCCCGTGGAATCGCTCGCCCAGCGGCTCCGGTCCCAGGCCGGCCAGCAGCGGGTGGCCGTCGTCGGTCCCCGCGTAGAAATGTACCGAGCCGAAGCGTCGTGGGTCGCGCAGGCGTAGACAGGCGCCATCGTCGAGATGGATGTCGAGGTGGTCGTGCGCCGCGACCGGCGTCGCGTCGGGCACGACGCGCAGGCTCCCCGACATCCCGAGATGCAGCATCAACGTGCCGATGTCGGTGCGTACGAGCAAATACTTGGCGCGGCGATCGACGCCCGTGATCGTATGGCCGGACAGCCGCTCGAGCGCGGCGATCGGCACGGGCCAGCGCAGCCGCTGGCGACGTACGGTTGCGGCGGCGATCCGGCGACCAACCAGATGGGGCGCGATGCCGCGCCGAGTCGTCTCGACTTCGGGTAGCTCGGGCATGGTATCGCGCGGGCCGCCTCAGTCGCCTCGGGTGCGCGGCGGCGTCAGCAGCGCGGCGCGCTCCCGATCGGGCGCCAGGCGCAGGCCGTAGGCGGCGCCCTCGGGGACCAGCAGCTCGTGGCCGTCTCGGTGCAGCAGGCGCCAGCTGCGGTGGCCTTGGTCCGCTAGGTCGACGCGCACGGGCTCGCCTTCGCCGCCATCCACCGCCAGCGCGAATCCGGTGGCGCGCGCGGTGCGCCAGTTGCGCGCCCAGGCGCCCGGGTCGCCCGTGCCGCGATGCAGCCGCCACGCATCGTCCGGGCTGCGGCGCTCGGCCAGCGCCACCGGTGTGACGATGCGCACCGGCTGGGCATCGGCGGGCAGCAGCGCCCGCACGCCCAGGGCATCAAGGCCCCGGGCGATCAATGGATAGGCGTGGTCGGCGAGCACGCAGTAGCGCCCTCCGGCGGCGACGTAGCGCCGCCCATCGGGAGCGCGGTCACCGAAGGCGACGCGGTGGCCGTCGGCGTCGATGCTCGCGCGCGGTTGTTGCAGGCCGAAGCGGGTAGCGTCGTGCTCCGCGGCGGCATAGCAGTCGTCGCTGCGAGCGGCGAAGATCGCCAGGGCAGTGACCACGCGCCCGTCGCGTGCGGCCCGCTCGATGGGCGCTTGTAAGCGCCAGCCCGCGCGCCCACGCTGGAGGACGAGCTCGGGCCGCTCGCCGGTGGCGCGCGGGTAGCCGATGCGAACCGACTCGATGGCGCCGGGCGCGAGCGGGGTCAATCGTGTTGCGCCCTGTGGGCCGCGCGGGAGCAGCCAGACGGCCAGCGCGAGCGCGATGGCCAGCCCCAGCAGGCCCAGGTTCGCGAGGCGGCGCCGGCGCATATCAGTGACGCCGCCGCCACCGGCGGGCCGCCCCCGCGCCCGCGAGCAACAACAGCGGCAGCCCCAAGGTGCATGCCGCACCCCAGATCGCCAGCTGCGTGCGCGAGACCGATTCCGCCGTGCTCGCGTTCGCCGGACCGGCGACTGTGATGCGCTCGCCGCCGCCGAGGGCCCAAGCGAACACGCGCTCGGCGAGGGCCCGGTTGGCCCCTTGGGTCAGGAAGGCGTTGGCGGCGAAGTCGCCGTCGCCGACGACCACGATGCGTTGCTCGCCGGCGCCCTCGGGCGCGCCGCGTTCAGCGGCGACCGCGAGCGTCAGTGGCCCGGCGACCTCGGCGGTGCCCTCGTCGAATCGGGCGGCGTCGCCGCCGGCAATCTCGCCCGTCTCCGTCCAGGCCTGGTCGCGGCTGCGCAGCAGCGGCGTCAGGGTCCAATCGCTGTCGGGCGCGGTTTGCAGGGCGCTGGCGCGGGGCAGCAGGGCAGCCGATTCGAGCCCGCGCGTCATCGCATGGTCGCCGTAGTCGTGCACCACGGCGAAGTCGGGGCGATCGCTTTGGAAAAGCTCGGCGGCGGGATCGGCGACGACGCCGGGCAGGCGATTGATCCCGATGTCGGCGGCGAGCGTGTCCAAGCCGGGGTCGCCGTCGGGCTCCATGAGCCAGACGAGGTGGCCACCGGAGGCGATGTAATCGTGCAGACGCTCGCGCTCGCCCGGCCAGTAGCGCTTCTGGGGGCTGGCGATGACGACGAGATCGGCGTTGTCGGGTAGGCGCCCGACCTCGGCGAGGGTGAGGCGTTGCAGGTTGAACCCGCGCGAACGCAAGTGCCCGCCGAGCTGGCCCAGATCGAACGGTGCGGCGCCATTGGGGTCGCGCTCGCCGTGCCCGCCCAGGAATACGATCCAGCGTTCGCGCCCGCGCGCGAGCCGCGCCAGCGCATTGGTGATCTTGCCCTCGCTGATGCGCCGCAGGCGTTGCTCGCGCCCGTCAAGGCGCAGGATTACCTCGCCGCCACCCCGGATATCGAGCTCGCGCACGCGCTGCGGGTGGGTCTGGGGATTGATGAACTCGATCTCCAACCGTGCGCCGGCGCGGCGATAGCGCGCGAGTAGCTCGCGCAAACGCGCGCGCTGCTGCGTTTGCGGGGGCATGAAGGCCTCGACCCGGATCGCGCCTGCAAGGCGCTCGACGACGCGGCGGCTCTCGGGCGACAGGCTGTGGCGCTCGCCCGCTGTCCAGTCGGCACGGTAGCGCCACGTGGCCGTGAGCGCTGCCGTCAAGGCAACGACACCGATGACCAGGAGCGTGAACAGCGTGTCGCTGGCCTTGAGCCAGCGGCGCGCGCGGTGGTCGAGCCTCATGGTGTCGAGTCCGTCACCGCTGGAGCCGCTCGTTGTCGACACGGCGCACCGCCAGGATCAGGCATGACGCGGTGAGCAACAGGAAATAGGCCAGGGCGCCGGTGTCGAGCAGGCCGCGCAAGAACGGATCGACGTGCGTCGCCGGTGAGAGATAGGCGAGGATCGCGCCCGTGCGCCCACCGAGGCTGGTGCCCCAGTCACCCAACAACAGCAGCACCACAAGGATGCCGATCGGGCTCGCCACGGCGGCGTTCGCGTGGGTGGTCAATGCGGAGGTGTACAGACCCACCGCGGCGGCGCTGGCGGTGAACAGCAGAGCCCCAAGTGTCGCCATCGCCAGCGCCCCTGCATCGATCGGCATGACCAGCGCCAGCGTGGCCAGCGTCAGCGACGGTAGCGCCACCATCACCGCCAACAGGGTCAGCACGCCCGCGAATTTGCCCACGATGATGGCGCTCGGCGCGACCGGCGACGACAGCAGCAGCGCAAATGTCCCCTGGCGCCGTTCGCCCGCGATCAGGCCCATGGTCAACAAGGGCGCCGCCAGCATATAGACCACGCTCGCGGCGCCGAGGCCGCGCGGCAAGAGATAAGCGGTCACCTCAGGGGGTCGGGAGCCGCCCGACGATGCCGGCTCGAGGCCCAAGTAGGCCTCGAGGTAGAGCAGCAGGATGAAGCCAACTACGGCCTGCACCCCGGCCAACAGGAGCCAGGCCAGCGGCGATCGCAGCAGGGCGACGGCCTCGCGCCGGGCGATCGCGGTGATCATGCGCCACCCCCGCTCGAGCCGGTCGCCGTGGCCTCGCGTGCGGTCGTGCGGGCGAAGACTTGGTCCAGATCGCGGCGCTGTGGTGTCAGCTCGGTCAGGCCCCAGCCGCGCTCGACCGCGGTCCGCGCCAGTTTGGCCGGATCGGTCACCGCGGGGTCGATGTGCAACGAGAACCGCCCCGCACCCAGAGGCTGCGCGCTACTCACCCCGGGGAGGGCCGCCAGGGCGTCGGTGGCGGGGGGCGCCGCCAGCGCCAGTATGAACCGCCCTGTCTCGCGCCTGCCGAGCTCGGCCATCGCCGCGGTGAAAGCGACTCGGCCATCGTGCAGGATCATCACGTGGGAGCACACCGACTCGACCTCGGGGAGCACGTGGGTCGACAAGATCACGCCGTGCTCCTGCGCCAGGCCGGCGATCAACGCTCGGATGCTGCGGATCTCGTTGGGGTCGAGGCCGACCGTGGGCTCGTCCAGGATGACGGCGGCGGGCGCGTGGACCAGCGCTTGGGCGATGCCCACGCGCTGGCGGTAACCGCGCGAGAGATGGCCGATCAGGCGCCCGGCGACCGTCTCGAGGCGGCAGCGTTCGATGGCCCGATCGGCGGCCGGGTATCGCTGGTCGCGCCCGAGCCCGCGCAGGGCCGCGGCGAAGCCCAGGAATTCGCGCACCGTCATGTCGTCGTAGACGGGTGGGCGCTCGGGGAGATAGCCGAGCCCGGCCTTGGCCCGGCGGGGGTCTTCGACCAGATCGACGCCGGCGACCGCGATCCGTCCCGCGGTGGGCGCGAGCGTGGCGCTGAGCATGGCTAGTGTCGTCGTCTTGCCGGCTCCGTTGGGCCCCAGCAGGCCCAGGATCTGGCCGCGCTCGAGTGTGAGATCCACCGCGTCGACCACGCGGCGACCGGGGTACTCGCGCACCAAGGCTTCCGCCTCGATCAGGGGCGCTCCGTCGACCATGTGCTGGCGATGCTCCTAGGGCCGGGCCGCTGCGACGGCGAGCGCTTGACGATAGCGGCTCGCTCGCGTGGCGGGCAAGGGCGCTGTCGCAGCGCCGCGCCAGCGCCGGCGAGATGCTACCGTGGCGGCGCCCGCGCCCTGGCGCGGGCTTGCGTCGGGCAACGCCGAGGTGTCGATGCAAGCGTATCTCGACTGGCTGAACACGGGGCTACTCGATCTGGGCCTGCTGGGCTATACGGTCGCGGTGCTGGCGATGACGCACGCGACGATCGTCGCCGTGACCATCTACCTGCACCGGGCGCAGGCCCACCGCTCGGTGGACTTGCACCCGGGCGTCGCCCACGTATTGCGCTTCTGGCTGTGGCTGACCACCGGGATGCGCACCATCGAGTGGGTCGCTATCCATCGCAAGCACCACGCCCACACCGACACGAGCGAAGATCCCCACAGTCCCCAGCAGTTGGGCATATGGAAGGTGCTGCTAGAGGGAACGGAGCTCTACCGCGCCGAGGCCCGCGATCCCGAGACCCTGGCGCAGTACGGCCACGGCACGCCCGATGATTGGATCGAGCGCAACCTCTACGCCCGCTTCGAGACCGGCGGCATCGCCCTGCTGGGCGTGCTCGCGCTGGCGCTGTTCGGGGTCGTGGGAGTCACGATCTGGGCCATCCAGATGATTTGGATTCCGCTCTGGGCGGCCGGGGTGATCAATGGACTCGGCCACTATCTGGGCTATCGCAATTTCGAGAGCCCCGATGGATCCACCAATTTGAGCCCGGTGGGCCTGGTCATCGGCGGCGAGGAGATGCACAACAACCACCATGCCTTCCCGAGCTCGGCACGCTTCTCGCAGCGGTGGTACGAATTCGATGTGGGCTGGCTCTATCTCCGCATCCTGGCCGCCTTGGGCCTGGCACGGATCAAGCGTGTCGCTCCGCGACCGGTCGTCGACCCGGCGAAGAACAGCGTCGACGTTGATACCGTCAAGGCGGTCGTCATCGCGCGTATGCACGTCATGCGCCAGTACGCCCGCTGCGTTGTGATCCCCGTGGTGCGTGCCGAGCGCGCCCGCTTGGGGCGCGGCTATCGGCGCCTGCTCGCGCGTGCGGCGCGCGCGCTCGTCCGCGACGATTCGCGCATCGGCCCGGAGGGTTCGGCCGTGCGCGAGCGCGCATTGGCCGCGAGCGCGCCGTTGTGCATCGTCCACGACCACTACCGCCGCCTCCAGCGGTTGTTCCAGACCCGGGCAGCCAGCCAGGAAAGCCTGGTCGAGGCGTTGCAGCAGTGGTGCGCCTGTGCCGAGGCCTCGGGCATCGAGCCGTTACGCGCCTACGCTCATCGCTTGCGCAGCTATCGCCTGGCCGCGGCGTGACCGCCCTAGGAGCCTTTCCGAGAATCCGTGTAGCGACTGCGCGCGTCCCACAACGGCATCTCCTGGCGGTTGCTCAACGCACATGGCGACCACCATGCTCGTGTCACAATCGCCCACCCATCCGCCGGGAGCGGATGGGGACTGGCCGCAGGCCAGGCCCGTAAGGGCGAGGCGCAGGGATGCGCCGAGCAATATCTGCCCGCTGTGCCACGCGCTCGCTAGGGCACAGCATGCTCGGATAGGCTCCGAGGGACAGGGTTCGGTTTTGGTGGCGAGCGCCTCCACCGTGGCTGGGTCACTCTGCCTGCCGGGGGTGAAGCAGTGGCGTAGCTCGATGCGGCCGTCGTCGTGCTCGACCCATGCCGTGCACGACTCCACCCATTCGCCGCAGTTGGAATAGACCCCGTCGCCCATCGAGGCCACCTCGCAGTAGTGGATGTGTCCGCAGACGACGCCGGCGAAACTCAGCCGGCGGGCATTGCGGGCGACTGCGTCCTCGAAGGCCGAGATATAGGGCACCGCGCCCTTGAGGCGCTGATCGATGCGAGCCGCGAGCAACCAGTCGCCATAGCCGAACATCGCCCGCAGCCGGTTGAGGCAGCGGTTGCCGCAAGAGCAGCAACGTGTCGCCGAGCACGGCGGTCGATTTGTGGAGCTGGACGACGTGGTCGTATTGGTCGCCATGGATGCGGTAACGTCGAGCGCTTGATCGGCGAGCTCGATGTTGCCCGGGGCCATATCGCTATCGCGCCGCAGGAAACCGTCGTGGTTGCGTGTGGCAAGCACGACGCGTCAGCCGCGCTTGGCTTTGATCATGATGCGGTGGATGACGTCGGCGTGCGCTTGCGGCCAGGACGTGCGCGCCGTGTGGCGCTAGCCACCGATGACGCCGCTGACGAGGTCGAGGCGCTCGCAAGAGGTGCTCTTGAGGGATTGGCTCAAGGCCTAGGTTTGTGCCTCGCTGGTGCTCCGATGCAGGTTCCATAGCCAAACGGTGCGCAGGGTCTGCGGTTGGCGCGGCGCCCGGTCGAGTGGCGTCCGGGACGGCCCTGGCGGCGTCTTGCCCGCCGACTCGGGCGTGGCGAGGTCGTCGCTATCGGGCGGGGCGCAACGGCTCGTGGCGAGATCACACCACGCACGTATGAGCTTTCCATGACAGTAATTTCATGCCGCATGCGCAAGTGATCGCCCTGCAGTCCGGGTATGCCAGCCCGTCGCGGTGCCACGTGTCGCCACAGGCGAAGCCGCGGTCGCTTGGAGGACGCTCGCGCACACGCACGCGGCCTACGATCCCCTGCGTGACGGCGGCCGGCCCCGGCTAGTGGATCGTCGCGGGCAGAGATGACTCGACCGAGGGCTCCAGCCTTCCCGCTCGCCGCCGATGCGACCGCCCGTTGCCGATCGAACGGCGCTGCTTCGGAATTTCATCAGCCGGGCGATTGCTACCCGGCCGTCACGCTTTGTGGTGTCGCCCTGTGGGCAAGCACCAGCGTACGACAACGCCTGGTGACGTGGCTGCATACTCGAGACCCCGGCTCGGGTGAGGCCCCCGTCCTTGGCGCCTATCGATGGGTGAGGAGCTATTTTAGATGACCAAGCAACCTGAAAACGTCAATTACCAGGACTCGATCGATCAAAGCGATCGTCTGGTCCCGATCAACCTGCGCCAAACCGGTGACCCGGGCATTCGCATGCTCATCTCCAACCGGGTGCGCAAGTCCGCCTACTGGCACCTCTCGTGCGAGGAGGGCTGCTGGCGCGCCACGGTCTATAACCGGATGTATCACCCGCGCGGCTATGTCCGCCCCGAAGACGGCGGCGCCATGGTCGAGTACCGCGCGCTCGTCAACGACGTCACCCTGTGGAACGTTGCGGTCGAGCGACCCATCCGCGTCAAGGGCCCCGACGCCGAGGCCTTCTGTAACTACGTCTGCCCGCGCGACATGACCCGCGTGCCCGAGATGAAGGGCCGCTACGTCATCCTCTGCGACGAGCAGGGCCACGTCCTCAACGACCCCGTGATGCTGCGCCTGTCCAAGGACGAGTTCTGGTTCACCATCAGTGACTCCGATCTGGCCTTCTGGTTCAAGGGCATCAACCACGGCCTGGGCTACAATGTCGATATCGAGG
>CAYUKN010000040.1:0-20206 GCA_964445325.1 uncultured Ectothiorhodospiraceae bacterium
TTTGGGTCTGTCGATCGGGTCGCCCGTGGCTTGGTCGGGTTGAGAGCCCATACCGGCGTAACGCGGTTCGGCTGGGCCGCCTGGCGGCGCGATGCGCGGCGCTGCCTGTTGGCGGCACGCCGGGCGTTGCCCGAGGCGGACCGCCAGCGCCGCAACAAGGCCATCGATGCGGCGCTGCGCGACGGCTTCGGCGCCATCGGCGGTGCGACCGTGGCCTTCTGCTGGCCGTTCGCCGGCGAGCCGGACCCGCGCTTCGCCGTGCGCCGCTGGCGCCGAGCGGGCAGTGGTGCGGCGCTGCCGGTGGTGGCCGGGCGGCGCCAGCCACTGGTCTTCCGCGCGTGGTGGCCCGGTGTGGCGATGGCGTACGGCGTCTACTCCATCCCGTACCCGACCGATACCGAGCCCGTCACGCCCGCGGCGGTGGTCGTGCCCGTGGTCGGCTTCGACGAAGCCGGCTATCGCTTGGGCTATGGCGGCGGCTATTTCGATCGCACACTGGCCGCGCTCGATCCGAAACCGATCGCGATCGCGCTGGGCTATGAGATTGCGCGGATGCACAGCATCCACCCCCAGGCCCACGACATCCCCATGGATTTCGTCGTCACCGAGTCCGGTATCCACGGTGTCAGCGACGGTGGCTTGCACCCGCTCGCCCCAGCGGTCGCCGATGAGCGGGTGCGGGCATTACAACGAGCGCGGGGCTTGTCCGGTTAAGGACGACGGGCGACGGGCGAATAGCGAAGGGCCAAGAGCGACGAGGAGAAGGTAGGCCGGATTGCGTTCGGTCCAGGGCCTCGATGGCGGGTGGACCGCCTCGGTTCGATGGGTGTGTGGCCGGTGGGCACCGCAAACGCCATCCGGCGGTGCCAGACCGCGTTCCGTCCGATGCCCCCGTCGCGTGCGTTGGCAAAAAACGGATCAGGACGCCCACCCGGTGTGCGGTTCCCCAAACGCATCCGGCATTGATCGAGCCCTGTTGGTAAACGTCGGCTCAGTCGCTCACGCGCGCCAGGATCCGGTCGAGCGCTCGCGTCGGCAGAAGGCGCCGCAGCACCGCGAACACATGCGCGGGCACCGTCACCGGATAGCGCGGCTTGGGCCGCTTGCTCTCCAGCGCGTGGACGAGGCGATCGTGCACCGCCTCTGGGCCCAGCTCGAAGGGCATGGGCTTTTGCCGGTTCTCGCGCCGGGCGCGCATGGCGGCGTAGCGCTCGCGGTGGGCGCTGGCCTCGGTGTCGATCCAGCGCTCGAACGCGGCGACGGCGTTGTCGCGGAAGCGGCTGGCGATGGGCCCGGGCTGGATGAGCACCACATGGATACCCGAGCCCGCGAGCTCGAGGCGCATGGTATCGGTGAGCCCCTCGAGGGCGAACTTGCTGGCGTTGTAGGCCCCGCGCCACTTGAGTGTGACGTAGCCCAGCAGCGACGAGTTCTGGACGATGCGGCCGTGGCCCTGGGCGCGCATCACCGGGATCACGCGGTTGGTGAGCTCGAGCCAGCCGAACAGGTTGGTCTCGAATCCGGCGCGCAGCGCGGCCCGCGACAAGTCCTCCACCGCGCCCGGCTGCCCGTAGGCGCCGTTGTTGAACAGTGCATCCAGGCGACCGCCGGTACGTGCCAGGACCTCGTCCACAGCGGCGCGGATGCTGTCGGAGTCGTCG
This sequence comes from uncultured Ectothiorhodospiraceae bacterium, assembly GCA_964445325.1. Taxonomy (GTDB): domain Bacteria; phylum Pseudomonadota; class Gammaproteobacteria; order XJ16; family Halofilaceae; genus Halofilum. Next base: position 1,662 of record CAYUKN010000040.1, read on the forward strand.
AGATCCAGCGCCAGGGCCTCGAGCCCCTCGGTGCGCAGGCGCTCGACATCGCCGGCCTGGCGCGCGGTGGCGAACACGCGCCAACCGCGCTGGTGCAGCGCGTGGGCGCAATGCGCGCCGATGCCGCTGGAGCAACCCGTGATCAGGATGGTGGGCGCCTGGGCCATGAGCGCGAGGCTACGGCGGCGCGTCGGGGCAGGCAAGCACGGCTACGCCCAAAGGGCCCGAGGACGGGACGCGCGGCGGCGCCGCGCTTGATGCGAGCGGGCCGCGCGGATACCCTCCCGCCTTCTTTTGCGTCCCCGCGAACCCCGTCATGCGTAGCCACTACTGCGGCGCCCTCGATACGAGGGCTCTGGACCACGAGGTCGAGCTGGCCGGCTGGGTCCATCGCCGCCGCGATCACGGCGGCGTCATCTTCGTCGACTTGCGCGACCACTCGGGCCTGGTCCAGGTCGTCTTCGATCCCGCCGACGCCGACACCTTCGCCATCGCCGAGCAGATCCGCCCGGAGTACGTCGTGCGTGTGACGGGTCGGGTGCGCCGCCGCCCCGAGGGCACCGAGAACAGCGAGCTCAACACGGGCTGGATCGAGGTCGCGGTGAGCGACACGGCCGTGCTCAACCGGTCCAAGACGCCGCCGTTCCAGCTCGACGAGTGGGACGTGGGCGAGGAGCACCGCCTCAAGCACCGCTATGTCGACCTGCGCCGCCCCGAGATGCAGCAGCGCCTGCGCATGCGCGGGGCCATCACCAGCCGCATCCGGCGCTGCCTCGAGGCCGAGGATTTCGTCGACGTCGAGACGCCCATGCTGACACGGGCCACGCCCGAGGGCGCGCGCGACTACCTCGTACCCAGCCGCATCCACCGCGGCTCGTTCTTCGCCTTGCCGCAGTCGCCGCAGCTATTCAAGCAGTTGCTCATGGTCGGCGGCATCGACCGCTATTATCAGATCGTGCGCTGTTTCCGCGATGAGGACCTGCGCGCCGATCGTCAGCCCGAGTTCACCCAGCTCGATATGGAGATGGCGTTCGTACGCGAGGACGACGTCATGGCGGTCACCGAGCGCATGGTGCGCGACCTGTTCGGCCACGTCCTGGACACCGAGCTGACCGAGGCGTTCCCGCGCATGACCTACAGTGAGGCCCTGCACCGCTTCGGCTCGGACAAGCCCGATCTGCGCATCCCGCTCGAGCTCGTCGAGCTCGCGAGCCTGATGCACGACGTCGATTTCTCCGTCTTCGCCAATGCGGCCAACGACCCCGACGGCCGCGTCGCGGCGCTGCGCGTGCCCGGCGGCGCCCAGCTCACCCGCCGCGAGATCGACGACTACACCGAATTCGTCGGGCGCTACGGGGCCAAGGGGCTGGCCTATATCAAGGTCAACGACGCCAGCCGCGGTCGCGAGGGCCTGCAATCGCCCATCCTCAAGTTCCTGCCCGACGAGGCCATCGACGGCATCCTCACGCACACGGCGGCGAGCGCCGGCGATCTGATCTTCTTCGGGGCCGACAAGGCGAGTGTCGTCAACGATGCCCTGGGGGCGCTGCGCCTGCGCATCGGCCACGACCGGGGCCTGGTCGCGTCCGGTTGGCATCCGCTGTGGGTGGTCGACTTCCCCATGTTCGAGTGGGACGATCAGGCCCAGAACTGGGCGCCGCTGCATCACCCGTTCACCGCGCCCGCGGTCGACGATCCCGAGGTGCTGCGCGCCGAGCCGCGCCAGGCGCTGTCGCGCGCCTACGACCTGGTGCTCAACGGTGTCGAAGTCGGTGGCGGCTCCATCCGTATCCACGACCGCGCGCTCCAGGAGGCCGCGCTCGAGGTGCTGGGCATCGACGCCGAGGCGGCGCGCGAGCAGTTCGGCTTTCTCCTGGACGCGCTGGAGTACGGCGCGCCGCCGCACGGCGGCATCGCCTTCGGCCTGGATCGCCTGGTCATGCTGATGACGGGTGGCCAGTCCATCCGCGACGTCATGGCCTTCCCCAAGACGCAGTCGGCGAGCTGCCCGCTCACCCAGGCGCCCGCACCCGTTACCGAGGGCCAGCTGCGCGAGCTGGGTATTCGGCTTCGTAAAGCGTAACGGCGTACGGGCGACGGGCGAAGGGCGCAGTCTCAAGGACCCAGTCATTCTGGCGCCCGAGGGACGCGGCTGGTCCCGGGTTAGGGGGAGACGCAGATCATGCCGCGATTCACTCCGCCGTGCTCCGTCAAGGGTGCCGTGCGGTTGCTGTACGGGCACGCATCGCAATCCGGCACACCGACTGTTGCCTCAGCGGGCGTCGGTGGGCCTAGCGCCTCGTGACGGCCAAGCGGCCCGAGTCGGTTCTGGTGGTCGTGCACACGCCCGAGGAGGTGCTGCTGCTCGAGCGCCGGGACGTGGCGGGGTTCTGGCAGTCGGTCACGGGCAGCCTGCGCTGGGACGAGACGCCGCTCGAGGCCGCACGCCGCGAACTGGTCGAGGAAACAGGGCTCGACCCGGCCGGCTTGATCGACTGCGGCCGGCGCCGCCACTTCACCATCGCCGGCCCCTGGCGCCGGCGCTATGCTGCGGATGCCCGCACCAATACGGAGCACGAGTTCCGGCTGCCGTTGCCGCGCCGGCCCATCGTGCGGCCCAATCCGCTAGAGCACGGTCGGTTTGCCTGGCGGTCCATTGCGACGGCCGCCGGGGAGGCGACCTCCTGGACCAACCGTGCTGCCATCCGCTGCCTGCCCTATCCGCCAAGCGCGAGCGCGGTGGTCCTCGTCCACGGGCTGTGGGTGGGTCCGTACCAGACGGCGCTGCTGGCCCACCGGCTGCGCACTGCGGGCTTTCGCACCCACTTGTTCGGCTACCGCTCGACCCGGACGCCGCCGGTGGACGCCGCTGCGCGCTTGGCCGATCGCATCGCGGCGATCGACGCGCGCTGGGTGCACCTGGTGGGCCACAGCCTGGGCGGGATCGTGCTGGCGCACCTGCTCGCCGAGCACACGCGCCGGCGGATCGGGCGCGCGGTCGTCCTCGGCAGCCCCATGCGGGGTGCGTTCGCCGCCGAGCGCCTCCAGCGCCGGGGCCTCGGCTGGTCGCTGGGCCGGGCCCGCGAGCGGGGCATCCTCGGCGATGCCCCGGCCTGGTCGAGCGACGTCCCCGTGGCCGCGTTGGCGGGTACGGTGGCGTGTGGGCAAGGCCTGGTGACGGGGCCGCTGCCGCGGCCCAACGACGGCGTCGTGCCGTTGCGCGACACTCGCTTGGCCGGGGCTCAGCGCGCCACCGTGGCGACCAATCACGTCGGTCTGCTCGCCGACCGGGAGGCCGCCTGGGGCGTCATCGGCTTCCTGCGCAGCGGGCATCTGCCGCCGTTGCCGTGCTCGAGCTGAGCGGACAGCCCGCGGGTACGCGATGCTAGACTATCCGACTGACGCCGTAGACGGCCGAGACGGGTGGTGACGCGCCATGGCGGGACACAGCAAGTGGGCCAACATCAAGCACAAGAAGGCTGCCGAGGACAAAAAGCGCAGCAAGATGTTCTCGCGCCTGAGCCGCGAGATCATGGTGGCCGCACGCCAGGGCAGTCCCGATCCGGAGTGGAATCCGCGCCTGCGCCTGGCCATCGACAAGGCGTTTGCGAACAACATGCCCAAGGACAACGTCGAGCGCGCCCGCCAGAAGGGTGCCGGCGAGCTCGAGGGTGAGTCCTACGAGGAGGCCCGCTTCGAGGGCTACGCCCCCGGGGGCGTAGCGGTGATGGTCGATTGCGTCACCGACAACCGCAACCGAACGGTCGCCGACGTGCGCCACGCGTTCTCCAAGCACGGCGGCAAGATGGGCACCGATGGCTCGGTGGCGTTCTTGTTCTCCTACACGGGCGTGCTGACTTATCCCGTGGGCACCGACGAGGATGCATTGATGGAGGCGGCGATCGAGGCCGGCGCCGACGAGCTCGTCACCAACGAGGACGGCTCGATGGAAGTACTGGTCGCGCCCGAGCAGTTCACGGCGGTGCGCGACGCCCTCGTGGCCGCCGAGCTCGAGCCCGAGCAGGCCGAGGTCACGATGCGGCCGTTGCGCGACGTCGCCGTCAGCGGCGAGGACGCGGACAAGACGCTCAAGCTCCTCGACATGCTCGACGATGTCGACGACGTCCAGAACATCTACACCAACGCGACTTTCCCGGACGAGTCGCTGGCCGACACCGGCTAGCCGCCGTCCTCGGTCTCGTCTCGGCTGGATCGTGTGCTCGTGGCCGCTTTCGTGCGCATATTGGGGGTCGATCCCGGCTCGGTCACGACCGGCTACGGGATCATCGACAGCGACGGCCGCACCAGCCGACACGTCACCCACGGCTGTATCCGTGCCGCGCAGAAGGAGGGCCTGCCCGCGCGCCTGGGGCGCATCCAGCAACAGCTCGCCGGCGTCGTCGCCGAGCACGAGCCCGCCGAGATGGCCGTCGAGGAGGTGTTCCTCGCACGTAATCCTATGGCCGCACTCAAGCTGGGTCAGGCGCGCGGAGCGGCCATCTGCGCCGGTGTCCACGCCGATCTCACGCTGGCGGAATATCCCGCGCGCCTGGTCAAACAGACCGTGGTCGGCGTCGGGGGTGCCGGCAAGGATCAGGTTCAGCACATGGTGGGCGTGTTGCTGAGCCTCGCCAGTGAGCCCATCGCCGAGGATGCGGCCGACGCCTTGGCGCTCGCCCTGTGCCACGCCCATGCGCGCACGCGCCCGGCGGTGACGCGGGGCGCGGGGCGACGCCGGCGTGCGGTGCGGTGGAAATGATCGGGCGGCTGACGGGCCAACTGGCGGCCAAGCAGCCGCCCGAGCTGCTGGTGGACGTGGGCGGCGTGGGCTATGAGCTCGAGGCGCCCATGTCCACGTTCTACGAGCTGCCCGAGGTGGGCGCCCAGGTCACGCTCTACACCCACATGATCGTGCGCGAGGACGCGCACCAGTTGTTCGGCTTCGCGCGCGAGGCCGAGCGCCGCCTGTTCCGTACCTTGCTCAAGGTCTCCGGCGTGGGCGCGAAGATGGCGCTGGCGGTGCTGTCGGGCATGGGTGCCGACGATTTCGCGCGCTGCATCGAGACCGACGACGTCACCGCCCTCACGCGCCTGCCCGGTATCGGCAAGAAGACAGCCGAGCGCTTGATCGTGGAGATGCGCGACCGGCTCGACTCCGAGGAGCTGCGTGCCGCCTTGCCCGGAGCGACGGCGCCGGCGGCGGCACCGGGCGGGCCCGAACCCGGCGACGATGCGGTCGCCGATGCCACCAGCGCCTTGATCGCGCTGGGTTACCGCGCCAATGAAGCGAGCCGCATGATCCGCAACGTGGATACGGCCGGGTGCACCACCGAGGACATCATCCGCCAGGCCCTCAAGGCGGCGGTGCGTTGAATATCCCCACATTGCGCCCGCGCTCCATGGTCACCCATGTTGTGGCGGGCTTCGCGCTGGTCGCGCTGCCCCTGCTGATCGCCGTGCTCGGGGGGTCGATCTATGTCGATCGTCTGGCGAGTCGCGGTGAGCAGCTCGTGCGCGACAGCGTCGCCCTGGCGCGCGAGGGTCAAGCGCTGCGCGTGCAGCTGGACCAGATGGAGCGCAATGCGCGCCAGTACCGGATTCTCGGCGAGGGGTCGCTGGTCGATCTGTACCGCCAGCGCCACGACGACTTCGTCGACACGCTGGCGGCACTCGACCGCGGCTCGCTCGCGCTCGAGGCGCAGGCCAAGCGCCGGCATCTGCGCCGGGCGGCCGCGGACGTGCTCGCGGTGATGCGCCAGGCCTCGCCCGAGGGCGCGCGCCTGGCCGCCGCGCTCGAGCGCTTCGGCCCCATGCGCGAGATGGCCGCTGCACTCACGCGCGCCACCGACAACGCCGTGCGCAGTGAGCTCGCCGCGCTCGAGGCCACCTCGGGGCGGGCGCGGGCGTTCCTGTTTTGGCAGGTGGTCGCGCTGGTGCCGGTGACGTTTGCGCTGGTCGGGCTTTTCAGCTGGTTGATCCTGCGTCCGATTCGCCACTTGGGTCGGGCCATACGCAGCCTGGGCGCGATCGAGCCGGCCCGGCCCATCTCCGTCGGGGGGCCGCCGGAGATCAACGCCCTGGGCGAGGAGCTCGAGCGCTTGCGCATCCGCCTGGAGCGCTCGGAGGCCGAGAAGGCGCGCTTCCTTCGCCATATGTCGCACGAGCTCAAGACGCCGCTCGCGGCCATCCGCGAAGGCACCGAGCTGCTCGCCGACGGCTCGGTGGCGGCCGGTAGCGCGGACCACGGGGAGGTCGTTGATATCCTGCGACGCTCGAGCATCGAGCTGCAGCAGCTCATCGAGAACCTGCTCGTGCTCAGCGCGCGCGAGCGCGCGCAGGCGACCGAGGCGGTCGAGCTGCAGGCGCTATTCGAGGAGGCCCTCGAGCGCCACCATGCCGCCCGGCTGCGCAAGGGCCTCGGGATCGACTGGGGGGTCGAATCGGTGTCGTTCCACGGCCTGCGGCCGCTGATCCAGAGCGCGCTGTCGAATCTCATCGGCAATGCCGTGCGCTTCTCGCCCAACGGAGGCACGCTCTACCTGCGCGGCGAGCGCCAGGGCCAACGGGTCGTCCTCGAAGTCGCCGATCAGGGCCCGGGTATCCCCGAGGCCGAGCGCCCGCACGTGTTCGAGCCGTTCGCCCAGGGCACGCAGTCGCCCGGCACGGCTGCTCGGGGCACGGGCATCGGCCTGTCGGTCGTGCGCGATTGCGCGCGCGCGCACGAGGGCTACGTCGAGATCGTCGACGAACGCTTCACCGGTGCCCATATCCGCATGGTTTTGCAGACGCAGCCACAGCCGGCTGCCGAGGAGACCGCATGAATCGCACAGCGCTGGTTGCGTCGTTGTCGCTCGCGCTGCTGACCGGCTGTAGCGTGTTGCAGGGGCCCTCGTCCGCGCCCGACGCCGAGGCGGCGCGCGACACCGAGATCAAGAGTCAGACCCAGCCGGAACCCGCGTCGATCGCACCGCAGATGCTCGCGTTCGCCGATCGCCTGGCCGTCGCTGACGCCGATACGCTGAATGAGATGGGCGACGGGCTGCGTTCCGCAGCCCGCGACGGGGCGTCGGTGCAAGCCCAGCTGCGCTTGGCCTACTGGCAGGCGACACCGGGCCATCCCGGCTTCGCGCCCGAGCGCGCCCGCCGCGCGCTCGACGAGATGCTGAGCGATGCCAATGACCAGATCGATGGCACCACGCGCGCGTTGCTACGGCTGCAACTGCGCCATCTGCGCCGGGCGCTCGCTTGGCGTCAGCGCAACGCGGAGCTCAGCCGCGACAACGAGCAGCTCCGCGACAAGATCCGCGAGCTCACCGATCTCGAGCGCCGCATGGAGTCGGATCGATGAGCACGCAGGCGTCGCGGCTGTTGGTCGTCGACGACGACCCGTCGTTGCTGCGGCTGCTCGACATGCGCTTGCGCTCGGCGGGCTATCGCGTCGAGACGGCCGAGTCGGCGCAGACCGCGCTCGCGGCGGTCGAGCGCGAGGCCCCCGAGCTCGTGGTCACCGATCTCAAAATGGACGGCATGGATGGCCATGGGCTGCTGGCGATGCTACAGCAGCGCCATCCCGCGATGCCGGTGTTGCTGTTGACCGCTCACGGGACCATCCCCGACGCGGTCCATGCCACTCAGAGCGGGGCGTTCGCGTTCTTGACCAAACCGGTCGACCGCGACGCCCTGCTCAGCGAGATCGAGCGCGCGCTCAGTGTGAGCGCCCCGTACGATGTCCCGGCGGAGTGGTGTGCCGGCATCACCACGCGCAGCCCCCGCATGGAGGAGCTTCTCGGCCAGGCCCAGCGTGTCGCCCAAACCACGACCAGCGTCTTGCTCGAGGGCGATAGCGGCACGGGCAAGGAGCTGCTCGCGCGCGCGATCCATCGCGCCAGCCCGCGTCGTGATGGGCCATTCGTCGCCCTCAATTGCGGCGCCATGCCCGAGGGCCTGCTCGAGTCCGAGCTCATGGGCCACGAAAAGGGCGCGTTCACGGGGGCGTACCAGGCGAACCCCGGGCTGATCCGCAGCGCCAACGGCGGCACGCTGTTCCTCGACGAGATCGGGGATATGCCGCTGGCCCTCCAGGTCAAGCTGCTGCGCGTGCTCCAGGAGCGCCGCGTGCGGCCGGTTGGTGGCACGCGCGACTTCGGTGTCGACATTCGCATCATCTCGGCGAGTCACCGCGATCTCGAGCGTGCCGTCGCCGAAGGCCTGTTTCGCGAGGACTTGTTCTACCGCTTGAACGTCGTCCGGCTGCGCATCCCCTCGCTCGCCGAGCGCCGCGAGGACATCCCGGCGCTCATCCAGCAGCAGTTGCGCGCGCTGGCCGAGCGCGACGGCAGCCGCATGCCCGTCTACGCCCCCGAGGCGCTCGAGCTCATGGTGGGCGCCGAGTGGCCGGGCAACGTGCGCCAGCTACTCAACACGGTCGAACACCACGTAGCGCTGACGCCGAGCGCGGTGATCAGCGCCGAGCAGGTGCGCCAGAGCCTCGGTGAGCAGGCGGCTCACCTGCCCTCCATCGCCGAGGCGCGCGCGGCGTTCACGCGCGACTACTTGGTGCGCCTGCTCAAGATCAGCGAGGGCAATGTCAGCGAGGCCGCGCGCCTGGCCCAGCGCAACCGTTCCGAGTTCTACAAGCTCCTCGCCCGCCACGAGGTCGATCCGCAAGAGTTCAAATCGCCGTCGTGACGCTCGGGGCTGGGGGTGGTGCAGGCCGCGCTCGAGCGCCAGCGCCCGCCCTGTTGCCTGACGGCGACAGGGGAAATCCCCGTTGCACAACGACGTAACGCTCACCCGCGCTGGATTGTCGCCGCACGGCGACAATCCAGCGGGGGATGCCCGCCCGGTGTTGCCGGCTCGCGGCCCATGCCGCCGCCAGAGGATTCGTAACTTATTGAAAATAAAACGATTTCTTTTATGGCACGGAAATCGCTAGGGAGCGTGGTAGCGGCGCGCCGCGCCGCTCGAACCATCCCTGGGAGAGGACCGAAGTGAAAGCCGCAGCCGCAACCATGCTCGCCGGCTCCGCCTTGATCACGGGCGCACTGTGGGCCGCTTCGGCCGGCATCGGTGGGGATCCGGATGCCGAGGTGCGCTTCAATGAGCACGACCGCAACGGCGATGGCGTTATCTCTGAGGCCGAAGCGCAGGCGGTGAGCGCGGGTCTACATACCCATTTCGCCAAGTTCGATCGCAACCACGACGGCGTGCTCTCGTTCGGCGAGTTCCGGGGGCAGAGCGAGCAGATGCCCCTGATGGAGTGAGATGCGGATCAACGGGCGGCTGACCCCGAGTCGTCGCCCCAACCGGGCCCCCTCTGGCACTGGCCTGAACTCCCCTGGTCGCGGTCTGCACCCGCGGCCATCAGGCCAGGCTTTGTTGCCCCGCTCCGGCGGGGCATTTTTTTACACAGCGCGCTTCGTGGCGCAGCGCTATTTTTCGCCCACGGTGCGTGGTAGCTTACGACCTCCGAGCGTGTGGCTCGACCGCAACTGCCCGCCCGGCGAAGGATCCTGCAGCTGCCATGGCGACTCCGGACCGCGTGACAAGCGCCGAAGCCAGCGGCGACGAAGAGGTCGCGGATCAGGCCATCCGCCCGCGCGCACTCGCCGACTATCTCGGCCAGCCGGCGGTCCACGAGCAGCTGGGCATCTTCGTCACCGCGGCGCGCGAGCGCAGCGAGCCGCTCGATCACGTGCTGATCTTCGGGCCGCCGGGGCTGGGCAAGACCACGCTGGCGTCGATCATCGCCGCCGAGATGGGCACCAACCTGCGCCAGACCGCCGGGCCCGTGCTCGAGCGCCCGGGCGATCTGGCCGCGCTGCTGACCAACATCGAGCCCCACGATGTGGTCTTCGTCGACGAGATCCATCGCTTGTCGCCCGTGGTCGAGGAGGTCTTGTACCCGGCGATGGAGGACTACAAGGTCGATATCGTCATCGGCGAGGGACCGGCGGCACGCTCGGTCAAACTCGATGTGCCGCCGTTCACGCTGGTCGGCGCGACCACGCGGGCGGGGCTGTTGACCTCGCCGCTGCGCGACCGCTTCGGTATCGTCCAGCGCCTCGAGTTCTACGGGGTCGACGATCTACGCTCGATCGTGACGCGCTCGGCGGCGATCCTCGGGGTCGATATCGAGGCCGACGGTGCCACCGAGATCGCCCGGCGCGCGCGGGGCACGCCGCGCATCGCCAATCGGCTGCTGCGGCGGGTGCGCGACTACGCCCAGGTGCGCGGCGACGGCACCATCACCGCGCGCCTGGCGGACGAGGCGCTGGATCTGTTGAGCGTCGACGCGCGCGGCCTCGACGGCATGGACCACCGCCTGCTCAGGACGATCATCGACAAGTTCAACGGCGGTCCCGTGGGCCTGGACAATGTCGCCGCGGCGATCAGCGAGTCCGCCGGCACCATCGAAGAGGTCATCGAGCCCTATCTGATCCAGCAAGGCCTGCTCATGCGCACGCCGCGCGGGCGTATGGCGACGTCATCGGCGTTCGTGCACTTCGGCCTGGCCGCGCCGGAGACACCTGGATCGAGCGATCTGTTCGGGGCGCCATGAGTGCAGCGGTGGGTGCAATCCGCGGCCGGGTATTCCACCTGCCGGTGCGGGTCTACTACGAGGACACCGACGCCGGCGGGGTGGTCTACTACGCCAACTATCTCAAGTATCTCGAGCGTGCACGCACCGAGTGGTTGCGCGCGGCCGGTCGGGACCCGTCGACGCTCGAGCGCGACCTCGGGTTAGTGTTCGCGGTGCGCTCGGTCGAGATCGAGTACATCGCGCCAGCGCGACTCGACGACTGGCTCGACGTCGAGGCCCAGGTGGTACAAGTGGGACGTGCGAGCGTGGGCTTCGACCAGCTCGTGCGCCGATGCGACACCGAGTTGTGCCATGCGCGGGTGCGCGTGGCCTGTCTCGACGCGACGACGTTCAAGCCGCGGGGTCTGCCCGCGGACCTACGGGAGGTTTTCGTCGGTGACAACTGATCTATCGTTCGTCCGCCTAGTGGCCGATGCGAGCATCGTCGTTCAGCTGGTGATGCTGATCCTGTTGCTCGCGTCGGTGCTCTCCTGGGCTTTGATCTATGCCAAGTGGCGCCAGTTCCGGTCGGTCAGCGGCGATTGCGACGCCTTCGAGTCGCGCTTCTGGTCCGGCGGGCCGGTGTCGGAGCTCTACCGCGAGATCCAGTCGAGTGAGACCACGCCGAGCGGTACGGAGCGCTTATTCGCCGCCGGTTTCAGTGAGTACGCCCGGCTGCACAAGCAGGGCCACGAGCCGGGCCACATCCTGGAGGGAGCCCAGCGGTCGATGCGTGTCGCGCTATCGCGTGAAAGCGATCGCCTCGATGGGCACCTGTCCTATCTCGCGACCGTGGGCTCGGTGAGCCCGTACGTGGGCCTTTTCGGCACGGTCTGGGGCATCATGAACGCTTTCCAGTCGCTTTCGAACGTCCACCAAGCGACGCTGGCGTTGGTCGCGCCCGGCATCGCCGAGGCCTTGATTGCGACGGCCATGGGGCTTTTTGCCGCCATTCCCGCCGTGATCGCGTACAATCGGTTCACCAACCAATTGGGGCGAATCGAGAACCGTTTCGACAATTTCCTCGAGGAGTTCCTCGGCCTGCTCCATCGCCAGCTCTACGCACGCGGGGAGGGGTGAGCGCGATGGCCCGACGCGCACACCGCCGGCGCCCGCTCGCGGAGATCAACGTCGTCCCCTACATCGACGTCATGCTGGTGCTGCTCGTCATCTTCATGATCACCGCACCCCTGTTGAAGACCGGCGTCGACGTCTCGCTGCCGCGGGCCGACGCCCAGCCGCTCGACCAAGTCGAGTCCGAGCCCCTCGTCGCCAGCGTGGACGCCGAGGGGCGCTTCTATGTCAACGTCGGCAGCGACACCGAGGAGCCGGTCGCCGCCGACCGCTTGGTGACACTGGCGACGGCGGCCCTGCGGCGCAATCCCGAGCGCCGTGTGCTCGTGCGCGGTGACGAGGCGGTCAACTATCAACAGGTCGTGCGCGTGATGTCGCTGCTGCAGCAGGCCGGTGCCAATCGCGTCCAGCTCGTCGCGGAGCAGCGCTGACCCATGGCCTTGCTACGTCGCTACCCGGAAGCCCTCGCGATCGCCCTGCTCGGTCATGCCGCGATCATCGGTCTGATGGTCTTCGGTGTGACCATCGGCACGAACAACCCCACGCCGACGTCGCCCAACCCGGGCGAAAGCCCGGTCGAGGCGGTTGCCGTCGACGAATCCCAGGTCGAGCAGGCGATGCAGGCGCTCGAACGCCAGGAGAACCGAGAGAAGCGCAAGGCGGAGAAGCAGGCCGAGGCCGTTCAGGAGAAGCTCGCCGAGCTCGAGCAGGCGCGCAAGGAGCAGGCGCAGGCGCTCGAGGAGCTGCGCCAACAGCGCGAGCAGGAGAGCCAAGCGCTCGAGGCGCGCCAGCAGAAGCGCGAGCAGCTGGAGCAGCAGCTGGATCAGCTGGCCTCCGAGCGCGAGGAGCTCGCCGAGCAACGCGAGAAGCTCGCCGAGCAGCAACAACAGCTATCCAGCGAGCGCGCCGAGGAGAAAGAGCGCCTCGAGAAGCTGCAGCAGCAGCTCGATGAGCTCGCCCAGCAAAAGGAAAAGCTCGCCGAGGCCAAGGCGCAAGAGCGCGAGCGCCTCAAGGAGCTCGAGCAGGAGCGCCGCGAGGCCGAGACGGCGCGCGAGGCCGCCGAGGAGGAGGCACAACGTGCTCAGCAGGAGGCCGAGCAAGCGCAAAAGCAGGCCGAGCAAGAGAAACAGGAAGCGGAGCAGGCCAAACAGGAGGCCGAGCAGGCGGCGGCCGAGGAGGCCAAGCGTAAGCGCCTGGAGGATTTGCGCGCGCGCTATCGCGCCGCGATCAAGTCGAAGGTCGAGCGTGAATGGCGCCGACCGAGCGGCTTCACCGAGGGTGAAACGGCGGAGGTGCGGGTGCGCCAGATCCCGAGCGGCGACGTGACCAATGTTACCATCGCAAGCTGCTCGGGCGGTCAGGCATTCTGCCAATCGGTCGTGCAGGCGGTCGAGAGCGCCTCGCCGCTGCCGAAGGCGCCCGACCCGGCCGTCTTCGAGCGCGAGATCCAATTCACATTCAAACCGGATGAAAACGCCTGATGCGCGTGTTGCCGTTGGGCCCCTTGCTCGGGGCCTTGTTGCTTTTGGCCTGGTCCGGGCACGCGGGCGCGGTGCTCGAGATCGAGATCACCGAGGGGGCCTCGGGCGCGCGCCCGATTGCGGTGGTGCCGTTCAATTGGACCGGTGAGGGCGAGCGCCCAGCCGACGTGGCCGGTATCGTCGATGACGATCTCGCGCGCAGCGGCCAGTTCGCGCCCATGGAGCGCCGCGACATGGTGGCGCGCCCCGGCTCGGGCGACACCATCGATTTCGGCAGTTGGCGCACCCTGGAGGTCGACCACCTCGTCGTCGGCTCGATCAGCCCGCGCGAGGGTGAGGCCTACCGCGTGCGCTTCCAGCTCCTCGACGTCTCCAGCCAGCGCCAGATGACGGGCTACAGCTACGAGGTGCAAGCCGAGGCCCTGCGCGGGCTGGCGCACAGCATCAGCGACACCGTCTACGAGGCGATCACGGGCGAGCGCGGGGCGTTCGCGACCCGCGTGGCGTTCGTCTCGTCCGATGGCACGGGTGAGCAACGCCAATACCGGCTGCGCGTTGCCGACTACGACGGCTACAACGCGCGCAACGTCCTCACCTCGGACGAGCCCGTGATGTCGCCGGCGTGGGGGCCGGAGGGCGAGCGCCTGGCCTACGTCTCGTTCGAGGGCGGCCGCCCGGCCGTGTTCGTTCAGGAGGTCGCGACGGGCGAGCGCCGGCGCGTGTCGCGGCGTGCCGGTATCAATGGTGCACCGGCTTGGTCGCCCGATGGCGAGCGCCTCGCGCTGACGCTGTCGCACCAGGGCAATGCCGAGCTCTACGTCCTCGATCTCGCCACCGACGAGCTCGAGCGCATTACCCGCAGCGGCGGTATCGATACCTCGCCCGCGTGGATGCCCGACGGTGATGCCATCGTGTTCACCTCGGATCGCGCCGGTGGACCGCAGCTCTACAAGGCCGCCGCCGACGGCTCGGGCCGGGCCCAGCGGTTGACGTTCGAGGGCGCGTACAACGCCGATCCCGATGTCGGGCCCAACGGCGACCGGGTGGCGTTCGTCCACCGCAGCCGCGCCAGCGAGTATCGGATCGCCGTGCTCGATCTCGAGTCGGGGCGGATGCGGGTGGTCACGGACGGTCGCCTCGATGAGTCGCCGGCGTTCGCGCCCAACGGGCGCATGATTCTCTACGCAACCGAGCACGACGGGCGCGGTGTGCTCGGCTCGGTCTCGGTCGATGGACGAGCATCGGCGCGTTTGTCGCGCACCGAGGGTGATGTGCGTGAGCCCGCGTGGGGACCTTTTCGAGACTGACGGTGGGGGAAAGCGATGATGCGACAGAGCTGGATGTACTTGCTGGCCGCGGTGCTGCTGTTGGGCGGTTGCGCGACGACGGGATCTCAGGACGAGGGCGTGGTCAGCGAACAACAGACGAGTGATGACGACACCGAGGCCGCCGCGGGCGACGGCGGCGACGCCAGCGCACAAGGGGCGGACGAGCAGGCCGATCCCATCGCCGCGCCCGAGTGCCCGCCGGACTGCGACTTCCGCAAGAACGCGATCCAGGACGACGACAGCGCCCTCGCCGATCGAACCATCTATTTCGAATTCGACTCGAGCGAGGTTCAACAGGAGTACATGAGCATCATCAAACGCCACGCCGCGTACTTGACCCAGTACGCCGACGTCGAGTTGCGCCTGGAGGGCCACACCGATGAGCGCGGCTCGCGCGAGTACAACGTGGGCCTGGGCGCCCGCCGTGCCGAGTCGGTGGCTCAGTTGATGCAGGCGTACGGCGTGGCCGAGACCCAGATCGAGACCGTCAGCTATGGCGAGGAGGTCCCGGCGGTCGAGGGCAGCAACGAAGAGGCCTGGGCCAAGAATCGCCGTGTGGAGCTGGTCTATCCGGGTGTCGAGCGAGGCACTGGAGGCGACGGTGATGACTAGCATCCCGGTGCGCACCATCGCCTGGGTGTTGGTCTTGGCGAGCGCCGTGGCGCCGGCGGCGCTGGCCGCGGAATCGGACGGGGACGCCAAGCTCGAGCAGCGCGTGCGCCGGCTCGAGAACGTGGTCCAGAGTGGCCAGCTCGCCGAGCTCATCCAGCGCGTGCGCGCCCTGGAGCGCGAGATCCGCGAGCTGCGTGGCCAAATGGATCAGCAGGGCCACCGCCTCGACGAGCTGCGCGATCGCCAGCGCAATCTCTACGGTGACTTGGATCGACGACTGCGCGATCTCGAGCTGGCCCAGTCCGACAGTGGCGGCGGCGGCGACGCCAGCGGCGGCGATGGCGATGACGCCGATCCGGAGACGGGGGCGAGCGCCGCTGAGGCGGCCGAGAACGCCGCCGAGAAGTCGGTCGGCGAGGGCGAGACCTCGGGTGATCAAGCCGCCGGTGATGCGCGCAGTGAGGCCGAGCGCGAGGCCTACGACGCCGCATTCAACAAGCTCAAGGAAGGGCGCTACCAGAGTGCGGCCCGGGCCTTCAACCAGTTCCTCGAAGAGCACCCGGACGGCCCCTACGCCGACAATGCGCAGTACTGGCTGGGCGAGGCCCACTACGTCACGCGCGATTTCCAGAAGGCGCTCGAGGCCTTTCGCAAGGTCCCCTCGCAATACGCCAACAGCGCCAAGGTCCCCGATGCGCGCCTCAAGATCGGCTATAGCCTCTACGAGCTGGGGCGCCTCGACGAAGCCAGGGCCATGCTACAGAAAGTGCGCGAGCAGCACCCCAACAGCGCGGCCGCGCGTCTGGCCGAGGACCGTATCGTCAAAATCGAGCGCGAGCGTGAGGACGGGGGCGGTTGATGGGCACCGCCGGAGCCGTAGCCGGTGTCGAGCACGCGCGCGAGTTGCCCGTCAGCGAGCGTGTACGCCTGACCGAGATCTTTTGCTCGCTGCAGGGCGAGAGCAATACGGCCGGGCTGCCCACGGTCTTCGTCCGACTGACCGGCTGTCCACTGCGCTGCAGCTATTGCGACACCGCCTACGCCTTCCACGGTGGCACTTCCTATGCGGTCGACGACGTCGTCGGCCGCGTGAGCGACTACGGGGTTCGCCACGTGTGCGTCACCGGGGGCGAGCCGCTGGCCCAGTCCGGCTGCCTGAGCCTGCTCGAGCGCCTCTGCGATGCCGGGCACCGCGTCTCGCTCGAAACGTCGGGGGCGATCGATATCCGCCCCGTCGATGACCGTGTGGTGCGTGTGCTCGATCTCAAGACACCGGGCTCGGGTGAGTCGGCGCGCAATCGCTGGGCCAACATCGCGGAACTGCTCCCGAGGGACCAGGTCAAATTCGTGCTTTGCGACCGGGCCGACTACGAGTGGGCGCGCGAGCGCGTGCACGAGTACGGCCTCGACGAGCGCTGCGAGGTGCTGTTCTCCCCCGTGTGGGAGACACTGCGGGCGCGCGATCTGGCCGACTGGGTCGTGGCCGATCGCCTGCCCGTGCGCGTCCAGCTCCAGCTCCACAAGATCCTGTGGGGTGACGAGCCGGGCCGATGACCGCGGCGGCCACACCGCGAGCGGTCGTTCTGCTGTCGGGTGGGCTCGACTCGGCGACCACGCTCGCCGCCGCCCGCGGTGAGGGGTATCGCTGCTACGCCATGAGCTTTCGCTATGGCCAGCGCCATGCGGTCGAGCTGGAGGCGGCCCGCGGCGTGGCCGAGCAGCAGGGTGTTGCCGAGCACCGCATCGTCGACATCGATCTCGCCGCCTTCGGGGGCTCCGCGCTCACCGATGCCGCCATCGACGTACCCGAGTCCCCGGGCGCGGGCATCCCGGTGACCTACGTACCGGCGCGCAATACGGTGTTCCTGGCGTACGCCCTGGCCTGGTCCGAGGTGCTCGGTGCCGACGCTATCTTCGTCGGCGTCAACGCGGTCGACTACTCGGGCTACCCCGATTGCCGCCCCGAATACATCGCCGCGTTCGAGCGCATGGCCAATCTGGCCACCCAGCGGGCGGTCGAGGGCCAGCCCGTGACCCTGCGGACCCCGCTGATCCACGCGAGCAAGGCAGAGATCGTCGACCAGGGGGTGAGCCTGGGCGTCGATTTCGCCCTGACCGTCTCGTGCTACCAACCCGACGAGCATGGTCGAGCCTGCGCCGTCTGCGACGCCTGTCGCCTCCGGGCCAAGGGCTTCGCTGATGCGGGTCGGCCCGATCCGACGCGCTACATCGACGCCTGAGCCGTCTCGGCGCAGCGCCGGCCCTTCAGCCGTCGATGGCGCGCGTGGTTATGGGTGCGCGCGTCGGCAGTGGTGCGGCTGCGTCACACGCCGTAATAGTCGCGGTACCACGCGACGAAGCGCTCGATACCCGTGGCCAGGGGCGTGCCCGGGGCGAATCCCACGTCACGCTGGAGATCGTCGACGTCGGCGTAGGTCGCGGGCACGTCGCCCGGCTGCAGCGGCAGCAGCTCCTTCTCGGCGGTGCGCCCCAGCGCGCTCTCGAGGTGCTCGATGAACGTCAGCAGCTCCACCGGGCTGTGATTGCCGATGTTGTAGAGGCGATAGGGGATATAACTCGTCGCCGGATCAGGGGCGGCGCTCGACCAATCGGGGTCGGCCGCGGGGATTCGGTCGAGCACACGCACCACGCCCTCGACGATGTCGTCGATGTAGGTGAAATCGCGCTGCATGCGCCCGTGGTTGTAGACCGGGATGGACTCGCCCGCCAGGATCGCTCGCGTGAACAGGAACATGGCCATGTCGGGGCGGCCCCAGGGGCCGTAGACGGTGAAGAACCGCAGCCCCGTCATCGGGATGCCGTAGAGGTGGCAATAGGTATGGGCCATGAGCTCGTTGGTCTTCTTCGTGGCTGCGTAGAGCGACACCGGATGGTCGACGTTGTCGTGCACCGAGAACGGCATGCGCGTGTTGGCCCCATACACCGAGCTCGACGAGGCGAAGACCAGGTGCTCGATGCCTTGATGGCGACAGCCCTCGAGGATGTTGGTGAAGCCGACGAGGTTGCTGTCGACGTAGGCGTGGGGGTTCTCGAGGCTGTAGCGCACCCCGGCCTGTGCGGCGAGGTGGACGACGCGGTCGAACCGTTGCGCGGCGAACACCTCGGCGACGGCCTCGCGATCGGCCAAGTCGATGCGCGCCTCGGTGAAACCGGCCCGGGTCGTGAGGTGGGCCAGGCGGTCTTCCTTGAGCTGGACGTCGTAATAGGGATTGACGTTGTCGAGACCCACGACCTCGTCGCCGCGGTCGAGCAGGCGCGCGGCGACGTAGCTGCCGATGAAACCGGCGGTGCCGGTCACGAGGATACGCATGGGGTAGATACTCCCTGAGCGGCGGCGCGATGCCGGTTGCGGCGTTAGTATACGTGCCGCGGTGGCTTCGAACGAAGAGGCTCGGTCGCCGACTCACGCCCCCCCGTCAGAGCATCTCGGACGGGGGCGCGAGCGCG
>CAYUKN010000041.1:0-19502 GCA_964445325.1 uncultured Ectothiorhodospiraceae bacterium
TTCGCGAGACTCACCCGCCTTGCGGGGGCCGGTCTGCGCCGGCGAGGAAGCGAATTATACAGCGCCCGACCGTCGAGTCAATAACGCCGCGGGGGCGTCGTGGGCACTGTCTCGCGGGCCTCAATCCGTCGCGGCGACAGCCGCAACGAGAAGGCGCATTCTACAACCGAACCGGCCCGTGTCAACAAACGCATGGCCGCTCCGGGCCTACGCGACGGTCACGCGGGCATAGCGACGCTTGCCCACTCGATAGAGATGGCGTGAGCCGCGCCCTATCCGGAGGCTGCGATCGCCGACGCGCTCGCCGTCGACACGGACCGCCCCCTGGCCGATCATGCGCAGCGCCTCCGAGGTCGAGCTCGTCAGGCCCGCCTGCTTGAGCAGATTCGCGATGGGCAAACCCGTGTCATCGTCCGCCGCGACGGTCACATGGGCGACGTCGTCGGGGTCGGCGCCTTCACTGAATCGGGCGAGGAAACCCGCTTGGGCATAATCGGCGCTCGCCTGGTCGTGGAAGCGCGCCGTGATCTCGTGGGCCAGCTCGAGCTTGATGTCGCGCGGGTTGCGGCCCTCGCGTGCGCCTCGGCGCAGACCCTCGAGCTCATGCTCGGGGCGCAGACTCAGCAACTGGAAGTAGCGCCACATGAGCTCGTCCGAGATCGACATCAGTTTGCCGAAGATCGACTCGGCCGGCTCGTCGATGCCGACGTAGTTGCCCTGCGACTTGGACATCTTGTGGACGCCGTCCAGGCCCTCGAGCAGCGGCAGGCTCATCACGACCTGCGGGCGTTGCCCCTCCTCGCGCTGGAGCTCGCGCCCCATCAGTAGATTGAAACGCTGGTCGGTGCCACCGAGCTCGACATCAGCGGCCAGTGCGACCGAGTCGTAGCCCTGGATCAGGGGGTAGAGGAACTCGTGGATCGCGATGGGGCGGTTGGCGCTGTAGCGCTTATGGAAGTCGTCGCGCTCGAGCATCCGGGCAACCGTCTGACGCGAGGCCAGCTTGATGAGCCCGGCCGCGTCCATCTGGCTCATCCAGTCGGCATTGAACACCAGACGGGTCTGGTCGGGATCGAGGATCTTGAAGATCTGGCGCTCGTAGGTGCGGGCGTTGTCGCGGACCTCGTCCTCGCTCAACGGCGGCCGGGTACTGCTCTTGCCGCTGGGATCCCCGATGCGACCCGTGAAGTCACCGATCAGGAAAATGACCTCGTGACCGAGCAGCTGGAACTGGCGCAGCTTGTTGATCAGCACCGTATGCCCGAGGTGCAGATCGGGCGCGGTCGGGTCGAAACCGCATTTGACGCGGAGTTTATCGCCCGAGCCCAAGCGCTCGACCAGCTCGTCCTCGCGGATAACCTCTTCGGCGCCGCGCTCGATCAGCGCCAGCGTTTCGCGATCGACCGATGTCATATATACCTCGATGCGATGGGATCTGGGCCCAACCTAGCCCAGGGGCAGCGCGGGGATTGGCGCCACCAGCGGCAAATCGTGTGTCCCAAACGCGCGGAGTCGCCCGAATCGCGTGATTGTAGCGGTTGGGCCGTGTGCACGCATTGGGGACGCCGCCTATGGCCGCGTACGGGCTGAATTGACCAATCGTTGCCCATCGGGCAAATTACAACCATCGTCGACGGCAGCGCGCTGCCGCTATAAAACCAACAAGCGAAACCAGCCGGCGTGAAAAACAACGATCCATCGCGCACGCGCCTCGAACCGACGAACCGACCCAATCCACACTGGCTGCTGCGCTGGCTCGCGCTCAGCCTCGGGCTGGCCGTTCTGGGTGTCGTCATGGCCAACACCGGTGGCCCGAGCTCGGAGACCTCGGGCGGCGGGGTGCCGGCAGCCGCCGAAGAGCACCGCGCGCTGACGCTGCCGAAGAGGCCGAACCACACGCGATCGGCCGAGACCGAGGCGGGCGAAGAGGCACGCCAGCGCCGGGTTGAGTGGCAGGAGCTCGTCATCGAGCAAGGCGACACGCTCGCGGGGCGACTGCGCGACGCGGGAGCAGATCGGCAAACGATCCATCGTATCGCTGCCGCATCGCGGCACGGCCCGGCGCTGAGCCGTATCCAACCGGGCGATCGCATCCGCCTGGCACGCGCAAGTGATGGCACGATCGAGCGCCTCGTCCATCAACGCCAGCCCGGGGAGCGCCTCGTGTTCAACCGCGAAGCGCGCGGCTACGCCAGCGCCCGCGTGCAGTCGCCGCTCGAGCGCCGCCTCAACCACGCCACCGGTGCCATCCAGCGCTCCCTGTTCGCCGCGGGCACGCGGGCGGGGCTCCAGGAGGCGCTGATCACCGATCTGGTCGACATTTTCGCCTGGGACATCGATTTCGTGCTCGACGTGCGTCGTGGTGACCGCTTCTCGGTCGTGTACGAGAGCTTCTACACTGGAGACGGCACGCACGTGCGCGACGGCGCCATCGTCGCCGCGGAATTCGTCAACCAGGGCCAGCGTCATCGCGCCGTGCGCTACGCCGAGCACGACGGGCCGGCCGAGTATTTCACGCCCCGTGGGGAATCGATGCGCAAGGCATTCCTGCGGACCCCCGTGCGGTTCACACGGATCAGCTCGGGCTATGGCAAGCGCTACCACCCGACACTCGGCAAGATGCGCAACCACCACGGCATCGACTACGCCGCCCCCGCCGGCACGCCCATCCGAGCGACCGGCGCCGGGCGCATCGCCTATCAGGGCCGCAATGGCGCGTATGGGCAATTCATCGTGGTCCGCCACGGTGATCGTTACAGCACCGCCTACGGCCACCTGCGGCGTTTCGCGCGCGGGCAATCGGCGGGCAGCTACGTCCAGCAAGGCGAAGTGATCGGCTTCGTGGGCAATACGGGGCGCTCCACGGGACCGCACTTGCACTACGAGTTCCGCATCAACGGGGTCCACAAGAACCCGTTGCGCGTCGATTTCCCGCCCATGGCGACGATCGCGCAGGCCGAGCACAGCGACTTCCGTGCGCAGGCCGAGCCGCGGCTCGGCATACTCGATGCCCTGGCGCGCACCTACGCCGCCCGGGAGCGCTAGCTTGCCGCATCCGGAGCAGGCCTTCATCGGCCTGATGTCGGGCACCAGCGCCGACGGCGTCGACGCCTGCCTCGCCACCTTCCGCGGCGGACACCCCCGCCTCCTGGCCAGCGCGTCGCATGCGTTCGATCCGGATCTACGGGGCCAGCTGCTGGACGCGATCGGCGGTCGGCTCGACTTGGCCGAGGCGGCCCGGCTGGACACCCGCCTCGCCGATGCCTATGCCGCTGCGGTCGAGAGCGTGCTCGCAGCCGACGATCGTCCGCCGGGCCGCGTGCGCGCGATCGGCTGCCACGGCCAGACGGTGATCCACCGCCCGGACGATCCCAGCCCCACCAGCGTGCAGCTCGGGGACCCCCATCGCCTCGCCGTGTGCACCGGGATCGATGTCGTCGCCGACTTGCGTCGCGGCGATCTCGCCGACGGCGGCCAGGGCGCTCCGCTCGCGCCGGCCTTCCACGCCTACGCCTTCGGCGCGCGCGCGAGCACGCGCGCCGTGGTCAACATCGGCGGTATCGCCAATCTAACGGTGGTCGAACCGAACCGCGCACGCGTGCGGGGCTTCGACACCGGGCCGGGCAATGCGTTGCTCGACGGGTGGATCCAGCGCCACCGGCACTCGGCCTTCGATCGGGATGGCCTCTGGGCGGCGAGCGGTCGCCTGCGCGCGGATCTACTGGACGCACTCCTCGACGATCCCTATTTCGCGCAGCTCCCACCCAAGAGCACGGGCCGCGAGCACTTCAACCTGGCCTGGCTCGAGCGTGCCCTAGCCCGCCTGGATGAGCCGCCGCGCCCAGCCGACGTTCAAGCGACGCTGGTCGAGCTCACCGCTGTGACGATCGCGCGTGCGGTGACCGAGCACGCCCCCTCGACCACCGCGTTGTTCGCCTGCGGCGGGGGCGCCTACAACACCCACCTGCTCGAGCGCGTCGGGGCGCTCCTGCCCGGTATCCGCGTCGCCTCGACACAGACGCTCGGTATCGCCCCCGAGCACGTCGAGGCCCTCGCGTTCGCCTGGCTGGCGCAGCGCCGCGTGCGCGGCCTGCCCGGCAACCTCCCCGAGGTCACCGGCGCCCGCCGCCCGCTCGTCCTGGGCAGCCTCATCCGTGCACCTAGGGCCTGTTAACAGGCCCTAGAGGGAGATAGCGGCCCACTCGAGAACCACGAATGAACACGAAGGGAAAGAGCGTGGCTAATTGGTCGAAGTGGCGCTTCGCGGAGAGTGGGGCAAGGCAGTGAAGCTGTACCACCAAATGGATCACAATCGACTGCTCGGTTTGCCGCCACGCGCAGTCAAATGAGCGATTTTGTGTTCACCTTGTGTTTATTTTGCGGTTCTCATGATGCTGCGGGGCCGCACGGGGAGCCAGCGCAGCGCCACGCCCTTTTCCCTGAGCATTCAGGGCAATATGCCTGTTCACTCGTGGTTCTACCAGGCGCTGCCGGATGAAAATGCGAAAAGCCGGCGCTGGGCCGGCTTTTCGCGCATCCCGCGGGGGCTGGCGTCGCTCAGGCGGAGAAGGACTGGCCGCAGCCGCAGGTCGTGGTGGCGTTCGGGTTGCGGATGACGAACTGGGCGCCCTCGAGGCTCTCGGTGTAGTCGATCTCGGCGCCCTGCAGGTACATGAAGCTCATCGGGTCGATCAGCAGCTTGACGCCGCCCTTGTCGACCTCGGTATCGCCGTCTTCGACGTTGTCGTCGAAGGTGAAGCCGTACTGGAACCCGCTGCAGCCACCACCAGCGACGAACACCCGCAGCATGAGCTCCGGGTTGCCCTCCTCGTCGATCAAGCTCTTGACTTTGCTGGCCGCGCTCTCGGTGAAGATGAGCGGCGACTCGGTCGCTTCTTCTACCTCTGCCGTCATGATGGACCACCTATCCCACTGGCTATTGCGCGTCCAACCTAGCATTCCCGAGTGGGCGGCTCAAGATTCGTTTTCGCCGGCCCCGGGCCGCCTTGCCAGATCCTCGCGCTCGCCCGTGGGGGCGGGGCTGTCACCGCCCGACGCCTCGCCGCGGCCCTGATGCTCCAGGAAGCGCTGGGGCTCCTGGTCCGTGCGGACCAGCTTGCCGATGACCTCGGCGCCGCCGGCCATCTCCATGGTGTGGTAGTAGACATCGCCGCGCACGCGCGCATTCTTGGCGAGATCGATGCGCTCGGCGGCGTAGACATCGCCCGCGACCAGGCCGTTGATCAACAGGTTGGGTACGCGCAGATCGCCCTCCACGCGCCCACGCTCGCTGACGATGGCGACGGCGTCGCCCTCGCCCTCGGCATGCACATTGCCCTGCACCACCCCGTCGATGTGGAGCCCCCCGCGGAAGTGGATGTCGCCGTAGACCTCGGTGTCATGGCCGATCAGCGTGTCGACCTTGGCGCCGCTCGTCTTGGACTTCTTGGAGCTGTTGCCACCCAGCATCGGTTCACGTACCTCCAGACAAAAGGGCATCCCAGGAGTAGCTCTTCTCGAGCGCCTCGAGTCGGTCACCCGAGGGCAGTACGAGGAGTTGGACACGGGCGGGCTCGAACCCCGGCGGGACCTGGATGCGTCCACTCATCCGCTGAAAATACTTGAAGCGGAATTGCGTATCCGCACTGTCCCCGGCGATCCAATCACCGAGCTTGGCGGTCACCGACTCGCCGTCGCGCCGACCCTCGATACGCCAGTCTATTCGACCCGATACGTACGTGTCACTCTCGTTCACCTGCGAGACGACGATGTCGTACTCGTACATCCCCGCGTTGCCCTCGACGGGCCGCAATGTCGCCTGACGAACATGCAGCCCCGGCTCCATCTTGGACGGCGATACCAGATTGCGATAGAACGCCAGCTCCTTCTCGAGCTGGGCGATGCGTTGCTCGCGCTCCTCGATGACGCTGCGCAAGCGGCGGCGCGCCTCGCGCTCGATGCGCTCGGCCCGCTCGAGCAGGGTATTGTCCCGAAGCAACTCATCGACGCGGCTGCGCAGCTCCTCGAGCTCGAGCCGTAGATGCGCCTCCGTGGCCCGCGCCGACTCGGCTTGGTGGCCGCCATGACGCAATCCGAGCTCGTAGAGCGACCAGCCGCCGACCCCCAGGCCGATCACGACCAGTACGGCCACGACGAGCGTACGCCACGGCCGGTGCGGACGAACGCGGAAGCTGCCCGACGCGGTGTAGCGCGGATCCACCAACTCAGGCCGCCCGTCGCCGCGCGCCGGCGCTCATGGTGATAGCCCCACCACCGCCAGGCCGGCGGTCTCGTCCAGCCCCATCATCAGGTTCATGTTCTGGATCGCTTGGCCGGCCGCACCCTTGGCGAGGTTGTCGATCACGCTCAACACGACCACGCGCCCGGGCTGCGAGGGTGGGCGGTGGACCGCCAAGCGGCAGACGTTGCTGCCACGCACGCTGCGCGTCTGGGGATGGCTGCCTTCGGGCATCACATCGACGAATGCCTCACCGGCGAACCGGCGCTCCAAGAGCGACTGCACATCGACGTCGGCGGTGAGCTCGGCGTAGAGCGTGGCGTGGATGCCGCGGATTTGTGGCACGAGGTGAGGCACGAACGTCAGGCCCACCGGCGCGCCCGCGACCGCGTCGAGCTCCTGGCGGATCTCGGCGAGGTGGCGATGGCCGGATGCCGCATACGCGCGGGTGTTGTCGCCCTGCTCTGCCAGCAGCAGATCCTGGCGCTCGTTGCGCCCCGCCCCGGAGGCCCCCGAGGTCGCGCTAGCGATCACCCGATCCGCATCGACTACCCCGGCCTCGATCAACGGCAGGAGGCCGAGCTGGACCGCGGTCGGATAGCAACCGGGATTGCCGACCAGCCGGGCGGCGGCGATGGCCTGGCGGTGGCGCTCGGGCAGGCCGTACACCGCCTGCCCGAGGTATTCGGGGCAGGCGTGCGCTTGGCCGTGCCACTGGGCCCAGACCGCGCTGTCCCGGAGCCGAAAGTCCGCCGAGATGTCGATCACGCGCACCCCGCGATCCAGCAATGCCGGCGCCTGGGCCATCGCCGCGCCCGTCGGGGTCGCGAAGAACACGACATCGCAACCGGCCAGGGTGTCCTCATCGGGCGCGACGAACACGCCGTCATGGATGCCCCGGAGGCTGGGGAATTCGCTGTCGACGCGGCGACCGGCCGCCGCGCGCGAGGTCACCACGGCGATCTCGGCGCCGTCGTGAGCGGACAACAGGCGGATCAGCTCGACGCCCGAATAGCCCGTGGCGCCGACGATACCGACTCGGATCATGGTGGTCCCGACAATGGTGGCGAGCCGGCATGATAATGGCGAGGCCATGACAATACCACCAACAGCGTTGCGCGACGGGCGCGGCTGACCCGGGTGCTCGTGATAGCCTCACTGCGCTCACGGCAGCGCAAGGGAGACAGCATGCTCTGGCTGAAGGCGTTCCACGTGATCTTCATGGTGACCTGGTTCGCGGCGCTTTTCTACTTGCCGCGCCTGTTCGTCTATCACGCCCAGCTCGAGCCCGATGACCAGCGCGGCCACGAGCGCTTCTGCACCATGGAGCGCAAGCTCTTCCGCGGGATCATGACGCCCGCCGCGATCCTCACGGTGCTGACCGGCATCGCTTTGATGGTCGGCTACGGCGCGGTCGTGGCGCAGTGGGGCTGGCTGCACGTCAAGCTCGTCCTGGTCGCCGCCCTGATCGGCTACCACGTCTGGTGCCTGTTCCTCCTGCGCGGCTTCGCCTGCGGGGCCAACCGCCACGACCACGTCTGGTACCGCTTGTTCAACGAGGCGCCCACGCTGGCGCTCGTCGCCATCGTGATCCTGGCCGTGGTGCGACCGTTTTAGAACTTTCAGAACCACGAATCAAAACGAATGGACACGAACAGTGTCCCGAATGCTCAGCGAAAGGGTGGGGAGCGACGCTGATCATTCGCGGGTTCCACAACATCGTGAGAACCACAGCATAAACACGAGATGAACACAAAATCGCTCAGCTGACTGCGCGCGACGGCCCCCGGGCAGTCCATTCGCCTCCATTTTGTGGTTCCCCTTCGGCTTCACTGCCTCGCCCACCTTTCGCGAGGCACCGCTGCCGCAGGCTCACCACTCGGCTACTATTCGTGTCCATTCGTGGTTCGCAATTTCGTGGTTCTGGCGGCCGATGAGCGTTACTTGCCGGCGCGGATGAGCCCGCCGATGCCGGCGCGCTCGATCGCGTCAACGACCACCTGGCGGACGCTGCGTCCGTCCTCCATATCGAGCACGCGCTGTAGAATCTGCTGGGCCTGCTCCTGGGAGAACGAGCGGATCACCCATTTGATGCGCAGCAGGCTGCCCGCGCTCATCGACAGGCTGTCGATGCCCATGCCGAGCAGCAGCACCGCCCCCAGCGGGTCGCCGGCAAACTCGCCGCAGATGCTGACCGACTTGCCGTGGCGCCCGGCGCCGCGCTTGATGTCGACGAGCGCGCGCAGCACGGCCGGATGGAGGCTGTCGTACATCTGCGCCACGCGCTCGTTGTTGCGATCGACCGCGAGCAGATACTGGGTGAGATCGTTGGTGCCAACCGAGATGAAATCGACCCGCCGGGCAATGGCCTCGATCTGATAGACCGCCGCAGGGACCTCGATCATGACCCCGACCTGCGGCAGCGGGGTATCGAGGCCCTCGTCGAGGAGCTCGCGGTGGGCGCGCTGGAGCAGCGCCATCGCCTTCTGCAGCTCCTCGAGGCGCGAGATCATGGGCAGCATGATGCTGAGGTTGCCGAGGCCCTCGTTCGCCCGCAGCATCGCCCGGACCTGGGTGAGAAAGATCTCCGGATGATCGAGCGTCACCCGGATGCCGCGCCAGCCCAGGAAGGGATTGTCCTCGTTGACGGAGAAGTACGGCAGCATCTTGTCGCCGCCGATGTCGAGCGTGCGCAGGATGCACGGTGCCGGCGCAAAGGCCTCCAGGGGGCGGCGATAGATCTGCAGCTGCTCTTCCTCGCCCGGGAACCGATCGCGGATCTGGAACGGCATCTCGGTGCGATACAGACCCAGCCCATCGGCGACCTCGATGAGCGCGGGACTGATCTCCGCTTGCAACCCCGTATTGGCGAACAAGTGGACGCGGTGGCCGTCCGTGGTGACGGTATCGAGATCCTTGAGCGACTCCAGGTGCGCACTGAGCTCGCTCTCCTCGCGCACCAGCCGGACGAACTCCTCCTTGATGTCATCGTCGGGCTGGACGAACACCCAGCCCAAGTAGCCGTCCACGATGAGCTCTTTGCCCTCGAGCTGCGCGATCGGCAGATCGCTCGCCCCCATGACCGTCGGGATCCCCAGTGCGCGCGCGAGAATCGCGACGTGTGATGAGCCCGACCCGCGCATCGACACCACCCCGGCAAGCTTGTCTTGCGGGACCTCGGCGATCTGGGCGGCGCTCACCTCATGGCCCGCCAGGATCGTTCGCTCGGGGTATTCCCTGGGCCGATCGCTTTCATACCTGGACAGCTTGACCAGGATGCGTCGCCCCAAATCGCGGATATCGCTGGCGCGGTCGGCGAGATAGGGATCCTCCATCTCCTGGAATTGGCGCACGTGGGCGCGGATGGTCTCGCGCAAGCCCGCCGGCGCCCAGTAGCCCCTGCGGATGAAACGCTCGGCCTCGTGCCACAGCGATTCGCCCTCCAGGATCATGACGTAGACATCGAACAGGGCGCGCTCCTCCTCGGGCAGAACCGAGGTCATGTCATCGGAGAGCGAGCGGATGTCCTGCTTGGTCGCCTCGATGGCCTCGCTCAGGCGCTGGAGTTCGCGCTCGGGATCAGCGCTGTGGCGATTGGGGATGTCATCGACGGCCGAGGGCGAATACGCGACCACGCACTCGCCGATACCCACGCCGAGCGCACCGGAGAGCCCCTTGACGATACCGGCCCCGCCGGCCTGACCGCTCTGGACCTGGAACGCCTCCTCGCCGACCACCGCTTGCATGATGCTGGCGGCCAGCTGGGCCGCGAGCGTCACCAGGAAGGTCACCGCCTCTTCGCCGAAGCGCCGCCCCTCGCGCTGGGAGACGACGAGGACCCCGAGCACCCGGCTCTGGTGGATGATGGGCACCCCCAGGAAGGTCTCGTATTTCTGCTCGCCGTAGATCTCGGACGGGAGATAGCGTGGATGACTGGTGGCGCGCTCGAGGTTGAGCGGCTCGGCGCGCTGCGCCACGAGACCGACCAGGCCTTGCTCGGGCGCGAGTGTGAGCTGGCCGATCGCCCCCGGGTTCACCCCCTTGCCGGCCCGCAGGATCAGGCGCTGCGGCCCGTCCTCGAGTTGCGTGAGATACACCGCGCAGGCGTCCACGCCCAGTGTCGCGTAGACGCGCCGCACGATGATGTCGAGCGCCCCGTCCAGGCCGGGCGAGGCGGCGACTTCCTGTACGATGCGACGTAGCGTCGACAGCATGCGAGGTTTCCCTCGAGACAGCGTTGAGGCCGGCGCACCCAGCGTCGGCCCGCGGCAGGCGCCGCGCGCCCGCCCTAACGGCGACCGGCCGCGGTTCGGGGCACATCATCCCCGGCCGAAGCGACCGCGGGTGCCAATTCGCGCAATGCCTGGCGATAGACCTGGCGCTTGAAGAAGATCACGGCCTCGGGTGGGTACCAGTAATCGACCCAGCACCAGTCGTCGAACTCGGGATGGCCGCTTCCGTGGAGATCGATCGCGGACTCGTCGGCCAGCAGCCGAAGGGCGAACCAGCGCTGCTTCTGGCCGATGCACACGGGCCGCGAGCGCCGTCGGACGAAGCGTGCGGGCAGGCGGTAGCGCAGCCACCGCCGGGTCCGGCCGAGGAGCTGGACGTGCTCGGGCTGCAGCCCCGTCTCCTCCTCGAGCTCACGATACATTGCGTCGATCGGACTCTCCGACTCACGCACCCCTCCCTGGGGGAACTGCCACGCGTTTTGGCCGGCGCGGCGCGCCCAGAACAAGCGCCCCTCCGAATTGGCCAGGATGATGCCGACGTTGGCCCTGTATCCTTTCGAATCAATCACTTAGCGGTGTGCCGAGCAGCGGCGGATGCGCGAGCATTGTTCCATAAACCCGCCGGCCGCGCTACCGACGTCTTTGCTACAATCGCGCGGCTGCGCCGCGGGAGGATCCGGCTTGCGCCTGGCGATATTCGACCTCGACAACACCCTGCTGTGTGGCGACAGCGACCACCTGTGGGGCCAGTTCCTTGCCGACAAAGGCCTCGTCGACGGCGAGCACTACCGCCGCGAGAACGACCGGTTCCTGGCCGACTACGAGGCGGGCACGCTCGACATCCACGCCTTCCTGCGGTTCTCGTTGCAGGTGCTGGCCGCGCACGACCGCCGCGAGCTCGAGCGGCTGCGGGCCGGCTTCATCGAGGAGCGAATCGCCCCGCTGATCGCGCCCGCTGCGCCCGCGCTGCTGGCGCGCCACCGCGAGGCCGGCGACCACCTGATGATCCTGACCGCGACCAATCGCTTCGTCACGGAGCCGATCGCCGGGCGACTGGACGTCGACAGCCTGATCGCCACCGAGGTGGCCGTGCGGGACGGCCAGTTCACGGGCGAGGCGGAGGGCACGCCCTGCTTCCGCGAGGGCAAGGTCACGCGCCTGCGGGCATGGCTGGCCGAGCGCTGCGAGCAACCCCGCGAGATCCTGTTCTATTCCGACTCGCGCAACGACCTGCCGCTGCTCGAGCGCGTCGAGCGCCCTGTCGCCGTCGACCCCGACCCCGTGCTCGACGACACCGCCCGCGCCCGCGGCTGGCCCGTGATCAGCCTGCGCGGCGCGGATGCGCCGTAGCGGTGTGCTCGAGTCCCGCCTTTGGGGTCCGGAATCGCCCTGCCCCATCGGTCTGGCGAATGCGAGCCGGCGAGGCGCCCGCTCCCAGCGACGGATAAGGGCGGCGGCGTTCAGTCCTCGAGGATGCTGATGTTGGGGAAGCCCTTGGGCAGCACGTCGGTGCGGGCGAGGCCGGCCGCGGCGCGGCGCGCGACCTCGCGGAGCAGCGCCGCCGTCTTGGAGTCGGGTTCGGCGACCACGCTGGGCTCGCCGCTGTCGGCCTGCATGCGGATACTGCGCTGCAACGGCAGCTGACCCAGCAGGCGCGTGCCATACTGCTCGGCCATGTCGGCGCCGCCGCCCTCGCCGAAAATGGGTTCGGCATGGCCGCACTCGCTGCACACGTGCACGCTCATGTTCTCGACGACACCCAGAACCGCCACCGAAACCTTTTCGAACATCTTGAGCCCCTTGCGCGCGTCCAACAGGGCGATGTCCTGCGGCGTTGTCACGATCACTGCGCCCGACAACGGCACCTTCTGCGACAGGGTGAGCTGGATGTCGCCCGTACCGGGCGGCAGATCCACGATGAGGTAGTCGAGCTCGCTCCACTGGGTGTTGTAGAGCATTTGCTCGAGCGCCTGGGTGACCATGGGCCCGCGCCAGATCATGGGGCTCTCGGGGTCGACCAGGAAACCGATCGACATGGCCTCGATCTCGTGGCCGCTCATGGGCAGCAGGGTCTTGCCATCCGGGCTGGAGGGCTTGCCCTGCATACCCAGCATGCGGGGCTGGCTCGGGCCGTAGATGTCGGCGTCGAGCATGCCCACGCGCGCGCCCTCGGCGCGCAGACCGAGCGCGATGTTGGCGGCGACCGTCGATTTGCCCACACCGCCCTTCGCCGAGGCCACCGCAATGACGTTCTTGACGTCGCCGATCTGTTGGGCGTCGGTCTGGACCTCGCCCGCCTCGATGGCCCAATTGAGCGTCACCCGGGCACTATTGACCCCTTCGACCGCCTCGATGTGCTCGCGCACGGCCGCGGCCCGCTCTTGCTGGACCGAGGCCACGGGGAAGGGCACGCGAATGGCGACCGATACGTCGGCGCCGTCGATGTCGATCGACCGGATACAGTCCGCATCGACGTAGTTGCGTTCGAGATCCGGGTCGGTGAACGCGGCAATGGCCTGCTCGATGTCGTGGCGCTGCGGTGAACTCATCTCGCTCTCGCTAAGTCGTGGTTCCGGTATCACATCAATGCTCGCGCGATCGCTCGAGGATACGCCAACCGGGGCGTGCACGAACCCCCGAGCCGTCAACGGCTATCCGCGCGCACCGAATATGGCGCTGCCAGCGCGCACGAGGGTCGCGCCCTCCTCGATGGCGACGTCCATATCGCCCGACATCCCCATCGACAGCTCGGGCAGGGGCTGACCCAGCTCGTCGGCGAGGCGATCCCGCAGCTCACGCAGGCCGCGGAAGCAGTCGCGGGCATCCTCGGGGTCTTCGACGAGGCGCCCGATCGTCATCAAGCCGTCTAGGCTGAGCTCGTCGCGGCCGGCGATGTAGCGCGCCAGCTCATCGGCCTGCTCGGGGGCCACGCCGAACTGGCTCGTCGCGCCGGAGGTGTTGACCTGCAGCAGCACGTTGCGTCGCTGCCCAATCTCCGCCAGCTGGTCGCCCAAGCGACGTGCCAAGGCCTGCCGGTCGACGCTCTCGATGCAGTGCGCGAAGGTCAACGCCTGCTTGGCCTTGTTGCGCTGCAGGTGGCCGATCATGTGCCACTCGATACCGCGGCCCGCCAACGCCTCGGCCTTGTCGCACGCCTCCTGTACCCGATTCTCGCCGAAAGCGGTATAGCCAGCCTCGCGAGCCACCGCCACGGTCTCGGGCGAGACGGTTTTGGTCACCGGCAACAGGCGCACGCTATCGCGCTCGCGCCCCGCTCGCGCGCAGGCGGCGTCGATGCGCCGCTCCGCGCTGGTCAGACCCGCTCTTATGGCCTCGGCATCGGGCGGTGTCACGCGTGTCTCCTTGCTCGATTCAAGCCCCAGTGTAGCGCGGCCGTCGATGCCGCACTCAGAAGGCGTACTCGACCGAGGCCGCCGTGATGCGGTCGGTGCTCGCCTCGCCCGGCGGCACGTCGCTGCTGTGCTCGATCGTGTGCGACAGGCGGAACGCCAAAGCCCCGGTTAGCTGCGACTTGATCGCCGTGACGCTCTCGGTGGTGGTATTGGTGTCACCCGACTCGACCGCCACCGATTGGGTGAACTGGGCCGTATCGCTGAAGCGCCACAGGAAATCGCTCTGGAAACGGCCGATCGCCTCGCCATTAAAGTCGTCGCTTCCCTGGGCTTGTTGATAGCGCCGGCCCGCGCCGACCTCAGCGTCGAACTCGACCGCGTCGGTCTCGATGAAACGTCGTCCCACACCGAGCGATACACTGCCACTGCGCTCGAAGGCACCGAAGCGGTCGCGCGTGTAGTTGGCGTTGGCGAAGGAGTAGCTGCGCTGCGAGAACTTGTAATCGCTCTGCCAGGAGCCGCTGTAGCGCTCGGCCGTGGTCTCGCCATCCTCACTCACGCGATAGGCCCGCAACCCCAGGGTGTGGCGCCAAACGGCGTACTCGAGCACGGCATCGACCGCCCCATTGGTCGCCTCGCTCTCGGTACTGCCCGAGGTCGCCACCGCCCCGAGCGAGACACTGCCGGTCAAAGCCGGGTTCGACGCCGCCCTCGCGGCCGCCTCGTCGGGCTCGGCGGCGCTGACGGTCGCAGCGAGGGCGAGCCCGAGGGTGGCAACCGCGCCACTCGGTCGGCGATGCATGGGGCCTCCATGTTGCTGGCGATTGGGGCACGGGACCGTAACGACGGCCGGCCCAGCGGACAAATCGCTCACACGCTGGGCGGCTGGCGCACACGCGGCAACCCTGTTAGCTTCGGCCCTCCACTTCGAGCCCCCGCCGCGGAACACCGATGAGCGCGAAACGCGACATCCTCGTCACGAGTGCGCTGCCCTATGCCAACGGGCCCATCCACCTCGGCCACATGGTCGAGTATATCCAGACCGACGTGTGGGCGCGGTTCCAGCGCCTGCGCGGCCACGACTGCTGCTACATCTGTGCCGAGGACGCCCACGGCACCCCGATCATGCTCAAGGCCCAGCAGCAGGGCACCACGCCCGAGGCCTTGATCGAGCACTTCGCCGCCGAGCACCGCCGCGACTTCGACGATTTCCTCATCGGCTTCGACAACTACTACACCACGCACTCGCACGAGAACCGCGAGCTCGCCGAGACCATCTACCAGCACCTGCGCGACAACGGCCACATCACGCGGCGCACCATCGAGCAGGCCTA
Source organism: uncultured Ectothiorhodospiraceae bacterium (assembly GCA_964445325.1). Taxonomy (GTDB): domain Bacteria; phylum Pseudomonadota; class Gammaproteobacteria; order XJ16; family Halofilaceae; genus Halofilum. The sequence goes on from CAYUKN010000041.1 coordinate 15,158, forward strand.
CGATGAGCGCGAGGGCATGTTCCTGCCCGACCGTTTCATCAAGGGCGAGTGCCCGCGCTGCGGCGCGGGCGAGCAGTACGGCGACGCCTGCGAGCTCTGCGGCGCGACCTATTCGCCCGGCGATCTCATCAATCCGGTGTCGGCACTGTCCGGCGAGACCCCGGTGACGCGCTCATCCGAGCACTACTTCTTCCGCCTGGCCGATTTCGAGACGATGCTGCACGAGTGGACCGCGGGCGGCCACGTGCAAGCCGAGATCGCGAACAAGCTGGACGAGTGGTTCGAGACGGGACTGGCGGACTGGGACATCTCGCGCGACGCGCCCTACTGGGGCTTCGAGATCCCCGATGCCCCGGGCAAATACTTCTACGTCTGGCTCGACGCACCCATCGGCTACATGGCGAGCCACCGCAACTGGTGCGAGCGCCAGGGGCACGACTTCGACACGGCCTGGCGACGCGGCAGCGACACCGAGCTCTACCACTTCATCGGCAAGGACATCGCCTACTTCCACACCCTGTTCTGGCCCGCGATGCTGCAAGGCGCGGGCTTTCGCAAGCCCGACGGGGTCTTTTGCCACGGTTTTCTGACCGTCGACGGCCAGAAGATGTCGAAGTCGCGCGGGACCTTCATCCAGGCGCGCACCTATCTCGACCATCTGGGTCCCGAATACCTGCGCTACTACTTCTGCGCCAAGCTGACCCCGCGGGTCGAGGACATCGATCTCAATCTCGACGACTTCGTCACGCGCGTGAACAGCGATCTGGTGGGCAAGCTGGTCAACATCGCCAGCCGTTGCAGCGGCTTCATCACCAAGCGCTTCGAGGGGCGACTGGCCGACGAGCTCGCCGACCCCGACCTCTATCAAGCCTTCGTCGATGCCGGCGAGACCATCGCCGGGTACTACGAGCAGCGCGACTTCGCCCGCGCCATGCGCGAGATCATGGAGCTCGCCGACCGCGCCAACGCCTTCATCGACGAGCGGCGTCCCTGGGTTGCCGCGAAGGAGGCCGGGCGCGAGGCCGAGGTGCAGGCGGTGGCGACCCAGGGCCTCAATCTGTTCCGTGTGCTCATGGCCTATCTCAAGCCCGTGCTGCCGCGCACGGCCGAGCGCGCCGAGGCCTTCCTGCAGTGCGAGCCGCTCGATTGGCCGTCGGTGCGCGAGCCCTTGCGCGACCACACCATCGCCCGGTTCAAGCCGCTGATCACGCGCATCGACCGCGAGACCATCGACCGCATGCTGGAGGCGTCGAAGGCCGACCTTGCACCGGCGGGACAGGCGCAGCAGGCGCCCGCGCAGCCGCCCGGCGGCGAGCCCATCGCGGAGAGCATCGGGATCGACGACTTCGCCAAGGTCGATCTGCGCGTCGCCCGCATCGTCAGCGCCCACGAGGTTGAGGGCGCCGACAAACTGCTGCGCCTCGAGCTCGACCTCGATGGCGAGACCCGCACCGTGTTCGCGGGGATCGGCCCCGCCTACAAGCCGTCGGATCTCGAGGGGCGCCTCACCGTCGTGGTCGCTAACCTGGCGCCGCGCCGGATGCGCTTCGGCACGTCCGAAGGCATGGTGCTCGCGGCGGGCGAAGGCACCGGGATCGCGCTGCTGTCGCCCGACTCCAGCGCCCGGCCCGGCCAGCGCATCGGCTAGGGCGCTCTCGGGGAGCGCGCCATGGCCACCGAAACCCTACTGGGCCTGTTCGCCGGCGCGGCCGGGTTGGGCGCGTTGCACGGTGCGGAGCCGGGCCACGGCTGGCCCGTCGCCGCCGCCTGGGCGTTGGCACGTCGCCACCGGCGCGCCGCCGGCATCGTGGCCGCCAGCGTCATCGGCATCGGCCACCTCGTCAGCAGTATCGCAGTCGTGGTGCTGTTCTTCGCGGCCAAGCAGTGGCTCGCGCTGGGCGAGACCGCCTGGATCGATTGGCTTGCCGGCGGGCTGTTGCTGGCCCTGGCCGCCTGGCAGGGCTGGGCGGCGCTGGGCACCCATACTCACGGGCACCAACACCACCACGGCCAAGACGGCCCGGCGTCGACAGCGGGTCTCGGGGCACTCGCGGTGTTCGCGTTCACGCTCGGTTTCGCCCACGAGGAGGAGTTCCAGATCATCGCGCTGTGCGCCGGCTCCGAGCACTGCCTGGCGTTGATGCTGACCTATGCGCTGGCGGTGATCGCCGCCTTGATCGCCCTCACGCTGGTGCTGATCGCGGGCATGCACCACTTCCAGCACCGCCTCGAGCACGCCCAGCACCACCTCACACTGGCCTCGGCGGTCATCCTCGCCCTGATGGGTTTGGGCTTCCTCGCCGGCGTCTTCTAGCGGGTTGCTGGTCCTCGCGAACGCGCGACCAACGCGCAGACACAGCCGTATTGGCGCCCTTAGCGTCTTCGCGCGAGCCGACGCGCACTGCAGCAACACAGCCACGACGGCGTGCGGTCGTCCGCGCTATCATCAGACGTGTTTGAATCGCTGGGAGAAGGCTTGAGCGCAACCGAAGCGGACCATCTCGTCGATCGCATCGACGCGCTGTTGCCGCAGACGCAATGCACCCAGTGCGGCTACGACGGCTGTCGCCCGTACGCCGAGGCGATCGCACGCGGCGAGGCCGAGATCAATCGTTGCCCGCCGGGCGGCGATGAGGGCGTGCGCGCACTCGCCGCCCTCCTCGATCAGCCCGTGATTCCGATCGCGCCCGAATGCGGCGAGCCGCTCGAGCAGCCCCAGGTCGCGCTCATCGACGAGTCGATCTGCATCGGCTGCACACGCTGCATCCAGGCTTGTCCCACCGATGCCATCGTCGGCGCGGCGCGCCAGATGCACACCGTGATCGCGAGCGAGTGCACCGGCTGCGGGCTGTGCCTGGCGCCCTGCCCGGTCGATTGCATCGATCTCGTGCCCGATCCCGATCCGACACCGCCGCGCGCCTATCGCGACTACTACAAGGCGCGCTACGAGGCCCGGAATGCGCGCCAGACCGAGCGTGCGAACGAGCGCGAGCGCCGACGCGCGGCTAAACGGGCGCGCCTGCGCCGTGCCGGCGATGACGCGGCCAAAAAGGAAGAGATCAACGCCGCCGTCGCCCGGGCGCGGGCGCGCAAGCGCCGCCCCCGCAACCGGCCATCGGGGGAATCGCCCTCGTGAACGAAGGCCAGCGCGCCGAGCTCATGCGCCGGCTCGCCGAGACCGATCCGGAGCCGACCACCGAGCTGCACTACGAGACCCCGTTCCAGCTGCTCATCGCCGTGATCCTGTCGGCCCAGTCGACCGACCGCGGCGTCAATGCGGCCACCGCGACATTGTTCCGGGACGCACCCACCGCCGACGCCATGCTGGCGCTCGGGCTTGAAGGCGTGCGCGAGCACATCCGCACGTTGGGGCTGTACAACAACAAGGCGAACAACATCATCGAGACCTGCCGCCGGCTGATCGAGCACCACGGCAGCGAGGTCCCGCGCACGCGGCGCGAGCTCGAGGCGCTGCCCGGCGTCGGGCGCAAGACCGCCAATGTGATCCTCAACACCGCCTTCGGCGAGCCCACGATCGCGGTCGACACCCACATCTTCCGCGTCGCCAACCGCACGGGCCTGGCCCCCGGCAAGAATGTGCGCGAGGTCGAGGACGGCCTGGCGCACGCGATCCCGCCGCGTTACCTGCGCCATGCCCATCATTGGCTGATCCTGCACGGGCGCTATACGTGCACGGCACGGCGGCCCAAGTGCGGCGAGTGCCGCATCCAAGACCTGTGCGAGTACGACGACAAGACGACGGAGGCCGGCGATGTTCGGTAATGACCGCGAGAGCATGCGCCGCTTCTACATCGAGGTCTGGCGCAAGGCCCAGGCGGGCGAGGCCATGGAGCCCATGGAGCGCCGCGTCGCCGAGGTGATCCGTGACCACCCGGAATACCAGCCGTTGCTCGCACCCGGTAACGAGGGTGTCGTGTCGAGGGATTACCAGCCCGAGGACGGCCAGACCAATCCGTTTTTACACATGGGGCTGCACATCGCCCTGCGCGAGCAGGAGGCCGCCGACCGGCCACCCGGCATCGCCGCCTTGATCCAGCGCCTGAAAGCGCAGACGGGTGACCATCTCGAGGCCGAGCACCGCCTGATGGAGCCGCTGGGCGAGACCCTTTGGGAAGCGCAGCGCAATGGACAGCAGCCCGACGAGTCGACCTATCTCGAACGCGTGCGCCGTCTGGTTGGCTAGCAAATACTTCGCTGTAGGGCTCTCGCAAAGACGCCAAGACCGCGAAGAACGCAAAGAACTTTTACATCTTGGCGCCCCTTGGCGCACTTCGCGCCTTGGCGAGAAACAAAAGCGAGGTAATAGCTTAACCACCTCGCTTTA
>CAYUKN010000042.1:0-9170 GCA_964445325.1 uncultured Ectothiorhodospiraceae bacterium
CTCGGTCTCGCGCGTCAAGCCTGGGAACGCGGCGGCGCTACCGCCGATCAGCGCGCTGCAGTGGATACGGCTGACGCGGCTGTCGCTGTTCGCGTTCGCGATGGGGTTCGTGGCATCGGCGTATTGGGTTTTTGCCCCCGATCTGGCGGTCACGCTCGGGGCCTTGTCGTCCGGCGATACCGGGTGGCTATGGCTCGCGGTCGGACTCGCCGGCCTGGGCGGGGCCGTGGTCAGCGACCTGGCCGATCGCAATAACCCGGCAATCACGCAAGCGCTGATGCTGGTGACCCTGTCGGCGAGTCTGGTGCTGCTCGCGGCCAGTCCGGGCCAAATCGTCCTCGCGGTGTTTTCCGCGTTGGTATTCGGGCTCGCCTATATGAGTTTGACCGGGCTGTATCTGATCAGCGGCATCCGCCTGTTGCCGGGCCGGCCGTCGATGGGACCGGTGGTGCCGTTTCTCGCCTGCGCGGTCGGCCAGGCGGCCGGCTCGCCGGTCGTCGGCTGGACCGTGAAACAGATCGGCTATGCCGACGCGTTCTCGACCTTCGCCGCGATCGGCATGTTGGTGGCCGGCTTATCGTCGATGTACCCGCGCGAGATCGACCGCGGCCACGAGGATGATGATGAGGAGGAGCCAGCCGGGCTCCAGGCTGCTTTGGACGAGGCCGAAGAGGTCGCCGATGGAACCGCGGCCAGCGCCACCGGGCAAGTCACCCACCACTGACCGAAGGCCGAGTGGGGATGGGGACGGTGTAGCGTATACGCCAAGGCGCTTGTCATCGGCCCCACGGCCGCTGGTCACGCGCTCGCGGGCGGTGCCGGTGCCCAGGGCGGTGGATCGCCGATGTGATCGCGCAGGGTCTCGATGAAGCGGCGTACGCGCGGTGCGACGTAGCGGCGTTGCGGTAGCAGAATCGAGATATCGGCCGGTTCAAGGATCGGATAGTCGCCGAGCAGGCGAACAAGCCGCCTGCTTTCGAGCTCATCAACGGCATCCCAGACCGATTTGAGGGCGATGCCGGCGCCAGCGAGGCACAGTGCGCTGACCGCATCGCCGTGGCGGCAACGAACCCGCGCCGGCACACGCACGGCCTGGTCCGTCTCACCCACGCGAAAGTGCCAGACATCGTTGTCCTCCAGCACCAGGCAGTCGTGGTCGGCGAGCAGCGTCGAGCGCACGCCACTGTTGAACGGCAGCGCCTCGGGCAGCACGGTGTCGAGACTCACCCGCCCGGTCTCGTGCTCGTAGAAGCCGGCCAAGTCGGACACGACGACGCCGCGACGCCGGCACACGAGCAACTAATGCATGTCCAGGGGGTCGCGCCGCTCGTCCGGGGCGACGACGACCTCGTGGATGCCGTGATCCGCGACCCAGTCCGCCAGCGGCCGATCGAGCTCAACGATACGTTGTTCGGGCACGGACACGGTGTCACCCGGGAAGGCGACGTAGCCGTGGTGCGCACACCGATGAGGTCGGTGCGCCGGCGCAGGTGTTCAAGGACGTGTGCGCGGCGGCCCGCGCCGAGGACGAGAATGCGGCGCTTGCCTTTGTCCGAGCGCCCCAATCGCGGCAGTTGGGTACGCGTGACGATGAGCGCGACCCCTTGCAGCAGCAGCGCCAGAGCCAGCACGCCGCGACCGAGGAAGATGCCGGCGAAAGAGTAGTAGGCCAGCACCACACCCAGCATCGTGAACACCAGGGCCACGGCGATCCGAACCAGAATCGCTTCCAGGTCGTCGCGAAGGCGATGGTTGTAGAGGCCAACACCGGTGACCGCGAGCAGGTTGATCAGGGCAAACACGACCGCCTCGGGCCAGACCGCGCCCACACTGGCTCGGATATCGGCGGGATTGAGCCCGAAGCGCAAGGCCACGGCCAGATACACCGCGATCAAGGCCGCCATGCCCTCGATCAACGGCAAAGCGTCGACGATCCCCTCGCGGTGCCGGTTCCACTTACCCATGCGCTTGTCCAGTGCTTCCGTCCTCACTGGCGGCATGGCTGGGCTTCGCGGGTGTCATCGGTTGAAGCCTGTGGGATAGCGCATCTGCCAGCGCCAGGCATCGGCGCAGATGGTGTCGATGCCGTGTTCGGCGCGCCAACCCAGCAATTGCTCGGCCCGGCTCGGGTCGGCGAAGCAAGCCGCCACATCACCCTCACGCCGATCGACGATGCGATAGGGCACCGAGCGCCCGCTGGCGCGCTCGAAGGCGGCGACGATCTCGAGCACGGAATACCCCGTACCCGTACCAAGGTTGACCGTGAGCACGCCGCCGTCGGCCCAGTCGCCGCCGGGGTCGGTGAGCGCGTCGAGCGCCGCCACATGACCGGACGCGAGATCCTGAACGTGGATGTAGTCGCGCACGCCCGTGCCATCGCGAGTCGGGTAGTCGCCGCCGAAGACCCTGAGCTCGGCCAGTCGCCCCCAAGCGACCTGACTGACGTAGGGCAGCAGGTTGTTCGGCACCGCTTGCGGCGACTCGCCCATCTGGCCCGATGGGTGGGCACCGCCCGGGTTGAAGTAGCGCAGCAGCGCGATGCGCAGGTGCGGCTCGGCCGCTTGCAGGTCGGTCAGCAGCTGCTCGCTGACGAGCTTGCTCCGGCCATAGGGATTGACCGCGGCGGTGGGCGCATCCTCGGTGATGGGCACACTGTCGGGCACGCCGTAGACCGTCGCCGACGAGCTGAATACGAGCGTGTCCAAACCGGCTGCGCGCATGGCCTGGCACAGCGTGATCGTGGCGCCGATGTTGTTGTCGAAATAGCGCAGCGGCTGATGGACGGACTCACCCACGGCTTTGAGCGCGGCGAAGTGGAACACGGCGTCGATGGACTCGGTGGCGAAGATGCGGTCGAGGGCAGCGCGGTCGCGGCAGTCAGCCTCGTAGAACGGCACGCGCGTGTTCGTCAGTGTCTCCACCGCCTCGAGCGCCTCGCGGCAGCCATTGACCAGATTGTCGACGACGATCACCTCGTGGCCGTGCTCGATCAGGGCCACGCAGTTGTGGCTGCCAATGTAGCCGGCCCCGCCGGTGACCAGGATGCGCATCGCCTCAGTGCCCTGCCGCCTCGGCATAATGGCCACTCAGGATCTCGGCGATGCGCTCGCTCGCGTGGCCGTCCCAACGCTCGGGCCGACGGCTCGGGATGTCACGGGCGGCGAGCTCATCGAAGGCGGCCATTATCGCGCCCGGGTCGTTGCCGACGACGCGGTTGGTACCGGCCTCGACGGTGATGGGGCGCTCGGTGTTGGGCCGCAACGTAAGGCGTGGCACGGGTAGTGTCCCCAGGCGTGTGTACAAGCGGGTAGGAGAGTCACCGCGGGTCTCCGTAGGATTCGGGTTGTGAAGACCGGGAACCCAAACAAAGCAGACCCGCGATGACAGACAACAGGATGGCATTGCTGGAGATGGCGGAGAAGGCCGGCTCGACGGATTTTCTGCGAGATCGCGTACGCGAGGTCGTCCACGATCTCATGGAGGCCGAGGTGGCGAGCCAGTGTGGCGCGGCCCGCCATGAGCGCAATGAGGCGCGAACGGACCAGCGCAACGGCTACCGCACGCGCCGGTGGGAAACGCGGTTGGGCTCGATGGAACGCCAGATCCCGCGGCTGCGCCATGCGAGCGCCCTGCCGTCACTCCTCGAGCCCAGGCGAGCGACAGAACAGGCGCTCACCGCGGTCGTCCAGGAGGCTTATATCCAGGGCGTGTCGACGCGCTCGGTCGACGAGCTGGCCCAGGCCGCCGGCATGACCGGGATCTCGTCGTCACAGGTCTCGCGCCTGTGTGCCTCGATCGATGAGCGGGTGTCGGCCTTTCTCGAGCGCCCGATCGAGGGCCATTGGCCCTACTCGTGGCTGGATGCGACCTACGTGAAGGCCCGCGAGACCGGGCGGATCGTGACCAAAGCGTGCGTGCTGGCGGTGGGGGTGAACACCGAAGGTCGGCGCGAGGTGGCAGCGCTGCCGCGTGCACTTGATGCGCGACGTGCTCGCGTTGGAGGCGGGAAAACCGTCACGGCACGAACCGGCCAAGCGAGGCCAGTCTTGGGCGGGCATTGGGTGGCAGGCAAGCAAGCCCGCTGGTGTAGCGCGGGCGCCGTAACGCCGGGGCTAGCCGCGCGGGCGTCTTGAACATGGGATCCGGCAACTCCATGGCCCGGGCATAGTGGGCCGCGCTCGTGGCGGCGGCATGGTGAGCGACCACCGTGCGTAACGTCTCCGCCGCGATCGGCGTGTTCAGGAGGGCCGCAGCTACACTGCCCTCGCCGGCAGCCGCCCGCGACACGCTCGGCAATGGACCCGCCACCACGCCTGCTGGCGCGTGGGTGGCGATGCCAAGGCCCCGGCGCGAGCTCGCTATCCGCCAACGGTCCCTCGAATCCACCATCAATCCGGCCCGCGTTGCCGCCTGGGTCATCCCGACCCGGCATTGCGACGACTCCTCAAACATAAGCAGCAGCCCCACATCGCTGGCTGGACACGGGGTATCCAGGCGCCGGTCTCCGAGGGCGTCGCGTCGTGAGGTGGCTGGCCGTGGCGCTCGGCTGCGATCCCCGCTCTTGATGTACAATCCCACGGACTTTGGGCCCGGCGCGCAGCCGGCACGACGCGGTAGCGGGAGAACTCATCGATGTGCGGAATCGTCGGCGCGGTCGCCGAGCGCGATGTCACCCCGATCCTGATCGAGGGATTGCGGCGGCTCGAGTATCGCGGCTACGACTCGGCGGGTGTGGCCTTGATCGACAAGGCCGGGCGACTGGATCGGCGGCGCGCTGTGGGCAAGGTCGAGGCCCTCGAAGACGTGCTCACGAGCGAGCCGATGGCCGGTTTCACCGGCATCGCGCATACGCGGTGGGCCACCCACGGCGCCCCCAGGGAGCACAACGCCCACCCGCACGTCTCGGGTGAGCGCATCGGTCTAGTGCACAACGGCATCATCGAGAATCACCGCGCGCTGCGCGCCCGCCTCGAGGCCGATGGCTACACCTTCACCTCCGACACCGACACCGAGGTCGTAGCCCACACCATCGACCGCCACCTCGCCGCCAGCGGCGATCTGCACGCAGCGGTGCGCGCCACCGTCGACGAACTCGAAGGGGCTTACGCGTTGTGCGTGGTCGCCCCGAGCCAGCCCGATCGCGTCGTGATGGCACGACGCGGCTGCCCGGCGGTGATCGGCATCGGCATCCGCGAGCACTTCGTCGCCTCCGACGTGATGGCGCTGCTGCCGGTGACCCGGCGTTTCATCTTCCTCGAGGACGGTGACGTTGCCACGGTCATGCGCGATCGCCTCCACATCACCGACGAAGGCGGCGAGACGGTCGAGCGCCCCGAGCGCGAGTCCGAGCTCACCGCCGACTCGGTCGAGCGCGGGCAATACCGCCACTACATGCAAAAGGAGATCTTCGAGCAGCCGCGCGCGGTCGCCGAGACCCTGGAGGATCGCATCGCCAACGGGCGCGTCCTCGACGGCGCCTTCGGGTATCAAGCCACCGAGGTCCTCTCCCGGATCCAGTGCGTGCACATGGTCGCCTGCGGCACGAGCTATCATGCCGCCCTCGTGGCCCGCTACGAGATCGAGCGTGCGGCGGGCATCCCCGTCAACGTCGAGATCGCCAGCGAATACCGCTACCGCAGCCCGGCCGTGCCCGAGGGGACGCTGTTCGTCAGCATCTCTCAGTCGGGCGAGACCGCCGACACCCTGGCGGCGATGCGCGAGGCGCGGCGCCTGGGCTATGCGGCGACGTTGTCGATCTGCAATGTCGCCGAGTCCTCGCTGGCGCGCGAGTCCGATCTGGTATTGATGACGCGCGCGGGCCCCGAGATCGGGGTGGCCTCGACCAAGGCGTTCACCACCCAGCTCGCGGGCCTGAGCCTGCTCACGCTCGTGTTGGCGCGTGGGCGGGGGCTCGACCGCGATGGCGAGGCCGAGGCCGTCGACGAGCTGGCGACGCTGCCACGGCGGCTGGAGTCGGTGCTCGCGCTCGACGAGGCCATCGGCGAGCTCGCCGAGTTCTTCGTCGACAAACACCATGCGCTCTTCCTGGGTCGCGGCCCGCACTACCCGATTGCCATGGAGGGCGCGCTCAAGCTCAAGGAGATCTCCTACATCCACGCCGAGGCCTACGCCGCCGGCGAGCTCAAGCACGGCCCGCTGGCGTTGGTCGACGAGGACATGCCCGTCGTCGCGGTCGCCCCGAACGACGCCCTGCTGGAGAAGCTGAGCTCGAATCTGCAGGAGGTGCGCGCCCGCGGTGGGCGCTTGGTCGTCTTCACCGACGAGGCCTCGGGCATCGATGCCGGCGACGACGCCTTCATCATCCACGTACCGCAGACCGGCGGGGGGAAGTTGACCGACCCGGCGGTATTCACGCTGCCGCTGCAACTGCTCGCCTACCACGTGGCCTTGTTGAAGGGCACGGACGTCGACAAGCCGCGCAATCTCGCCAAATCCGTGACCGTCGAGTGAATGGCTCGCGCACATCCGGCATGGTTGGTATGCCGGTTGACTGAGCCTGGGGTCGACGTCGCCGACGCAGCGGCTCGGTGGTAGTACAAGCTCCAGCTGAGAGGAAGCCGGTGGAAAAACCAGGAGACAAAGACATCCGAATCGCCGTTATCGGCCTGGGTTATGTTGGCTTGCCGCTGGCCGTGGAGTTTGCCGGTGTCTGGCCCGTGACGGGCTTCGATATCAATCGTCATCGAATCGAAGAACTTCGGGCGGGTTTCGATCGTACGCACGAGGTCAATGGCGAGTGGCTCGCCGGGGTCGCCGGTCGACTGCAATTCAGCGATAGCCCAGCAGACCTGGCGCAATGCAACGTCTACATCGTCACCGTGCCGACGCCTATCGATCGTTTCAAACAGCCCGATTTGTCACCACTGATCGGCGCGAGCACGACCGTCGGGCGCGTGCTCGAATCGGGCGATACGGTGATTTACGAGTCGACCGTCTATCCCGGTGCCACCGAGTACGACTGCGTCCCCGTGCTCGAGGCGGAGTCGGGGCTCAAATTGGACAAGGACTTCGCCGTGGGCTATAGCCCCGAGCGCGTTAATCCCGGCGATCGGGTCCATCGCATCCCCGACATCGTCAAGATCACGTCGGGATCGACACCCGCTGCGGCCGATTTCGTCGACGGGCTGTATGCCCGCATCAGTCGTATCGGTACGCACAAGGCACAATCGATCCAGATCGCCGAGGCCGCCAAGGTCATCGAGAATACCCAGCGCGACGTCAATATCGGCCTGGTCAACGAGCTGGCGATGCTCTTCCATCGACTGGGGCTGGATACGACCTCGGTGCTGGAGGCGGCAGGCACCAAGTGGAATTTCCTGCCATTCCGTCCCGGACTCGTGGGTGGCCACTGCATCGGGGTTGATCCGTATTACCTGACGCAAAAAGCGCAGTCGGTGAACTTCCACCCGGACATGATTCTTTCCGGGCGACGGATCAACGACGGCATGGGCCCGTATGTGGCCGAGCGCGTGATGAAACGGATGACCCAGGCCCGCATCCAGGTGGTCGATAGCCGGATCCTGGTCCTGGGGGCGACGTTCAAGGAGAACTGCCCGGACCTGCGCAACAGCCGGGTCGTCGATATCATCGCCGAGCTTCGCTCGTTCCACGCCCTGGTCGAGGTCATCGATCCCTGGGCGTCGGCTGAGGAGGTCGAAAGCGAGTACGGCGTCGATGCAATCCAGGAGCCGCACGAGGGGGCATACGACGCGGTGATCCTCGCGGTGCCCCATGACGCGTTCAAAGAGTGGGGGGCCGAGGGCGTCCGTCGGTGCTTGAGGGAGCCCGGCATCCTGTATGACGTGAAAGCGGCCCTGCCCCTCGGCACCGCCGACGAGCGTTTGTAGCCCTGCGTGCGCCCGTTTGCCGGCGATCGAAAACCCTCGGGCGAGCGATCACCGCTGCGTCTACCCGGCGACCCGGACCCGACCGCGGGTTCGAGGCGTTCGATCGAGACCAACAGTGCGTGCGCCTCTGGGCGTACGTCCGATGCCCGGCACGCCCTGACCCGGGGATCGGGATGAGCCTTCGCCGATTCGTACGCGATCGCACATACTGACATTACGGCGTCTTGCATAATCATGGGCGCATCTCCGGCATGGGAGGATGCGCACGCATGACATTGGCACCGCATCAAAGAAGCGACCCATCTGCCGTCGTCAACGTCCTTCTGATCGAGAGTGATGCGGAGCGCGCGGCAACCGTCGAGGGCGTGCTTGCATCCTCGAACATGGGAGACTTTCGTATCGAACGCGTGAGCGGGCTGACTCGAGCAATCGAGTGGCTCCAAAACGGTCATTTCGACGTCATCCTCGCCGGCTGCGATATCGACGAGACCGATCGCGCCACCGCCCTCGAACGCATCCTTTGGGCCAAGCCGGATGCCCTGCTCCTGCCGTTGGGCGACGCCGCGCTCGAGCGCGGATCCGAAATGGGGCCAGCGTACGCTCGCGCAGGCCGGCACGCCGAGGTCGGCGACTGGCTACCGCATGCGCTGCGCTACGTGACCCAGCGCAAACACGCCGAGGTCGCGCTCCATGCCGCCGAGGATGTGCTCTTCGAGGAAAAAGAGCGGGCCCGGGTCACCCTGGGCTCGATCGGCGACGCGGTGGTCGTCACCGACAAGGCGGGCAATGTCACCTATCTCAATCCGGTCGGTGAGCAATTGACCGGCTGGAAGTGCGAAGCGGCCGTGGGTCGTCCCCTCGCCGAAGTCTTCGTCATTTTCGATGGCACCACGCGTGCCACCATGGAGAATCCGGCCGAGCGCGCGATCCGCCAGGACCGCACCGTCGAGCTCGAGTCCAACGCCGTCCTCAAGCGCTTCGATGGCAGCGAATGCGGTATCGAGGATTCCGCGGCGCCCATCCACGACCGCCATGGCCAGGTCACCGGTGCTGTGATCATCTTCCGCCACGTCAGCCAGTCCCAAACGGTCACCCGAAAGATGGCCCATCTTGCCCGCCACGACACACTCACCGGGCTACCGAACCGCCTGGTTCTGCGCGAGCGTCTGGCGCTCGGTATCGAGCAAGCGGAACGCGATGGTTGCGAGCTAGCGCTGGTGTTCGTCGATGTCGACGAGTTCAAGGCGATCAACGACTCGCTGGGCCATTTGGCCGGTGATAACGTACTCGCGGGCGTGGCAC
>CAYUKN010000042.1:9270-17206 GCA_964445325.1 uncultured Ectothiorhodospiraceae bacterium
CAAGTTTCCAAGACAGGCTCCTAGAGCTCGAAGAATTCGCGCATGCCGCTGAGGATCTTGCGGGCGCGCTTGCCGATGCCCTCCTCGGTGACCTCGGTGTCGTCGCGCAGGGCCGCCTCGAGCTCGAGCTGGCGCTGGGCCTCGACGCGGGCCAGCGCGTCGCCGAGTTCCGGGCGTTGCCGAATGACGGCATGAACCGCGTCCTTGTCGATCTCGAGCACCGTGCACTCGGTGATCGCGCGCACGGTTGCCGAGCGCGGTGCCCCCGTTAGCAACGACATCTCGCCGAAGCAGTCGCCGACGCCGAGCTCCGCCACCGCCTCGTCCTCGGCGGTAACGGTTACCTGGGCACGCCCGCCGGCGACGATGAACAGGCTGCGACCCTGCTCGCCCTCGGCGATGATGTTCGACTCGGGCGGGAAAACGCGGTAGCGCACCGAGGGCACCAGCTCGGCGCGTTCGTCCCGCGTCAGGGCCTGGAGCAAGGGGTTGGCGCCGATCAAATCCTCTACGCGCTCGCGCCGCACCGTGGGCGGTGGCTGGCGATGGAGCGCCGCGTCGCGCGCCGCGGGGGCGGTGGTGATGCCTTCCTGCTCGAGTGTGCGCCAGACGTTCTCGTAGACACGCGAGATGGCCCGGTACTTCGACGGGAAGTCGGGGCAATAGAAATGCATCACGTAGCGGTAGGGGCGCGCGCTGCCATCGAGGAGGTTGACCGCGGGCGTGGGGTGCGACAGCACCTCGGGCGTCGCCAGCATGGCCTCGAGGATCAGGCGCTTCGCCATGACCGGATTGATCTCGTTGGGCAGGTGCACATCGGTCTGGACCGCGGTGCGGCGCTCGTTCTGGCTGTGGTTGTGCACCCTCTGGGCCGAGATCAAGGCATTGGGGATGACCAGCGTGCCCGCCTGAAAGGTGCGCACGCGCGTTGCGCGCCAGCTCAGGTCGAGGACTTGGCCGATGGTGCCATCGTCGAGCTCGATCCAGTCGCCCATGCGGAAGGGCTGCTCGAAGCCGATGGCGATGCCGGCGAACGCGTCCTGCAGCACCCCTTGCAGGGCCAGGCCGACGACGCCGAGGACGACGCTGCCGGAGACGACGAAGCCGAGCGTGTCCTGCTCCAGCACCAGCGTCACCGCGATCAGCGCAGCTACGCCGTAGACCGCGATGCGCATACCGGTTTGGAGGATGTGGGGCATATCGGTGCCCCGCCCGTTCGGCTCGCGCTGGGCGACGAATAACCACAGGCCCCAGTCCGCGAGCCAGCCCAGCCCGAGACAAAGAACGAGGCCCGCGCCGATCGCCAAGGCCTCGGGCGCGCGCGCGCCGAGGTCAGCGCCGGCGAGTAGACTGTGCGCGATCCACACCGCCACGCCGAAGACAGCGATCGCGCCGCCCCAGACCCAGCGCCGGGCGCGACGGTAGCGCTCGCTGCGCCGCAGGAGCCAGCGCAGCACCACCACAACCAGCGCGAGACCGATGACCACGACCGCCACCACCAGCCAGGCCATCCAGTCCAGCGCTGGCAGCCAGGCCAGCAACCGCACGAACAGCGGTGCCTCGTTCATCCTCTCACCATCCCCACTGGGCTACGCTCGTTATCCGTCCGCCCGGTCTCGGTGGCCCCGGCGGCGCTATGCGGTGCGGCGGACTGTACCGCCGCCAGCGCCAATCGACCATGGGGGTGGCGAGGCAAACGGGCAAGCGCGGCGCGAGCCAAAGGTAGCGTCGCTACCCCGTGCCAACCCCAGTACCCGCCCGGTCCGTTCACCCGTGGCGCCCCCCCATCGTCCTGTCTGCGTCCCCCTGCGCGCGTTCATCCACTGTAGACTCGCCCTGCACCCTTGAGCTGAGTGGCGCCGTGGTGCCCGCCTCTACACCGCCCCCTCCCGCACGCGTTCACGGCATCGACGGTTGCCGGGGTGGCTGGTTGCGGGCCACGGCCCGGCCGGAGGCGCGGGACCGGTGCGCGCTGATCGAATGCGCGGTCCATGCCACCCCGGAACAATGCCTCGCCGAGACCATCGGCGAACCCGTGGCCATCGACATGCCCATCGGCCTGCTCGAGCGCGCGCGCGCCGGTGGCCGCGAGTGCGATATCGCCGCAAGGCGATTGTTGGGCTGGCCTCGCCGCACCAGCGTGTTCTCGCCACCGGCGCGCCCGGCGCTGACGGCCGGGTCGTACCGGGAGGCGATCGCAAGCAACGGTGCGGGCATGACACGCGAAGCCTACAACCTGCTGGCCAAGATCCGCGCGCTCGATCAGGCGCTGGCGTCGGCGAGGCCGGGCCACGTCGTCGAGGCCCATCCGGAGCTCGCGTTCATGCGGTTGGCCCGTGAAGCGATCGCCGCCAGCAAGCGGACGCCGGCCGGCCTGGCCCGGCGCCGCGAGCTCCTCGAGTCCGCACTTGGCCATGACCTCGATGTCGAAGGCGAGCGCGAGCGACTCGGACGCAACGCCGTCGCGCCAGACGACCTCGTCGATGCAGTCGTGCTCACGCTGACCGCGCATCGCCTCGCCCGTGGCGACGCGCGGCGCCTCGGCTCGGCTGACCGAGACGCGCGCGGGCTGGAGATGGCCATATACTACTGAGCCCGGCGCTCGTGGTCAGATCATGAGCAACAAGCCGGCCGTGCCGCCGGCGATGATGGGCAGCGGCAGGCACAGGGCCAGGCGGTGCGCGGCGAAGCGCCCGCCCAGCATGGGAATCTCGAAGATCAGGGTCCGGTTGACCGCGATCAGGACCCAGGCAGTGATCAAGGCCACCAGCGCTTCCGGGCCCGCCCCGGCACGCATCAAAGCGATCGCCAGCGGGAACGCCAGCAGCGGACCGCCCGGCAAGGCCGCGCCCAGCCCCGAGGCGATGAGCACGCCGGGCAACCCCGACCCCGTGCCGATCCAGCTGGACACGATATCGGGTGGCAGGAGACGACCGAGGCACTCGGCCGCGATCAGCGCGAACGGTAGCCGCGGCGCCACGTTGCGCAGATACACCCGAGCCGCGTCGCGGGCCTCGGCGTGCGCCGCCGGGCGCCGCCGATGTGCGAACACCGCCAGCGCAACGACGACAGCCCCGACGAAAACCAACGAGATGACGATGCTCATCGGTCCACCCGTCGCGCCAGGGCGCGCGCCAATATGCCGGCGATGATCGGCAACGGCAGGGACGCGAGCACGCGCAGGCCGACGAAGTCCACGCCCAGAAACGGCAGCTCCCAGACGAGGGTTCGCTGCAAGCCCAGTGTCGCCCATGCCGTGACGTAGACCACGCATACGGGGAAACCGGCACCGGCCTGACGCAGACCCAGCAGGATGGGGAACACGGCGAAGGGCCCGGCCGGTGTGACCACGCCCCCGAGCGCGGCCAGACCGTAGCCGCGCCACCCACTGTCCGGGCCCAGCCAGCGGGCCACCCGGTCGTGGGGCAGCAGGGCGTTGACGTAGCCGCCGAGCATGAATGCGGTCGCGATCACGGGCAGGACCGTGACCAGCAGCCAGGCCGCGCTGGCGACGGCATCGACCAGCTCCGCGCTGCCGTCGCGCCAGGCGAGCCCGGCCGCCGAGGCGCTTGCGAGGGCGATGAAAAACGTTGTGGTGCGGGTGATGCGGCGCCGCGGCTCCGCATCGCCTGGATCGACCGACGTGTCCTGCGCCATAGTTTCGGCTCTACCTCGGATGGTTCATGCGGCTATCGGCCGGGACAGCGTTTCCCTCGGCATGCGCTGAGAGGCTACATTCGCAGCCCAGGAGCATGACCGAGCCACCCGCGTGATCCGCCGGATCCCGGCTTGACGAGGCGTGCGCAATGGCTGGCGGCAAACCCACCGAGTTGCCCTGCGACTCGCACTACACCCGGGTGCTCGGCGCCCGCATGCACTACATCGAGCACGGCGCAGGCGATCCGATCGTGTTATCGCGCGCCCAGGTGCGACCCGGGCGATCGCAAGATCCTGTGCCAGTTCCCGCAGAATCTGTGCATCGGTGGTGAGCCGCGCGCGATCAACGACATGCAGCGCGCCTACATGGTGTGGCTCCGGATCGCGCCGCCGCCCATCGCGAGCGCCTGCCGCGCACCGAGACGGCCAACGTCGGCGGCGGGCTCCACTACATCCAGGAGGATCAGCCGCGAGCCATCGGCGGCGCCATCGCCGACTGGATGGACCGCCGCGGGTCGTGAGCCCCACCCGCGACGCGGGCGTGGATCGCCGGCAAACGCGTCGCGGCTCGCGTATGATGCGCCACCGGAGTCGCCCGCGGCGAGGCCCGGTTGGCCATCCACGCCACGGCCCCCATCTAGAGGCGCAACATGAGTACGACGACACAAGCCAACGCGCCCAGCCAGTTCGTCTCGATCACCCTTTCGGGCGATCTCGGCACGAAGGTCGGCAATACGCGCTGGGCATTTCACCGCCAACTGCGCGCCCATATCAAGGCCCAGCTCGCGCGTCACGGCTACCGCGCACGGCTGCGTGATCGCCGCGATCGTATCGACCTCGAGGGGGTCGATGCCGGGGCGGTCGAGCCCTTGTCGCGGGTATTCGGTGTTCGCGCGGTGCGCTATGTCACCGCCATGCCCTGGAATCGGCTCGACGACATCGTCGCGGCGGGCGAGCGTCTCTACAGCGCCACCGTCGCCGGGCGGACCTTCGCGGTGCGCCCGCGCCGCGTGGGCTCGCGCAACCAGATCGGGATCTCCAGCGAGGCGCTCGCGCGCCGGCTGGGCTCGCGCCTGGTGGAAGCCGGCGGCTCGGTCGATCTGGACAACCCCGAGGTCACCCTGCGCGTCGAGGTCCGCCCCACCGACGTGCTGTTCTTTCACGAGCAAGTCGACGGGCCCGGCGGCTTGCCGATCGGTATCGAGGGCCGGGCCTTGGCGCTGATATCGGGCGGCTTCGACTCGGCGGTCGCCGCCTGGGAGATGCTGCGTCGCGGCGTGCACTGCGATTTCGTGCTGTTCAATCTGGCCGGGCCCGCTCAGGAGGAGCCGGTGCGTCGCGTGCTGCACCAGCTCGAGCGGCGCTGGATGCCCGGCACGAACGCGCGCCTGTACGTGGTCGACTTCCGGCCGGTGATCGCCGAGATGCGCGCGCACGTGCGCCCGCCCTACTGGCAGGTCCTGCTCAAGCGGTTGATGATGCGGGCGGCCGACACGGTCGCCGAGGAGGCCGGCGCGCGTGCGCTCATCACGGGCGAGGCCCTGGGCCAGGTCTCGTCGCAGACCCTGGCCAATCTCGGCGCCGTCACCGCTCGCGCGCAGACCCCCGTGCTGCGGCCGCTGCTCGGCCGCGACAAGCACGAGATCGTCGCCCTCGCCCACCGCATCGGCACGGCCCCGATCAGCGAGACGGTCTCGGAGTTCTGCGCGCTCGACGTACGCCGGCCGTTGACGCACGTGCGCCCGGGTGAGCTCGATCAGCAGGAAAAGCGCATCGATCCCGAGCTCGTGCCCGCTCTGGCCCGGCGCGCGCGCCAAGTGCCGAGCAGCGCCTTCGGGGACCCGGTGGCAGGCTCGCCCGAGCTCGAGCGCGTCCCCGAGCACGTCGCGGTCGTCGACCTGCGCAGCGAGGCCGAGCATCGGGAGTGGCACTGGCCCGATGCGATCCACATGGAGTTCGACAAGGCCCTGGAGCACGCCGAGCGCCTACCGCAGCAGCGGGCTTATCTGTTCTATTGCGAGGTCGGGCTCAAGAGCGCCTATCTCGCGCAGATCATGCGCGAGGCGGGCTTCGAGGCCTACAGCTTCCGCGGCGGCGTGCGCCCGCTGCGTGAGCACGCCGAGCGGGTTCGTGCGGAGGCCGCCCTGCGCGCTTGAGCGCGCGGGCGTTGCAGCGATCCGTGATGCAGCGCGTCGCCGTCGGCTCGACCAATCCCGCCAAGATCGAGGCGGTACGGCGCGCCTTCGAAGAGCTCCACCCGGGCGCCCACCACATCGTCACGGCCGAGACCGACGGCGGTACCGCGCAACCCTGGAGCGAGGCGGCCACGCGCACGGGCGCGAGCCGCCGTGCTCGGGCCGCGCTCGAGGCCACGCGCGCGGACTGGGGCATCGGGCTCGAGGGTGGCCTCGC
The DNA here is from genome assembly GCA_964445325.1 of uncultured Ectothiorhodospiraceae bacterium. GTDB lineage: Bacteria > Pseudomonadota > Gammaproteobacteria > XJ16 > Halofilaceae > Halofilum. Next base: position 15,340 of record CAYUKN010000042.1, read on the forward strand.
CGAGGATGACTTGGGCCTGTTGGTGACCAGCTGGATCGCCGCGGCCCGCCCCGAGGGCGGTCTCGGCCTGGCGCGGACCGCGGCGTTCTATCTGCCCGAGGCGATCGCGGCTGACGTTCGGGCCGGTCACGAGCTGGCCGAGGCCTGGCGCCGCACCCAGGGCATCGAGGGCGTCGGCCGCGCCGGTGGCACAGTGGGCCAACTCACCGGCGGCCACGTCGACCGGGCCCGGCTCTACAGCGAGGCCGTGGTGGTCGCGGCGAGTCGGGCGTGCCATCCGTAGGCCCGATCTCGCCGCGGACCAGCATGCGCGCCCGCCATCACGTGGGCCCGGGGGAGGCGCCGGGTGCCCCGGCATCGCGGTGCGCCACATCGAAGCAATCCCGGGCCGGCGACGCACCATTTCGGGGAACGACGCGTCCGACTTCCGCAAAAAAGAGTTCAACAAAATAACGTAAGCCACTGACTTGAATCATTTTGTTGATCCGGCATGTCGCTTGCTGCCCCGGGTGTGGAGCAGCCACACGAGGCCCGATCCATGTCCGTAGCCGAGGTCGATCGCTTGCTCCCCGGGCAGCGGGACCACCCCCGGCGGCGCGAGCTCAATGACGAGGTCCATGCGCGCCCTGCCCAGCCGCTTCTGCCCGGCACCCGCGTGACCCACATCGTCATGCATTCGGGCGAGGGGGCGGCCGCAACCGATCGTGCCCACCTCGCGCGGCTGTGCGAGCAGGCAAGCATCCCGCCGCCGACCAGCGGCGCGGTCCATCACGTCGCCGATCTCGGCAACGTGCGCATCCGCTGGGAGCGCCACTCCGAGTGCTCGACCTATACCTTGTTGCGCACCTCCGCTGCGCCCCGCCCGTTCGTCGATCTCGCGATCGAGGAGGTCCCCGCCGATTGGCTCAACCACTTGCCCGGCGAGCGCCTCGCGGCCATCCATCTGGCGTTCGTGGAGGCCAGCGCCGGCGACGAGCCGCCGCGCGATTTCACGACCGGTCAGGTCAACGGGAGCCGTATTGCCGACGGCAAGGCGGTCGCGTGGACCGACTTCCGCATTCGCGCCGACGGCTACTCGCGCATGATCGTCGAGAGTCACGGTATCGGCCCATGGGAGGCTGGCCATCAGGTCCGTCGGCTGCTGGAGCTCGAGACCTACCGGATGTTGATGCTGCTCGCCATGCCGCTGATTCGCGAGATCTCACCGCGGCTGAGCGATGTCGAGCAACGCCTGTCGACCGTCACGGGCGGCATGCGCCAGCGCGGCGAGTCACAGGAAGCGGCCGAGCAGCGCGATCTGGCCAGCCTCACCGAGCTCGCCGCGGAGATCGAGGATATCGCGGCGCAGGCCAACTACCGCATTGCGGCATCGCGGGCCTATCACGGCTTGATCGAGCGACGCCTCGAGCTGCTGCGCGAGGGCCGCGTACCCGACTGCGAGCCGCTGGGCGATTACCTCGAGCGCCGGCTACGCCCCGCCGCCGACACATTCACAGCGACGCGGCGGCGCATCGACGACGTCGCCGAACGCGTCAACCGGACCAACGCCTTGTTGCGCACGCGCCTCGAGGTCAAGCAGGCCACGCGAAGCCGGGATCTGCTGGAGTCGATGGATCGCCGCGCCGGTCTCCAGTTGCGCCTCGAGCAGGCGGTCGAGGCCATCACGGTGATTGCCGGGGCCTACTACGGTGCCGGCTTATTGCGGCTCCTGGGCAAGGGGCTCGACGCGGTGCTGCCGGTGAGCGGGCGTTTGCCCATCGATGTGTTCGTCGGGTTGTCGACGCCGGTGATCGTAATCGCCTTGTGGCTCATGGTGCGCCGCATCCGCGCCGGTCACGACCAGGCCAGTTCGGCCTAACAAGCCCGG